>CAIUDG010000102.1 GCA_903897925.1 uncultured beta proteobacterium | reverse complement strand
TGTTCCGCATTCAGGGTGCGCAGGCGCCATTGCTGCGCCTGCTGGTAGTGATGGGGCCGGGGCAAATGCAGGACAACACGCCGATTGAATTTGTGTTGCATGGCAGTGCCATACAAACCGAAATTCTGTACCTTTTGCCTGACGAGTCGCTGCCCGCTGTTCTGCCCGCGCACGACCTGGCGTTTATTGCCATGGGTGAATCCAGCCGCAATGTGCCATTGCTGGCCAAGCTGGACTCCGCGCTGAGCCACTGGCCCACGCCGCTTATCAATCGCCCGGCGTGCATTCTCCACTGCGCACGCGAGCGCTGCTACCAGCTGCTCAAAGACCTGCCCGGCGTCTGCATGCCACAAACCCAGCGCCTGCTGCCGGGCGCGGCGCCGGACATGGCCTATCCGATCACCCTGCGACCGATCGACACCCAGGGTGGCACGGGCCTGCAACGCATAGACCACGCCGGGGCACTGCTAGCCTATTACGCCGACCATCCAGCTGACGCCTATTACGCGGCCCAGTACCTGGACTACCAGTCTGCCGACGGCTGCTACCGGAAAATGCGCATTGTGCTGATCGATGGTGAACCCTATATTTGCCACCTGGCTATCTCGGCAAACTGGATGGTGCACTATCTTTCGGCGGGCATGGGCGACAGCCTGGCCAAGCGGCTGGAAGAGCAGCGCTTTATGGAAGGCTTTGCGCAGGACTTTGCGCGCCGCTTCCGGCCCGCGTTGGCGTCGATTGCCGCTGCCTTGCAACTGGACTACGTGACAATAGATTGCGCCGAAGGCCCGGACGGGCGCTTGCTGGTATTCGAAGCTGATAGCCGCGGCATCATCCACGCCGCTGACCCGGTTGATGTCTACCCGTACAAACCGGCCGTGATGCAAAAGGCCTTTGATGCGTTTGCGGCCATGCTGGTGCGGCGCGCACACGCTTAGCTACCCAGCGACGGTTGGGACTGGGCGGACCCTTGGCAGGCCACTATCCAGCGACCACAGTCCATTTCTGACAGCTTTGTCATTTGACTGACAGTGTTCTGTTTGAGTGCGCAACCTATAGTCTGGGCTCCTGTTGGAAAAATCACATGTTTTATCATTTCAATCGCCTGCTAGTCGCACCGCGTCCGCGTGCGGCAGCAGCTCCCTGGGCCGCTGCACTCGCGCTGCTTTTATTGGCGGGCTGCGCCGTCGGGCCGGACTACCAGCGCCCGGCAGCGCTGGCCGATGCGTCGGCGCCAGCGTTCAAGGAAAGTGCAGCCTGGAAGCCGGCGCAGCCGGGCCAGGCCGATAGCCAGCAGGCCTGGTGGGCGGTGTTCCAGGATGCAACGCTGAACCAGTTGCTGGAGCAGGCCATGCAGTCGAGCCAGACCCTGGCCCAGGCCCAGGCCCAGTACCGCCAGGCACTGGCCCTGGTGCCGGCGGCCCAGGCGGCGAATCTGCCGACCCTGGGGCTGAGTGCCAGCGCCGGCCGTGGTGAGAGTTTTACACAGGGCGTGTCAACGCTGGGCAATTCGCATGCCTGGTCGTTGCAGGCCGGTTGGGAGCCGGATTTCTGGGGCCGCGTCAGCCGCTCGGTGGAACTTGCCGGTGCCGCGGCGCAGGCCAGTGCCGACGATTTCGCCGCCGCGCGCCTGACCTTGCAGGCCACGCTGGTGAACGACTATCTGCAGTTGCGCATGCTAGACCGCCAGAGCGATTTGTACGCACGCACGGTAGACGGCTATACCAAGGCCTTGCATATCACCCAGGCCCAGTTGCGCTTGGGCGTGGCCAGCCAGACCGATGTCGAACTGGCAAATGCCACGCTGGCGGCGGCCCAGGCCCAGGCGCAGGATGTGTTGCTGTCACGCGCGCAACTGGAACACGCCATCGCCGTGCTGAGCGGCAAGTTGCCGGCGCAGTTTGCGATTGCGCGCCTGGCCGCCGATGCCAGCTTGCCGCAATTGCCATCGGTGCCGGGCCTGATGCCGTCCGAGTTGCTCGAGCGGCGTCCCGACATTGCTGCCGCCGAGCGGCGCGTGGCGCAAGCCAATGCCAATATCGGCGTGGTGAAGGCGGCCTGGTTTCCCAACCTGACGCTGAGCGCGGCCTACGGCAACGCCGGCCCCTTGCTGGACAACTGGTTTTATACGCCGTATGAAGCCTGGGCGGTTGGCGGTACGCTGGCCGCCAGTCTATTTGATGGTGGGCTGCGCAGCGCGCAGAACGACCAGGCCAAGGCGGCCTTCGATGCTGCTGCAGCGGCGTATCGCCAGACCGTGCTGAATGGCTTCCAGGAAGTGGAAGACAACCTCAGCGCGCTGGCACAGTTGCAGCACGAGCTTGAATTCCAGGGTGCTGCGCTGCAGTCCGCGCGTGTCGCCGAGCGCGCCACCCTAAGCCAGTACCGCGCTGGCACCGCCCCCTATACCGCAGTGGTCAGCGTGCAGGCCACCAGTTTGAACACGGAGCGTGCGCTGCTGCAGTTGCAGGGCCGCCTGTACGCCGCCTCGGTGACGCTGGTGAAAGCGCTGGGCGGCGGCTGGAAGGCCAGTCTCTGAGCCCTGGTGCGCTGGCAGTACTATTTTTTGCAGAGTTGAAACACGATGAAATCCACAGTCCATTCGCCTATTTTTCGGCCGCGCAAGCTGCTGTTGACCTTGCTGCTGGGGGCCGCACTGGGTGCGCTGACCAGCGGGCAGCTGCCCATGAATGCGGCCCTGGCCCAGGCTGCCGCGCCGGCTGCGGCGCCAGCGCAGCTGGTGAGCACGGCCCTGGCCAAAAGCGAGGCGGTGCAGCAAACCGTGCTCGGTATCGGCAATGCCCTAGCGCTGGCCTCGGTGACGCTGCATGCGCGCGTCGACGGGCAATTGGAAGAAGTCAACTTCCAGGAAGGCCAGGACGTCAAAGCCGGGCAGGTCATGGTGCGGCTCGACCCGCGCACCTACCAGGCGCAGCTGGACCAGGCGCTGGCGCAAAAGGCCAAAGACGAGGCCCTGCTGGCGAATGCGCAAAACGATTTGAAACGCTACGAAGACCTGATCAAGGAAGACGCCACTACGCAACAGGTGCTCGATACCCAGCGCGCGCTGGTGAAGCAGGTGCAGGCGGCGGTGCAGGTGGATGAGGCGCAGGTCAGCTACGCCCGCGTGCAGCTGGGCTACACCAGCATCGTTGCGCCGATCAGTGGACGGGTCGGTGCGCGCCTGATCGACCCGGGCAACATCGTGCACGCCGCCGATGCCGGTGGCCTGGTGGTGATCAACCAGATCGATCCGATCGCGCTGCAATTCACCTTGCCGGAGAGTTTTCTGCCGGCGATTCACCAGGCCCTGGCCGCCGAGCACCGGCAGCGCCTGAAGGTGGAAGCCATTGACCGCAGCAGCAAAGAGAGCCTGGGTGTGGGCGAACTGGTGTTGGTGAATAACCAGATCGATATGGGCACCGGCACCATTTTGCTGAAGGGGCGGATTCCGAACCCGAAACATCTGTTATGGCCGGGTCAGTCGGTGAATGCCCGGCTGACCCTGACCACACTGAACAACGTGGTGACGATTCCCTCCAGCAGCGTGCAGCGCAGCCAGAACGGACTGTTCGTGTATGTGGTGGGCGCGGACGCCAAGGTGCATGTGCAGGCGGTCAAAGTGGCGCAGGAGGAGGGCAGCCGGAGCGTGATTTCGAACGGCCTGAAGGCCGGTGACCGGGTTGTGGTGGACGGCTTCTATCGCCTGGTGGAGGGCAGCACCGTGAAAGACGCCAGCACTGCGGCGCCGGCTGCCAAGGCTGCTGCGGGAGCCAAACCTTGAGCATTTCCGCCACCTTTATCAAGCGCCCGATCGGCACCACGCTGCTCGGTATAGCGATATTTCTGATTGGTGCCGTGGCCTGGCCTTTGTTGCCGGTGGCGCCGCTGCCCCAGGTTGACTTCCCAACCCTGCTGGTGACCGGCAGTTTGCCCGGTGCCGCGCCGGAAACCATGGCCGCCAGTGTGGCGCAACCGCTGGAGCGGCAGTTTTCGCAAATCCCCGGTTTGGCGCAGATGACTTCCACCAGCTATCTGGGGCAGACCCAGGTGACGCTGCAATTTGACCTGGACCGCAATATTGACGGCGCCGCGCTGGACGTGCAGTCGGCGCTGAATGCCGCCGCCGGCCAGTTGCCGGCCAATTTGCCGAGCCCGCCGACGATCAAGAAGATCAATCCGGCCGATGCGCCCATCATGGTGCTGGCGGTGCAGTCCGACACCTTGCCGTTGACCGTGGTCAGTGACTATTCGGACAACGTGCTGGCGCAGCAGATTTCACGCATTCAGGGCGTCGGCCTGGTGAACGTGAATGGCGCCCAAAAGCCCTCGGTGCGGGTGCAGGTGGACCCCGAGAAGCTGCGCACGCTGGGCCTCGGCCTGGAAGATGTGCGCGGTGTGATTGCCAACATGACGGTGAATCAGCCCACCGGCACGATTGACGGCGACAAGCAGGCGTTCAATGTCTATACCAACGACCAGTTGCTCCAGGCGCAGCCCTGGAACGACACCATCCTGGCCTGGCGCAATGGTGCGCCGATCAAGGTTCGCGATGTTGGCGTGGCGGTCGATGGACCGGAAAACGCCAAGCTCGCCGCCTGGGCTTTTGGCGGACCGGCACTGGAGCCGGGCAGTTCGGTAAAAAATGACCGGGCGATTGTGATTGCCATCACCAAGTTGCCGGGCTCCAACGTGATTGACACGGTGAACCGCATCGGTGCGGCGCTGCCGCGGCTGCAGGCGTCCATGCCGCCGAGCATCCGGGTCAACACGCTGCTGGACCGGACACAAAATATCCGCTCCTCGGTACGCGACGTGGAGTTCACCCTGATCCTCTCCATTGCGCTGGTGGTGGCGATTATTTTTGTGTTCCTGCGCAATGTCGCCGTGACCGTGATCCCCAGCCTGACGGTGCCGCTGGCCCTGCTCGGCACCGCCGCCGTGATGTACCTGCTGAACTACAGCCTGGACAACCTGTCACTGATGGCGCTGACGATTGCGGTCGGCTTCGTGGTCGATGACGCGGTGGTGATGCTGGAGAATATTTACCGCCATATCGAGGACGGCATGGAGCCGATGGAGGCCGCGCTCAAAGGCGCCAGCGAAATCAGCTTCACCATTATTTCGATTTCGGTTTCGTTGGTGGCGGTGTTTATTCCGCTGCTGCTGATGGGCGGCATCGTCGGGCGCCTGTTCCGTGAATTTGCCGTCACGGTGACGCTGACGATTGCGGTGTCGGTGGTGATCTCGCTGACGCTGACGCCGATGCTCTGCGCGCGTTTCCTGCACGGCCACAAGCCGGGTGAAGTGGTGCGCCACGGCCGCCTGTACATGCTGTTTGAGCGCGGCTTTGACGCCATGCTCAACGGCTACAAACGCGGTTTGCATTTTGTTCTGCGGCACCAGTTCGCCACCTTGCTCAGCTTTCTGGCGACCATGGCGATTACCGTGACCTTGTTCATCGTCATTCCCAAAGGCTTCTTTCCGCAGCAGGACACCGGTTTCATTTTTGGTACCGCGGATTCTGCGCAGGACAGTTCCAGTGTCGCCATGCGCCAGCGTTTGCTGAATGTGGCGGACATTATTTCCAAAGACCCGGACGTGCAGGCCTTTGGTATTGCCACTGGTGGCTCGACCCTGAATTCCGGCAACTTCTTTATTGGCCTCAAACCCAAGGACGAAGGCCGTGTCGCCACGGCAGATGACATCATTCGTCGGCTGCGGCCCCAGCTGGCGGCGGTGGGCGGCATCGGCATGTTCATGCAGGCCGGGCAGGACATCAATGTCGGCGGCCGGCTGGCGCGCACCCAATACCAGTACACGCTGACCGACGCCAATCTGGAGGAGCTCAACGCCTGGGCCCCGCGCTTGCTGGACCAGTTCCGCAAACTGCCGCAACTGCGCGACGTGACTACCGACCAGCAGAACTCGGCACCGATTATCAGCGTCACAATTGACCGCGAGCGCGCCGCCAGTTTCGGCATCAACCCGGCCCAGGTTGATGGCACGATTTACGACGCCATTGGCCAGCGCCAGGTGGCGCAGTATTTCACCCAGGTGAATAGCTACCACGTGATTCTGGAAGTCAAACCCGAGCTGCAGCGCAATCCAAAATTGCTCGACCAGCTGTACCTGACTTCGCCACTCAACGGCCAGCAGATTCCGCTGTCCACCTTCGCCCGGATTGACTCCGACAAGACCGGTTTCCTGAGTATTTCGCACCAGGGCCAGTTCCCGGCGGTGACCTTGTCATTCAACCTGGCGGCCGGGGTTTCGCTGGGCGACGCGGTGGACGCTATCCACCAGACCCAGGCCACCATGGGCATGCCGGAGAGTCTGAACGGCAATTTCCAGGGCACGGCGCAGGCCTTTGGCGAGTCTTTGCGCAGCCAGCCCTATTTGATTGCTGCGGCCCTGGTGGCGGTGTATATCGTGCTGGGTCTGCTGTATGAAAGTTATATCCATCCGCTGACGATTCTGTCGACCTTGCCCTCGGCCGGCGTCGGCGCCTTGCTGATTTTGATGGCCGGCGGCTACGACCTGAGTGTGATCGCCTTGATCGGGATTATTTTGCTGATCGGCATTGTGAAGAAAAACGGCATCATGATGATCGACTTCGCGCTGCATGCCGAGCGCGACCGTGGCATGTCGCCGCAGGACTCGATTTATGAAGCCTGCATTCTGCGTTTTCGTCCCATCATGATGACCACCCTGTGTGCCTTGCTCAGCGGCTTGCCGCTGATGCTGGGCCACGGTGCCGGCTCTGAGTTGCGCCGCCCGCTGGGCTATGCCATGGTGGGGGGGCTGATTTTGTCGCAGATGCTGACGCTGTTCACCACGCCCATCGTCTACATTTATCTGGACCGTGCGCACCACTGGTATGTACGCCGCAAGGAGGCGAAAAGGGCCTACCATGCGGCACGCGCCATTGCCCCCAGTAACACCGCCAAATGAAGATACTGATCGTCGAGGATGAAATCAAAACCGCAGAATACCTGCGTCAAGGCTTGACCGAACAAGGCTATAGCATTGACCTGGCATTCGACGGTATTGATGGACAACACCAGGCGCTCCACCACCAGTACGACGTCATCGTGCTGGACGCCATGCTGCCAGGCAAGGACGGCTTTGCGCTGCTGCGCGCACTGCGCGAAAAAAAAGACACGCCGGTACTGATGCTGACCGCGCGCGACAGCACGCATGACCGGGTCAAGGGTTTGCAAGAGGGCGCCGACGACTACCTGGTTAAACCGTTTTCCTTCAATGAACTGCTGGCGCGCATCCAGGCCATAGCGCGGCGCGGCCGGACCCAGGAGAGCACGCTGCTGCGGGTCGGCGATTTGCAGATCGACCTGATCAGCCGGCGCGTGTCGCGGGCCGGCCAGCGCATTGACCTGACCGCCAAGGAGTTTGCCCTGATCAGCCTGCTGGCGCGGCGCCAGGGCGAGATTCTGTCCAAAACCGTGATCGCCGAGCTGGTCTGGGACATGAACTTTGACAGCAACACCAACGTGGTGGAAGTCGCCATCAAGCGCTTGCGCGCCAAGATGGATTTGCCGTTTTCACAAAACCTGCTGCACACTATTCGTGGCATGGGCTATGTGCTGGAAGACCGCAGTGCGGTTGGCTGATTTCAAGTCCTCCATTGCGGTGCGGCTGTCGCTGCTGTTTGCCGTGGTGGCATTGCTGGTGTTTGTGCTGATTGCCTTGCTGCTCAATGTGGTCATGCAAAAGGAGCTGCAGCGCCACCAGTTCGAGCAAATCCAGAGCCGCGCCGAGGACATGCGCTACATGCTGCTGCATGTGCGGCCGCCCGATATTGCGCAACGCGCCAGGGAGCGCATCGATGCCCTCACGCCTTCCGACGGCCGGGCCCGTTACTGGCTTTGGAGCGAAGATCCGGCGTTTCGCATTGGCACTGATTTGTCCATGGTGCTGGAACAGACGCGCGGCCACACCGGCATGGTGGAGCTGGAAAGTGAAGGACGCCATATGCGTGTGCTCAGCCTGGTGCTGCCGGCCAACGCAGTGCGCCCGGCGGTGACCCTGGTGGTCGGCATTGATGTGCAGCCCTTCACCAAAACCGCCAACGGTTTTCGGCTGGCGCTGTGGGTGATTACCGCCATGGGCGTGCTGCTGGTGTCGGCGCTTGGCTATTGGGTGGCGCGGGTCGGGCTGGCGCCGGTGGCGCGGCTGTCGCAGGATGTGTGTTCGATTGGCCCGGACAACCGCGCCCAGCGCTTGCAGCTGCCGACCCTGCCGCTGGAACTGGCGCAGCTGGGCGCTTCCTTCAATGCGGCGCTGGACCGCCTGGAACAGGCCTACCACCAGCTCGCCAGTTTCAATGACGATGTGGCGCATGAGCTGCGCACGCCACTGGGCAACCTGATTGGCCAGACCCAGGTGGCGCTGACGCGGGAACGCGATGTGGTGCACTTGCAGGAAATTCTGCAATCCAACCTGGAAGAGTTGGAGCGCTTGCGCCTGATTGTTGCCGACATGCTGTTCCTGGCGCGCGCCGACCAGGGCGAGCGCGCCCACCGCCTGAGTGTGGTGTCGATTGCGCAAGAGGTGCAAAAGACGGTCGAGTTCATGGAGTTATTGCTCGACGACGCCGGCCTGACGGTGCAGATTGTGGGCGACCAGACGGCGGCGCTGGAGACCGCGCTGTTCCGCCGCGCGCTGACCAATCTTTTGCAAAATGCGATTCAATATGCGCGCAGCGGCAGCGTTATCGTGACGCAGATTTCGCAGGCTGGAGCGCAGGTGCAGATCACCATCAGCAACCAGGGCGTGCAGATCGCGCAACAGCATATTCCGCGAATTTTTGACCGTTTCTTCCGCGCCGATGTGTCACGCACCAATTTGCCGGAACAGGCCGGGCACGGCCTGGGCCTGGCGATTGTGAAGGCGGTGGCGAGCATGCACGGCGGCACCGTGTTCGCCTATGCCACGCCGGACGGTACCGCGGTGGGTTTCAGCGTGGCTTGCGATCTGACCGAGCTGGGCTCAGTCGTGCTGGCCCCCGGGCGCGGCTGAGTCCGGCGCGGCGACCGGCGGATAGGCCATCAGATTGGCCAGCCAGAAGCACAGCAGGGCCAGCAATACCGACAGACTTGCCACGGTAAAGGCCAGCGTGGTGCCATGCCACAGGCTGCCGAGCCAGCGGTTCAAGGCAGCGATATACAGCGCCGCCTTGCCGCCCATGCGCTCGACTTCAAAGCTGTAACGGCGGTCGGCCGACAAATCCGGCGCCGGATGGAGATCGGGGTGGCTGATCGCATAGAGATAGATCACTGCGGCACTGAGCAGGCCCAGCGCCAGCAGCAGCAGGCCGGCCTGGCGGATGCGGCTGTGCAGCGGCACCAGCGCGGGTGCGGCGGAAAGGGCGGGCGCGTGTTCTGGGGGCGTGGGCATGGTAGGTTCGGCGGTCAGACGGCCGCTATTGTGGCATGCGGGCAGCACGCCCGGGGCCTGTCGGCTAGTCGATCAGGCCGTTGCGCACCGCGTACAGCACCAGCTCGGAGTTGGACTTAACGCCGAGCTTTTCCATCAGGTTGGAGCGGTGCGAATTGACGGTCTTGGCGCTGATCATCATTTCCTTGCCAATCTCGGTTTGCTGCACCCCTTTGACCAGCATCAGCATGATTTGGTGCTCGCGTATCGACAGGCGCTGGTGTGCCGGGCGCGCATCCTTGCCATTGAGTTGTTCGTGCACATACATGGCGCCGGCCGGACTCAGGTACTGGTTGCCCGCAGCGGTTTGCCGGATCGCGTTGCTGAGTTCTTCCGGCACCGCGTCTTTGGTGATATAGCCATTGGCACCGGCTTGTATCGCCAGCAATGCATACTGCTTTTCCGGGTACATCGACAGCACCAGCACCGGGGTCTTGCAGCCCTGGCTGCGCATCGAGGCAAGGATGTCAAAGCCGTTGCGGCCGTCCAGATTGATGTCCAGCAAAATCACGTCAAAGGTGCGGGAGGCCAGCAGTTTCTGGATATCGCTGCCGTTGCTGATAGCTGCGGCAATGCGCATGTCGGGTTCATCCATCAGCAGGCGCTGCAAACCGGTGCGAAAAATGGTGTGGTCGTCAACGATCAGGATATTGAGCATATAGCGGTGTCCTTGCTAGAGCAGCGGAACTACCAGTTTGACGGTGGTGCCGGAACCTGGTTGGGAAATGAATTGGAGCAGGCCTTTGATTTCCCGGGAGCGTTCAATCATGCTGAGCAAACCCATTGAGGCCGCAGACACGCCGGCGCTGTCAAAGCCGACGCCGTTGTCGACCATTTCCAGCACGAAGTGGCTGTTTTCGTCGCGAAAATTCAGGTCCACATGGCTGGCCAGTGAGTGGCGTCCAACGTTGGTCAGGGCTTCATGAAATATCCGGTAGATGGTGGTTTTGCTGCGTGGCGACAGGCGGTAGGTGCTGGCGCTGTTTTGCATGCTGTGGCTGATGCCAAAGCGCTGGCTGAACTCTTCCAGTTCCCGGCGCACCACGATGGCCAGGTCCAGGTGGTCCAGTCCGCTGGGGCGCAGTGATTGCGATATTTCCTGAATCGCTTCGATGGTTTTTTGCGTCAGCTGCAGCAGCCCGTCGGTGATTTCACGCAGCTCCTCGGTGTTGGCGCGGCGCATGATGCGGGTCGCATCCATTTTGATGGAGCTCAGCATGCCGCCCAGCTGGTCGTGGATATCGCGCGCAATTCCAATCCGCTGCTCTTCGAGCTTTTCGTTGGTATAGGCCGCCAGCGCCTGCAGCTGCGTTTTTGAATGCAGCAACTCGGCTTCGTTGCGCAGCCGGTCGGTGACATCGATGCCAATGCCCATCACCGCCGGGCGGCCCAGGTACATCACGCGGGTGCCGTGCACTTCGATGCGGATGGTGTGCCCCAGGCGATGCTGGCCCCAGGAGATAAAGTGCATGCTCGCCGGTTCGGCGGTGAGTCGCGCGTAATAGGCGCCTAGCACCTGTGCATAGTTTTCTTCGGGCACCAGCAAGGACAGGTGGCAGCCCAGAATTTCTTCCATGGTGTAGCCGACGATATTCGCCCACTTGCGGTTGCAATAGACAAACTTTTCGTCCTGGATGATGTAGATACCGGCCACCGACTGCTCGACGATGGCATCAAAAGGAATCGGGGCAGTCGATTTGGCGGATTCGGAAGGCGTCATGGTCGTGCCGCAGCGCCCGGCGGGCGAAAACGTCGCTATTTTTTGCAAGGGGTCCCAGTCTAGGGAAAAATCCCCTGTGGGTGCAAGCGCCGGGGTCGGTTTTGCCAAACTATTCAGACCGGGGAATCGGTAGCGCGCGGGGTGACGGCGTCGAGCCGCAGAAAGCGGTCTTCAATGAAGGCTTTTTCCGTCAGGTGGCGCTTGAGCTCGACTTCCAGCAGATCAATCCGCGTCAGCAGCGTTTTTTCACTGTTCAGCAGACGCTCGTTGCTGTCCTGCAGCTTTTCCAGTTGGCGCGCGTTGGGCGGCAGATCGGACAGATTTTTGACGCTCAGGGCATCCTTGAGCTCTTCGACCTGAAGCGCCTTTTGCTCGGCCGCCTTTTCGGCGTTGCGCATGCGTTGCTGGGCGGCGGCCAGGTCGCGTTGGAGTTCATCGCAGCGGCGCGCGGTCTCTTTCAGTGCAATCGTGTCCGGGTTGTTGGCCGGGTCGCTGGCCAGCAGCAACTGCTTGCGGGTGGCATCCATTTCGGTGCGCAGGCGCAGGTTGTCGGTCATGGTCTCCTTGAGCTTTTCGCGCAGGCGCCCACTCAGGTCTTCATTGACCGGAGCGCTGTCGGCGGCTGGGGTGCGCAGCTTGTACTCGGCCCATTCGTCGGCCACGCGCCGGGCGGCACGGGCCAGGTCGGCGGTGGCGCTTTGCGACTGGCCGAGCGACTTGGTGATTTGCAGCTTGGTCGCTTCAATGCCGTTGAGGATTTTCATCATCAGTCCTGCGGCGCCCGCCAGGAACAGAAAGTTCGAGACGAACACGAAGATGAAAGCCGCCGTCAGCCAGGTCATGCTGTCAGCAGAAAGAATGCCACTCTTCCTTCTCCATAGCCAGGGATGGACAGGCGGAAGTCCGAGCGGTTCTCGCCTTGTTCAATCACTTCGGTGAGCCGGCCGACACTGCCTTTGACCATATTGCTTTGCGTCAGGCTCAGCGCGGACGGTGCCTTGACGGTTTTCTGGATGGTCTCGGCCAGGCCGCTCAGAAAATCGCGCGCCTTGTCCAGCAGCAGTCCGTCCGGCGTGTCTTGTTGCAGTGCGGCGCGTACGTCGGTTGGCGCCAGCCGTGCGGAACCGCCACCGATCAGGCAAACCGCGTTGAAATCCATCAGGCCGATCGCGTACACGCCTTTTTTGCCACTCAGGCTGTACAGCCCGAGCAAGTTGCTGGGCGCCATGCGCGCAGCCGTCAGTTTTTCATGCTGCACCAGGCGAAAGGGAATGTTGCCCAGCTTGCGGGACAGTGCATATTGCATCGCCGCAAACGGCACCGGGTCGACATTTTCCGCGGGGCTGGCCAGTGGTTCCGGCGGCAGGGCCCGGTGTTTGACCACGTGGCGCAGCTTGTCGCGCACCTTGGCGATGAGTTCGGCGTCTTCAAAGGGCTTGTGCACGATGAACGCGGCGCCGTTTTGCAAGGCCTCGGTCATCAGCGCAGGGTTGCGTTCGGTGGTAACAAAGCCGACCAGCACATTGCGGTGCCCGCGCTGGCGCAGGGTTTGCAGCATTTCCAGGCCACTGACCTGGGGCATGTGCCAGTCGGTAATGATCAGGTCGATGCGCTGCTTCGACACGATCGCCATCGCTTCGTCGCCCGAGGACGCGGTTTGAATTTCTACCGGGTGGAAGCCACACTGGGCCACCGTGCGGCGCGTAATCGCCTGGATCGCACGGCTGTCGTCAACGATGAGTACCCGCAATGGCGTGGCCAATTGGGTGATGCTTTGTTCCATGGGCTTGGGACCTGGGTGGAGAGTCGTACCGGGGTCGGTGAGTCGCGAATATATAGTCGCGCGCGCCAAAAGTGCGTATTTCGCGGGTTAACACGGGGCACTATTCAGATTTGTCTGATGGGGCACATAGCGACCGAAACCTAGAATTCCGACACCGATAAGAGGCATGTATCCATGATGTAACCATGCCATGCGGGACTCGGCTTAGTCAGGTCGTTGGATGCATTTTCAGTCATGGAAATGAACTTCTGTGGCGACGCAATGCACATGAAAATGGGGACATCATGCATTTGAAAATCGGACAAAAAATCGTTGTCGGGTATGGCGCAATGAGCCTGTGCGCCCTTTCCATGACCGGTTTGACCATTGCCGGAATGCCGGAGAATCCGAGCTTGAATTCGATCGCACTGGTCGGTGTCGGGCTGACTGCAACGCTGCTCGGCATGCTGCTGGTCTGGCATACCGTGCGGCAAATATCACAACCCCTGGATGCCACCATCGCCATGGCCCGGCGTATTGCCAGCGGCGATCTGGGCGACCCGATTGTGGCCAGTGCGAGTGGTGAATTGGGCCAAATCCAAGACGCCTTGCAACAGGCCAGCGAGCGCATTTTTTCGATTGTTGCCCGGGTTCGTACCGGCACCGCTGCGGTGGCCACCTCGGCCGGCATCATCACCAACGACAATGCCGCGCTGTCGTCGCGCACCGAGCAGCAGGCCAGTTCACTGGAACAAACGGCGGCCTCGATGGAGGAGCTGACGAACACCGTCAAGCACAACGCCGAGAACGCCCAGCAGGCCAACCACCTGATGAGCAGCACCACCGATGTGGCGATCAAAGGTGGTGCCGTGGTGGAGGAGGTGATCTCCACCATGGAGTCGATCAAGGACAGTTCGCGCAAGGTGGTGGACATCATTGGCGTGATTGACGGCATCGCCTTTCAGACCAATATTTTGGCGCTCAATGCCGCCGTGGAGGCGGCGCGTGCCGGAGAGCAGGGCCGGGGCTTTGCGGTGGTGGCGTCCGAAGTGCGGGTGCTGGCGCAGCGCTCAGCCAGTGCGGCCAAGGAAATCAAGGAATTGATCAACACCTCGGTGTCCGAGGTCGAACTTGGCGGGCAGAAAGTCGACGAGGCCGGGCGCGCCATGCGCGAGATTGTCTCGGGCGTGAAGTATGTGGCTTCGATCATGCATGACATCTCCGAAGCCAGCCGCGACCAAAGCAACGGGCTTGCTGAAATCAGCCTGGCCGTTAAACACATTGATGAAAATACCCAGAAGAACAGTTCGCTGGTGGATGCGGCAACCCTGGTGGCGTCCAATTTGCGTGACCAGGCGGTGGACTTGACGGCGGCAGTTTCCGGGTTCCAGCTTGGACGCCGCGAGTTTGGCACCGAATCCGAGGCCGTTGAGATGGTCGACAAGGCGGTGAATTTCGCCAAACAGCATGGTGTGAACCAACTGATTTCAGACGTGTGTTTGCAGAATCGCAGCCAGTTTGTTGACCGCGATCTGTACCTCAGCTTGTACGACACCAACTATATTTGCCGCGGCAATGGCGCCAATCCGCGCTATGTCGGCATCGACGGCAATGTGTTCAAGGACAACCAGGGCAAATATTTCGTCAAGGAAATAGTCAACAAAGCCTGCACCGAGGGTTCCGGCTGGGTCGCCTACAACCATCCGCATCCGATTTCCAAAGAGTACCAACCGAAGCGGGCGTATTTTGAGCGGGTTGGCGATCTGGTTATTTCGTGTGGCGTGTATTAGCCCACGCTTAGCTGTTCGCAATCGTATTTGCGATCGCTTTCGCAATCCCCCAAGGAGAATTCGGTGACCCTATTGGCCTGTACCAGGAAGCTGGCGTTTGGTGTGTTGCTCGGACTGCTGGCGTGGCCCGGCTTTGCCGCTGAGCCTGGCGTGTCGGACCGGGAAATACTGCTCGGCCAGTCGCTTGGCATCACCGGGCCGTTGGCGCAAATGGCGCCGGACATCATGAACGGTGGCAAGGCCTACTTTGACAGCCTCAACGCCAAGGGCGGCATCTTTGGTCGCAAAGTGCGCACGCTGGTGGTGGACGATGGCTACGATGCAGCCACCACGCTCAAGCTGACGCGGCATCTGGTGCATGACGAGAAGGTCTTCGCACTCTACAACTACACCGGCACCGCCAATGTGCAGGCGGTGCTGGACCTGCTGGCGGCGGAAGACTCGCCGGTGCCCCTGATTGGTCCGATCACCGGTGCCGCAGGGGTGCGCCAGCCGTTTCACGACAACGTGTTCCATGTGCGCGCCAGCTATGAAGATGAACTCGACAAGCTGGTGCAACACCTGAGCACGATTGGTGTGCGGCGCATCGCGGTGCTGTGGATCAACAACGGCATGGGCAAGGACGGCATGCAGGGCATGGAAAAAGCGATGAAGAAATATGCCCTGGAGGGCTATGCCAGCGCTTCGATCGAACCCGATGGCTCCGATGCTGCCCGCGCCGTGGAGACCTTGCGCCAACAACAGCCGGCGGCGATTGTGATGATTACCACCGGCAGCGCGACGGTGCGCTTTATCAAGGCCTTCAATAGCGTGCAACAGGGCATGAAGTTTTATACGCTGTCGGTGATGGGCACCTCGGCGGCCTTGCGCGCGCTCGGGCCGGACGGGGTCGGCGTGGTCGTGACCTCGGTGGTGCCGTTTCCCTGGAGTGCCAGCAACCGGCTGGCACGCGAATACCAGCAGGCCATGAAGCAGGATGGTTTCGATAACCTGTCCTTTCTCGGGTTCGAGGCGTATATCAATGCCAAAGTGCTGGCCGAGGGCCTGCGCCGTGCCGGGCGCGAGCTGACACGGGCCAAGCTGGTGGCGGCGCTGGAATCCGCCCCGTTCCACGATCTGGGCGATTTTTCCTTCAATTACGGTCATGACACCCATCTGGGATCAAAGTTCGTGGAACTGACCATGATTCGAAGCGGCGAAAAGTTCGCCAGATAAAGGCGCTGCGGGACGCTATGACAATCCATATCTCTTACGACATGCTGGGCCTGCTGGTAGGCTTGTTTTTGTTCGGCCTGTGTGTTGGCGTGGGTGGCGGCTGGGCCGCCTATACCTGGCGCCGGGCGCGGCCGGTGGCGCCCGAGTTTGACCTGGTGGGCATACTGGAAGAGTCGCTGGTGGCGATTTATGTGGTGCTGGAAGGGCGCGTGCTGTATGTGAACAAGGCCATGCGGAATTTGCTGCGCTATGACGACGTTAGTGAAATCGTCGGTCGCCAGGCCATGGATTTCACCCTGCCGGCAGACCATCGGCTGTTCCAGGAAATGCACCAGAAGCGCATGAGTGGCGAAATGGGCATTGGCAGTTATTCCTACCGGGCACTGTGCAAAGATGGCGTGGCGCTGCCGATCTCGGTGACCGGTGGCATGGTGAATTACAAGGGCGCCCTGGCGCTGGTCGGCATGGCCTACGATGCGACGGCGCAGTGGGAAGCGGAACGCAAATCGAACCTCGCCAACCAGGTCTTCAATTCGGCGGCGGAGGGCATCATCATTACCGATGCCAACTTCAAAATTGAAGCGGTGAACCCGGCGTTCACCGAGATCACCGGCTACCAGTCCTGCGAGAGCGTTGGCCGCATCTCCAACCTGCTGCGCGGCCGCCACCGCGACCCCCATTTTCAGGAGCGCTTGCGTGAAATTCTGGAACACAAGGGGCACTGGGTCGGCGAGATGCAGGACCGGCGCAAGAACGGGCAGTGGTATCCCGCTTGGCTGTCGATATCCACGGTGTATGACCACGCCCGCAATGCCTCCAACTTTGTCTATGTGTTTACCGACCACACGCGGCGCAAGGAAACGGAAACGCGTTTGCTGGACCTGGCTTCGCGCGACAGCCTGACCGGTTTGTACAACCGTGCCTCGTTCCTGGATGGGCTGGACCGGCGCATTCAGGAAGGGCAGGCGCACCAGCGCCGGCTGGCGGTGTATTTCATTGACCTGGACCGTTTCAAAGGCGTCAACGACACCCTCGGCCATGAGATTGGCGACTTGCTGCTGATCGAGATTGCCACGCGCATGCGCTCGACCTTGCGTGAACACGACATGGCCGCACGCATTGGCGGCGATGAGTTCGTGGTGGTGTTTGACGACATGCAATCTACCGAGCATGCCATTCAAGTGGCCAAGCGGCTGATAGCCGCTCTGGTGCGACCGACCAAGATCAAGGAGCACGAAATATTTGTCACCGCCAGCATCGGCTGGGCGACGTGCCCTGAAGACGGCGTCACCGCCGACGAGTTGTTGCGCAACGCCGATATTGCGATGTACCAGGCCAAGGCTGGCGGGCGCGATTCGTACTGCGCCTTCCATGAGGAAATGATCGGGCCGACCAAGCGCCGTGTGAATATTGAAAGCAAACTGCTGCGTGCGCTGGACCGGGGTGAGTTCACGCTGGTGTACTAGCCCCAGGTAGCCTGCTTCACCGGCAAGCTGGTCGGTGTCGAGGCGCTGATCCGCTGGAAAACCGCCGATGGAAAACACATTCCACCCGCGGAATTCATTCCGATGGCGGAAGAAAATGGGCAGATTGCGGCGATTGGCGAATGGGTGTTGAACAAGGCCTGCCAGCAAATGCGGCGCTGGAAAGACAGCGACAACCGGGTGCCGCGCATTGCCGTGAATTTGTCGCCGCGCCAGTTGCTCTGGCCTGACCTGATTCCGGGCATTTTGACGGCCTTGCGCGACAACGCGTTGGAGCCGAGCTGCCTGGAGCTGGAAATCACCGAGGGCGCGATTACCAATTACACCCAGGAAGTGATCGACATTCTGAGCAAGATACGCGAAATCGGCGTCAGTCTGGCGATCGACGACTTTGGCACCGGCTATTCGTCGCTGTCGGTGCTGAAGCACGCGCCGGTGGATCGCATCAAGATCGATCGTTCTTTCGTGCAGGGCTTGCCCGACGACGCCGACGACGCCGCAATTACCGAAGCCATTGTCGCCATCGCGCAGAAGATGAAACTGCAGGTGGTTGCCGAGGGCGTTGAGAGCCTGGTGCAACTGCAGTATCTGCAGGACGCTGGCTGCGATGTGATTCAGGGGTATTTCACCGGCTATCCGATGACGGTGGAGCAATTTGACCGCTATCTGGCCGACTCGGTGGCGGAAAAACGCCGGTGGCGTACCTGCTGGCGCGCTGAACGGCCCTGGGGCGCCGGGTCGACGCTGGGTGGCGGCGCTGCGACCTACCACTATTTGCCAGCGAACTTCTTGCGTTAATGCAAATAGTCGTTAACATCGTTCGAACTTTGCACGGCGTTGCGGCGCACTTTGAATGCCGGGCAATAGATATCCACTGTCGGTATCCACTGTCTGCCTCACCCAAGAGCCTGTCCCTTTATGCGCATTGACGAACCCGTAACCGCTGTGGAATACCCGCTGGAAGCATCGGAAACACTGCTATCCACCACCGACCTCAAAGGGAAAATCACCTATGCCAACGAAGCCTTCGTGCGTGCCAGTGGCTACACCTTGGAGCAGCTGCTAGGCCAGCCGCACAATATGGTGCGCCATCCGGATATGCCGCCGGAAGCGTTTGCGGATATGTGGCGTACCTTGAAAGAAGGGCGCTCCTGGTTGGGCCTGGTCAAGAATCGCCGTGCCAACGGGGACTATTACTGGGTCCGGGCAAATGCCACGCCGATGTACCGCCATGGCCAGGCGGTTGGCTATTTGTCGGTGCGCACGCGGCCAAGCCGCGAAGAAGTGCAGCAGGCCCAGGCCCTGTACCAGGAATTTCGCGAGGGCCGCGCGGCGGGCCGGCGCTTCGATCGCGGGCTGCTGGTTTATGCCGGGCTGGCACGCTGGAAAAATGTGCACAAGCTCTGGAAGTCGGCGTCGCGCATACGGCTGGCGCTGGCGCTGTTTGCCCTCGCCATGGGCGCGGCGGTCGCCATGAGCAGCCTGCCTATGGACGCGGTGCTGCTGCTCAACGCCAGCATGGTGTTCGGCCTGTTGCTGGCGGGCTGGTACATAGAAGCGCAAATTACGGCGCCGTTGCAGGACATCAAGGTACTGGCGCAGCAAGTGGCCTGCGGTGACGGCGGCACGCCGCTGCCGCTGGACCGGGGCGACAACGTCGGCCAGATTGCCCGTTCGGTGAACCAGGCCGGGCTGAATTTGCAGTCCTTGTTGTCAGATGTGATGGCGCAGGCGGGCGGGGTGCAGCGGGCGGCGGCGGAAATTGCGTCGGCCAATGGAAACCTGGCATCGCGCACCGAGCAGGCGGCGGCGAGTTTGCACCAGACCGCTGCCGCCATGGCGCAGCAAACCCACAGCGTGCGCCAGAACCTGGAAACGGCGCAACATGCCACGGTGTTGGCCAAGAGTGCCAGCGAGGTGGCCACACGCGGCGCTGCAGTGGTTTCGGATGTGGTCGCCACCATGGACCTGATCACGGCTTCGAGCCGAAAAATTGCCGACATCATTGAAGTGATTGACGGCATTGCCTTTCAAACCAATATCCTGGCGCTCAACGCCGCTGTGGAAGCCGCGCGGGCCGGCGAGCAGGGCCGTGGATTTGCCGTGGTGGCCACCGAAGTGCGCAGCCTGGCCGGGCGTTCGGCCACGGCGGCCAAGGAGATCAAGGCCTTGATTGAAGACTCGGTAAAGAAAATCGAGAGCGGCGCGCACCTGGTGAGCGAGGCCGGGCAGACCATCAGCGAAGTGGTCAATCAGGTGCAGCAGGTGAACCACTGCATCACTGACATCAACACCGCGTCGCAAGAGCAGTCGACCGGTATTTCCGAGGTCAGCCTATCGGTCAGCCAGCTCGAAGACATGACGCAGCAAAACGTCACCATGGTAGAGCAGTGCAGCGTTGCCGCCGGCAGCCTGGACGAGCGCGCCGGCCGCCTGCTGGATGCGGTGAAAGTGTTCAGCCACTGAGCTGACATCGAAGCGCCACGGAATAGTCGTCGACCGATCGCTGACCGATCACCGACCGATCGCTGACCGGGATGCTAGAACGCTTTCAGGATGCCGGTTTGCGCGCCATATTCGGATTTGGCCCAGCCCAGATCGGCATGGGGAAACAGCAGGCGGTGGCCGATATTCATCAGAATGCGCGGCCGTTCCTGCGCGGTGGCGCTGCGCCAGGCAGCGCACAGCGAATCCGCGAGCTGGCCTTGCGGGCCGAGGTGCTGCAGTCCGAATTCAATTTTCCGCAGATCATCGACCGATGCGCCGGGGTCGAGTTGCGCATAGCGAACACTGTCCCCGGGCCGTACGCAAGCTGCCCACATAGGCAGCTGGGAATAGGTGGCCACAAAAAATAGCGTTGTTTGGATATCAGGAGCTTGGAGCATCAAGCGGGTCAGCATAGGCCTTGCAGGTTAAGCCATGCTTAACTGTGCGCCACGCAGCTCGCGTGGGTGTCGGTGGTTCAGTCCGCCAGCACCCAGCGATTGCGCCCGGCGTGCTTGGCCGCATAGAGCGCCTTGTCGGCGCGCTCCACCATGCGTTGGTAGTCGGGGTGGCCGTCAAATAGCGCAATGCCAATGCTCAAGGTAACGCGCAGCGTACGGCCGTCAGACAGTGGAATGTCGTCGGCGGCAACGCGGCTGCGAATTTTTTCCGCTACCGCTTCGGCTTGGGCCTGGTCAACCTCGGCCAGCACGATCAAAAATTCTTCGCCTCCATAACGGAATACGAAGTCACTGACACGCACCTGGTTGATAAGCAGAGCGGCAACGTGTTGCAGCACCCGGTCTCCGGCGTCGTGGCCGTGTTGGTCGTTCACCAGCTTGAAAAAATCAATGTCCAGCATCAGCATGCACAGGCCGCCGCCTTTGCGCCGATTCAGATTGATTTCGCGGCGCATGATGGTTGGCAGGAAGCGGCGGTTGAACAGCTGGGTCAGCACGTCACGACCAATTTCCAGATCGGTCAGGCGCTCGAACATGGTGCTGAGCAAATATTTCAGCTGTTCCATTTCTGACATCACGGCCTTCACCAGCGTGCGAATCTCCTCCGATTGAAGATTGCCGCGGCGGCGCAGTGTCAGCTGCGGGAAAAGCGTCTGGTCAATGCGCCGGATGCACTCTTCGATCATCTCCAGCTCATGCGTCTCATCAAAGATCAGGTTGGCTTTGTGGTGCAGCCACAGGCCAAAAGCAGAGTTGCTGAGGGTGGCGATATCGTCAAATGGCATTTCGGTGGCCACCGCCCGGAACAGCCGGTTTTCCCAGTCCAGCAGCGCGCCGATCTGCTTTTCCCGCTCCAGTGCCAGATTGGTGCCGGTGGCAAACATCCGGTAGGACTCGTCGACCCGCACGCCGCTTTCGTGCGAGTGCACAAAGGCTTCGCTCATTTCCTCGAAGGCAATGTCAATCAGCTGGTCGGTGCGCAGCACGGCGCTGATCAGTTGCTCGCGTTGCAAATCGGTTTCCAGCAGGCGTTGGATGATTTCGCGCTTGAGCAGGCGCATGCCACGGGCCACCAGGTGCACCGGTATGTCGGCACGCGCGTGGATTTCTCCGATGTGCCGTTGCATTGCCAGCACGGCTTGCAATTCGTCGGTGGTTTCGTAGCAGAACAGGCGCTCCAGCCAGCGCTCCATGCCTGGCTTGAGCCGGTCTTCGACGGCCTTGATGGAGAGGAATTGGGCGGCCGCCGGGTCTTGCAGCATGAAGCGGTAAAAGGTCTCGGCCAGCGCCGACTTGTCGCGCAGTACCACCTGCCGCACCGCCTGTTGCACTTGCGGAATCGCGTTTTCGGAAAGGCCGTTCAGCAGTTGTTCGGCAAGGATGCTGGCGTGGTTCATGGCAGTTGTGTTTGTGGCGCTTGTTGTTCGTGGTGGCGGTACAGCTGCACCCGGTTGCGGCCGGCGGCTTTGGCCTGGTACATGGCGGCATCGGCCCATTTCATGATGTCGGTGGGGCGGTCGTCGCCGTTGAAGACTACCACCCCGATGCTGGCGCTGCATTGGTGCCGCACCAGGGTGTCGTCGCGTCCGTCGCTGGAAATGGTCAGAGGGTAGGGCGTGGTGAGGCTGGCACGAATTTTTTCCGCCACGGTCAGGGCCTGTTCGCAGGACAGCGCATAAGCCGTATCGAGCTTGCCCAGCATGACCACAAATTCATCACCGGCAAAGCGCGCTACCGTGTCTTCTTCGCGCACGCAGGCGCTCAGGCGCCGCGCCACTTCGATCAGCAGCGCGTCGCCACTGGCGTGGCCATAGTGGTCGTTGAGTTCCTTGAAGTTGTCCAGGTCAAGAAACATCAATGCGGCCAGGGTGCCACTGCGCTTGTTGGCCGCAAGCGCCTGGCCCATGCGGTCGTCCAGCAGGCGGCGGTTCGGCAACTCGGTCAGCCCGTCGTAGAAGGCCAGGTGGCGGACCTGTTCTTCCATCGATTTGCGCGCACTGATTTCGGTCTTGATGGCGACGTAGTGGGTGATCGCGTTGTATTCATTTTTGATCGGCGCGATGTGCGACTCTTCCCAGTAGATCTCGCCGTTCTTGCGCCGGTTGACCATTTCGCCTTTCCAGACCTGGCCGCGCCCCAGCGTGTCCCACAGTTCGACGTAGGTGGCCTTGCTGGTGAGCCCGGATTTGAGAAAGCGCGGGTTCTTGCCCATCACTTCCTCGGCGCTGTAGCCGGTCACTTCAGTGAAGTGCGGGTTGACGTATTCGAGTTCCGCTTGCAGGTTGGTGATGACCACCGTGGCCGGGTTTTGCTCGACGGCGGCAGACAATTTGCGCAACTGGTCGCGCTGGCGCAGCACTTCCTTGCGCAGGAATTCCCGCTCCGCCAGGTTGTGGATGCGCTGGCGCGCGATCGAGACGCGGATCGGCTTGGTGATGTAGTCGGCCGCGCCGAGTTGCAGTCCGGCCACTTCTGAATCCAGGTCGTCCAGCGCGGTGACAAATATGACCGGTATGTCCTTCAGCGTGGGTTCGGCAGCGAGCCGGCGGAAGGTTTCGAAGCCGTCGACCTCGGGCATCATGACGTCCAGCAAAATCAGGTCCGGCGGATTATCCCGTGCCAGTGCCAGCCCGCTGGCGCCGCTGGTGGCAAACTGCAATTCGTAGTCGTTTTCCAGTGCCGCACCCAGCGTGATCAGATTGCCAGGGGTGTCGTCAATCGCCAGTATCTTTGCCTTGTAGGTGCTCATACCTGCTCTCCCTTTGGCGGCTGTTCCAGCATGCCAAGTATCTCTTGCAAACCTTGTCGTACCGGGTCGAAGCTCAGCTCCTGCAGCGCGCTTTCCAGCGCCTGCAGCGCCTCGGCCTGCGCGGTACCTTGGGCCAGCTGCTGCAGTTTTTTGAACTGGCCGACAGCGGCGAATTTGTTCTGTTCCAGCAGCGGCAGTAGCTCCCGCACTGCGGCGACAAAGGCGTCGCGGTCCAGCGCTTT
Source organism: uncultured beta proteobacterium (assembly GCA_903897925.1). Taxonomy (GTDB): domain Bacteria; phylum Pseudomonadota; class Gammaproteobacteria; order Burkholderiales; family Burkholderiaceae_C; genus Allorhodoferax. The sequence goes on along the minus strand of CAIUDG010000102.1, from coordinate 705 downwards.
GACAAGAGGAGCCTCTGCGGGCTGTTCCTGTAGCCAGGGGCTCAGGCTGCTTTGCAGCGCGCTGATGGCGACCGGCTTGGTCAGGAAACCATCCATGCCGACCGCCAGGCAGCGCTGGTGGACTTCGTCAAAGGCATCCGCTGTTAGCGCAATGATCGGCAGGCGCGCTTGCGCATGCTCGGTTTCCCATTGCCGAATCTGTTGCGTGGCGGCGTAGCCGTCGAGCTCAGGCATTTGCAAGTCCATCAGGACCAGATCGAATGCGTCGGCTGCCGTGCGCTTGGTAACGGCCTGCACTGCTTGCATGCCATCTTGCACCAGTGTCATGCTGAGGCCGAGCCGGCGCAGCAGGGACTCAATCACTTTGGCATTGATGGCGTTGTCTTCCGCCACCAGCAGATGGCCGCGCAGTTGGCGCAAGGGGGCGATGCCGGCGCTGCTCAGGGGCGCCTGGCGGTTCGTCGGCTGCTGTTCCTGCGCCAGGCTTGCCAGCTGCACCGGCACGCTGAACCAGAAGCGCGACCCTTGCCCGAGCTGGCTTTCTACGCCGACTTCTCCGCCCATGGCGCGGGCCAGGTTGTGCACGATAGACAGGCCCAGACCGGTTCCGCCAAATTCGCGGGTGGTGGAGCTGTCGGCCTGTGAAAACGGGCGAAACAGCAAGTCCAGTTTGTCCGCAGCAATGCCGACCCCGGTGTCAATGAC
>CAIUDG010000101.1 GCA_903897925.1 uncultured beta proteobacterium | reverse complement strand
TTGTTCAAGCTCAGTAGTTTCCCCCTTCAATAAATTCAATGAGGTGTATATGAAGAAGTCTCTCGTCGCCCTGGCTGCTCTGGCCTCCATTTCTGCTTTTGCTGATACCGCTGTTCCTCCAACTCCCGCCGTTACCGTGTATGGCTTGATCGACTACGGTCTGGCTGGCTCTACCGGCAACAGCGCTGCGTTCCTGCCGGACAACAACTCCACATCGCGTTTTGGTATCAAGGGCACCGTCGCTGCTGGCAGTGGCATCAACATTAACTATGACTTGGAAGCCGGACACGTAGTGGTTGCAGCTAAGCCCAGCAACCAACCATTCTTCGAGCGTGCAGCTTGGGCTGGCTTCTCTGGCAACTTCGGTGAAATCCGTGCCGGTACCCAGTACTCCCTCGGCTTCCAACAACAAGTTGGTTTCGACCTGAACGGTGCTGCTAACGATTCGCAAGCTTCCGCTCTGTCTGGCGTGCCTACACTGGGTCTGAGCACCTACAACGGTACTGCTTCCGGTTCCCTGGCCCAGTACATCTCCCCAACCGTTGCTGGTTTCACCTTGCAAGTGGGCTGGCAGCCCCAGCGCGATTCTGCAGTTCTGCAGAACCAAGCTAACAGCGCTACCCCTGCACTGGCTGCTGATACCGGCGTTTCCGCTGGTGCTGCTGGCGTGACCTACGTGAAGGGTCCGTTTGCTGCCGCTGTGACCTTTGAAGGCGCTCAAACCAACAACCCCCTGCTGAACACGTCCAACAACTGGTACGGTGCTTCTGCTTCCTATGACCTGGGTGTTGCCAAAGTGGTTGGTACCTATGCAAACGGCGACGGCGCCAACGGCACCGGTCTGAAGGGTTACAACCTGGGCGTGCAAGTGCCTGTGGCTGGCGTGAATGTGGGTCTGCAGTACTCCAAGAACACCGACACCAGCGACACTGGTACCGAAGTGTTTGCCAACAAGGAAGTCCTGAAGAACGTTACCGCTTACTTTGACTACGGTTACAAGCTGGTTAACGCTACTAGCACCAACAGCTACGTCTACTCTGTGGGCGCTATCTGGGCTTTCTAATATGACGCTGACGCAAGTCAGCTGAATGTTGGATAGCGTGCAACCCCACTGTGATAGCACGGTGGGGTTGCTGCAAAAAAACCGGTATTTCTACGGATACCTAATGCCGTAGACACCGCTGACGAGGTCAGCTCCAAGGTTTAATTTGAACCCGTTGTAGCAATGCAGCGGGTTTTTTTTGTATTCACCGTATTGGTGCGCAGGCTCAGGTATAGCGTTTGTTGCGCAGGTTGTGCTTCATTTCGCTGAGTAGCGGCTGCAGGGTGGCGCTGCCAATACGCAGGGCCACGCAGGTGGCCAGGATGTCGATGATCATCAGGTGCAGTAGACGCGACACCATCGGGCTGTATTTGTCAAAGCCCTCGGGGTGGTCGGCGCTGAGATGGATATGGCCGCTGCTCGATAGTGGCGAGCCGCTGGCCGTGATCACGATGGTGGTGGCACCATTTTTGCGCGCAATGTCGCAGGCATCCATCAGGTCACGTGTGCGGCCGGAGTTGCTGATGATGACTACGCAGTCGCCGGCGCGCAGTACCGAGGCACACATGACCTGCATGTGGCCGTCGCTGTAGGCGGTGGTATTGATGCCCAGGCGGAAGAATTTGTGTTGGGCGTCTTGTGCCACGATGCCCGAGTTGCCCACCCCGAAAAACTGGATCTGGCGTCCCAGTTTGTAGGCCTCCAGCAGGGCGTTGACGGCTTTCTCCATGGCGATGCTGCTGGCTTCGTTGCGGTACTTCAGGAATGCCGCCACCGTGTTGTCGATGACTTTTACCAGCACGTCGCTGGTTTTGTCGTCAGCGTCGACGCTGCGGTGAATGAAGGGCACGCCTTCATTCACGGTGCCGGCCAGTTTCAGTTTGAAGTCGGACAGGCCGTCATAGCCGACACTGCGGCAAAAGCGCACCACGGTGGGCTTGCTGACATGCGAGCGGTCAGCCAGTTCGGTGACCGGGAGTTTGGCAAACAGGCGCGGGTCGGCCAGACACAGCCGGGCGACGCGCTGTTCCGCCGGCGCCAGCGAGGGAAGGGAGGCTTTGATGCGTTCCAGCATGGTGATGGCGGCCTCAGGCCTCCTCGCTCCAACAGAAGCCGTCGCGCGCAATCATGGCGCTGGAGGCACTCGGGCCCCAGGTGCCGGCAGCGTACAGGCGCGGGCCTTGCGGGTCGTTGTTCCAGTACTCGACGATGGGTTCGACCCAGCGCCAGGCTTCTTCCTGCTCGTCGCTGCGGACAAACAGATTCAGGCGGCCGTCGATCACGTCCAGCAAGAGCCGCTCGTAGGCGCCAACGCGCTCCGAGCCAAAGCGCTTGTCAAAGTCCAGGTCCAGTTGTACCGGCGCCAATGATTGCGCCAGCGCGCTGCGGCTGCTGCGGTTGGCCTGGCCCTGGGCCAGCAAATGCAGTTCGAGTCCGTCTTTCGGTTGCAGATGAATTACCAACTTGTTGGCCAGGCCGGCAGCGGAGTTGAAAATGGCGTGCGGGGTCGGACGGAAGTTGATGGTGATGGTGGCTTCGCGCCCGGCCAGGCGTTTGCCGGTGCGGATATAGAACGGCACGCCGGCCCAGCGCCAGTTGGCAATTTCGGTGCGCAGTGCGACAAAGGTTTCGGTGTTGCTGAGCGGATTGACGCCGTCTTCTTCGCGGTAACCGGGCACTTTGGCGCCGCCGCTGTTGCCGCTGCTGTACTGGCCGCGCACCACATCTTGCGCCAGCGTTTCGGCGGTCCAGGGTTTGAGCGAGCGCAGTACCTTGAGTTTTTCGTCGCGGATGGCGTCGGCGTGCGCATTGATGGGCGGCTCCATGCCGATGGCGCACAATAGTTGCAGGGCGTGGTTTTGCACCATGTCGCGCAGCGCGCCGGTGTTTTCATAAAAGGCGCCGCGGCTTTCCACACCCAGGTCTTCGGCAATGCTGATCTGGATATTGGCAATGTGTTCACGCCGCCACAGCGGTTCAAACAAGGCGTTGCCAAAGCGCAGTGCAAACAGGTTTTGTACCGCCGGCTTGCCGAGGTAGTGATCAATGCGAAATACCTGGCGCTCTTCAAAGAAGCGGCGCACCGTGTGGTTGATGCTGCGGTTGGACGCCAGATCATGGCCCAGCGGTTTTTCCAGCACGACGCGGGTTTGCGGTGTGTTCAGTCCGGCGCCGGCAAGTTGCTCGCAGACGGTGGTGAACAGGGCCGGGGCGGTGGCAACATACATGACCACCGTGTCGGCATTGCGCTGTTGCAGGGTTTGCGCCAGGCTGGCATAGTCGTGCGGCTTGGACAGGTCCATGCGGACAAATTCGAGCAGTGCGGCAAAGCGTGCAAACTCTTCGGCGCTAGGCCGCTTCGCCAGTTCCACCTTGTCAAAGCGCGACTGGATCAGGCTGCGGTATTGTTCGTGCGTGAGGTCGTCGCGGCCGACGCCGATAATGCGGCCGCCTTCGGGCAAGCTGCCGTGGCGAAATGCCTGAAACAGGGCCGGCATGAGTTTGCGCCAGGCCAGGTCGCCTGTGCCGCCAAAGAGTACGAGATCAAAACGCATGGTTTGAAGTTACATAAATAATGACGTTGAAATGTAACTTTGTTTCATTGATAATTCAAGCGACTTTCTTTAAGCCCCTTTAGAACCCTATGAATCAACTCGACGCACTGAAACAATTCACCACGGTAGTCGCTGATACCGGCGACTTCAAGCAACTTGGCGCCTTTAAGCCACAGGATGCCACGACCAATCCGTCCTTGATATTGAAGGCGGTACAGAAGCCGGACTATGCGCCTTTGCTGCGGGACACGGTGCAAGCATTCCACGACCGTCCGCTGGATGAGCTGATGGATCGCTTGCTGGTGCGCTTTGGCTGCGAAATTTTGTCCATCGTGCCGGGGCGCGTCTCCACCGAAGTCGATGCGCGGCTGAGTTTCGACACCGATGCCACGGTGGCGCGGGCCGAGCGCCTGATCGAGTTGTACCAGGCCCAGGGCGTGCATATTGACCGGGTGCTGATC
>CAIUDG010000100.1 GCA_903897925.1 uncultured beta proteobacterium | reverse complement strand
CAAGGTGTTTGTGAAATGCGGCGGGTTTCCCAGAAGTGCTGGTCAGCGAGCGTGGACCGTAGAACGGGTGCCCGCTTCGTCAGTCCTCGCCCACCCGCGGACGCGCAACGCAGCGAGCGCCAATAACGTAGCAGCAGGAAAAAAGCACAAGCAGACAAGCAACGCAGCGCGCGCCAACAACGCAGTAGAAAACGAAAACCAGCAGGCGTGCAACGCAACGCAGCGCAACACGCGCCAACCAACCCGAGCAGAACCTTACTTGAGCGCGCGCAACACATTCTCCGCCGTGGCCGGCGCCGTCAAACACACCGCCCCCGTGCCACCCTTGGCCTGCGCAATGGCATCGCGCAAAGCCTCATAAACACTGATCGCCAGCATGAAAGGCGGCTCGCCCACCGCCTTGCTGCCGCCAACATTGTCCTCACGATTGGCCTCCGGCCAGAGCGCCACCCGGAAATGCGCCGGCACATCACCCGCCGTTGGAATCTTGTAGGTGCTGGGCGCGTGCGTGCTGAGCTGGCCCTCGGCGTTCCAGACCAGTTGCTCGGTAGTCAGCCAACCCATACCCTGGACAAAACCGCCCTCAATCTGGCCGATGTCAATGGCCGGATTAATGGAACGCCCGACATCGTGCAGGATGTCCACCTTCAGCACCCGGTTCTCGCCCGTCAGCGTATCGATCAACACCTCGCTGCACGCCGCACCATAAGAAAAATAGTAGAACGGCCGGCCCGACAGCGTGAGCTTGTCGTAGTGGATCTTCGGCGTGCGGTAAAAACCGTCGCTCCAGAGCTGGATGCGATTGGCGTAGGCCATCTGCACCACCTCGTTGAAACTGCGCGTGCTGCTCGGCGAATGCACCAGACCCTTGTCAAAGCGGATAGCGCCGGCGCCGCAGCCGTCCAGGCCACAGACAAAGGCAGCCAGGTTGTCGCGCACATGGCGTGCGGCAAACTGGGCTGCGCGGCCATTCAGGTCGGTGCCGGCAGAGGCGGCGGTGGCCGAGGCATTCGCCACCTTGCTGGTGTCGCTGGCAGTGGCCAGCACGCGGGCCACCGGAATGCCCAGTTCATCGGCAACGATTTGCGCCACTTTGGTGTGCAGACCCTGACCCATTTCGGTGCCACCGTGGTTCACCTGCACGCTGCCGTCGGTGTAGACATGCACCAGCGCACCAGCCTGGTTGAACAGGGTGGCGGTGAAGCTGATGCCAAATTTCACCGGCGTCAGGGCCAGGCCGCGCTTGAGCACCGGGCTGCTGGCGTTCCAGGCGGCGATGGCGGCGCGGCGCTGGCGGTAGTCGGCGCTTTGCGCCAGCTCGGCCAGCAAGGGCTGCAGGATGTTGTCGCTGACCTGCATCTGGTAGTGCGTGGTGTCGCGCTTGCGCGTGCTGTCGGGAATGGCTTCGTCGCTGTACAGATTGCGCTGGCGCACATCCAGCGGGTCCAGCTGCAACTGGCGCGCAATGTCGCCCATGATGGTTTCGATCAGGATCACGCCCTGCGGCCCGCCAAAACCACGGAACGCGGTATGGCTCTGCATATGTGTTTTGCAGCGGTAGGACGTGATATCGACGTGCTCCAGGAAATAGGCGTTGTCGCTGTGGAAAATGGCGCGGTCGGCGACCGGGCCGGACAGGTCGGCGCTGAAGCCGCAGTTGGCGGCCATCGTCAGTTCCAGCGCCAGCAGGCGTCCACTGGCGTCAAAGCCGGCCTGGTAACGGTAGGCGAAGGGATGGCGTTTGCCGGTGAGCATGAAGTCGTCGTCGCGGTCTAGGCGCAGCTTGACCGGCCGGCGCAGCTTGTGCGCGGCCACTGCCGCCCACACCGCCAGGTGGCCAGCCTGGGTTTCCTTGCCGCCAAAGCCACCGCCCAGGCGCCGGCACTCGACCCGCACCGCGTTCAGATCGAGGCCCAGCGCGTGCGCCACCCAGTGCTGCACCTCGCCCGGGTGCTGGGTGCTGCTGTGTACCAGCCACTGGTTTTGTTCCTGCGGCTGCACGTAGGCAATCTGTCCTTCCAGGTAGAAGTGCTCCTGGCCGCCGACTTCCAGCGTGCCGTTGAGGCGTTGCGGCGCCGCCTGCAGCGCGGCCTGGGCGTCGCCGCGGCGCACCTGCACCGGCGGCAGCACATAGCTCTTGGCCGCCAGTGCCGCTTCAATGCTGAGAATAGCCGGCAGTGGCGCAATGTCCAGCTGCACTTTGCGCGCGGCATGGCGTGCCTGCTGGGCGCTGTGGGCCAGCACCAGGCCGATGACCTGTCCGACGAATTCCACGCGCTCGCTGGCAAACACCGGCTCGTCGTGGGCGAAGGCGGCCAGCACCGGGTCGCCCGGGATGTCGCTGGCCAGCACCACGTCGACCACGCCCGGCAGGGCCAGCGCGGCGCGCGTGTCGATGCCGCGCAGCAGGCCATGGGCCTGAGGCGACAGGATCGGCGCGGCGTGCAGGGTGCCGCGGACTTCCGGCAGGTCGTCGATATAGCTGGCACTGCCGCAGACCTGGGCCACGGCGCTTTCATGCGCGGTGGAGCTGCCGACGGCGCTCGCCGTGCTGGGATTCGGGCTCATGCTGCGGCTCCTTCTTCGGTCCATTGCGCCAGCGATACCGCCGCTGCGCCCTGGCTTTCCAGCCAGAAACGCTGCAGCAGATTGCCCAGCACTTCGCTGCGGTAGGCGGCCGAGGCGCGCATGTCGCTGATCGGGGCGAACTCGGCGCGCAGGGTCTGCATGGCCGTGGCTACCGTGGCCTGGGTCCAGGGTTGGCCGCGCAGGGCGGCTTCGGTCTGGCGCGCACGTACCGGGGTGGCGGCGACCCCGCCGGCTCCGATCGACGCGGTCTCGACCCGGCCCTGCACGATGTGCAGTTGGAGTGCCAGGCAGACTGCCGAGATGTCGTCTTCCTGGCGTTTGGAAACCTTGTAGACCCGGCTGAACTCGTGTTCTGTGGCGTGCGGCACCATGATCCAGGCCAGCACTTCGTCGGCGGCCAGCTGGTTTTTCCGGTAGCCGGTGTAGAAGTCCTCCAGTGCCATGGTGCGGTGCGCCAGGCCCTTGCCATGGGCCCGCATCAGCACGATGTGGGCGCCCAGCGCAATCAGCAGCGGCATCGAGTCGCCAATGGGCGAACCGTTCGCCACATTGCCGCCCAAGGTGCCGGAGTTGCGCACCGGCAGGCCGGCAAAGCGTTGCGCAAACTGCGCCAGCTGGGGCCGTTGGGCCACCAGTGCAGCGAAGGCCGCGCTGAGGGTGGCCGCAGCGCCAATGGCCAGGTGGTGCGGATAGTGTTCAATGCGGCGCAAGGCCGCGACTTTGCTGATGTCGAGCAGCTGGGCAAAGCGGCGGTGGCCTTTGGTGATCCACAGTCCGACGTCGGTGCAGCCGGCCACCAGCTGTGCCTGCGGCGCGGCACGCCGGGCTTGTAATAACGCTAGCAGCTCGGTCGGCGCCTGGTAGGCGTCGCTGGAGCTGGCGTTCGGCGCGGCAGTGCGGACGGCCTGGTCGACCTGGTCGGCCTGCGCGATCTGCTGCAGGCCCTGCAGCACCTGCTGCGTGTCCTGCGCCACCGGGGGCAGGGTGTGCATGCTTTGCGCTGCGTCCAGAATCGGCCGGTAGCCTGTGCAGCGGCACAGATTGCCGGACAGTGCCGTCTGCGCCTGGCTGCGCGACAGCGGCGCGCCGGCTTGCTGCTGGTACTGGCCAAACAGGCTCATTACAAAGCCGGGCGTGCAGAAGCCGCATTGCGAGGCGTGGCACTGCACCATGGCCTGTTGCACCGGGTGCAGACGGCCGTCGGCCTGGGCCAGGTCTTCGGCGGTCCACAGCGCCATGCCGTGCACCGAGTGCGCCAGCCGGATGCAGCTGTTGATGGCACTGTATTGCAGCGTGCCTTCGTGCGCCTCGGCCAGCACCACGGTGCAGGCGCCGCAATCGCCTTCGCCGCAGCCTTCCTTGGTGCCGCTGCAGTGCAGGTCCTCACGCAGCAGGTCGAGCAGGGTGCGGTTGCTGTCCACGGCGTCCAGGGTGACGACCTGGCCACGGCGGAAAAAACGCAGGGGGCGCTGACTCATGGGAGGTTCCTTGTGCGGCAGGGTAATTCGTTAGTCCGAAGGGCAACTATACGCATTAGCATAAGCACAAACCATGCGCACCGGACTGGCACCATGGCATGCAAACTCCGCTGGCAGTGGCATTAAGCTTGCTAGCATACGTACCCTGCAGCGTTTACAAAAAAAAATGGTGGAACCCCTTCTATGTCCAGCCCCCGACTTCAGTTGACCGGTATCACCAAGGCCTATCCCGGCGTGGTTGCCAACAGTGACGTGTCGCTCACGGTCCTGCCGGGGCAAACCCATGCCGTGCTGGGCGAAAACGGTGCGGGCAAGTCGACCCTGATGAAGATCATCTACGGCGCCATCCAGCCCGATGCCGGACAGATTTTTCTCAATGGCCAGCCGATCCGCATCCGCAACCCCAAGGAAGCGCGCGCCAACGGCATCAGCATGGTGTTCCAGCACTTCAACCTGTTTGACACCATGACGGTGGCGGAAAACGTCTGGCTGGGGCTGGCGCGCGAGTCGCTCGCGCAGGTGACGGCCAGCATTCTGGCCAAGGCCGAGGAATATGGCCTGGATGTAGACCCCCATCGCCCAGTGCACACCCTGAGCGTGGGGGAGATGCAGCGGGTGGAAATCATTCGCGCACTGTTGACGCGCCCGGAGTTGCTGATTCTGGATGAACCGACCTCGGTGCTGACACCGCAGGCGGTGGAAAAACTGTTTGCGGTGCTGCAGAAGCTGGCCTCGGAAGGCTGCAGCATTCTGTATATCTCGCACAAGCTGCACGAGATTCGGGCACTGTGCAACGCCTGCACGGTGCTGCGCGCCGGCAAAGTGACTGGCGTCTGCAACCCCAAGGAGGAGTCGAACGCCTCGCTGTCGCGGTTGATGATCGGTGCCGAGCCGCCAACCCTGCAACGCCGGGCCCAGGCCACGGGCGCGGCGCGCCTGCGCGTGAACGCACTGCGCCTGCCGCGCGAAGACCAGTTTGGCGTCGATCTGGACGGCATTGACCTGGAGGTGCGTGCCGGCGAGGTGGTTGGCATTGCCGGCGTCTCGGGCAATGGCCAGAAGGAATTGCTGTATGCCCTGTCGGGTGAAGACTGCCGTGCCGCAGCCGGCAGCGTCCAGATGGGCAGCACCGACGTGTCGGCGCTGCACCCAGGCGCCCGGCGCAAGCTGGGATTGCATTTTGTGCCGGAGGAGCGGCTCGGCCGTGGCGCGGTGCCAACCCTGAGTCTGGCGCAAAACCTGCTGCTGACGCGCACCGGCGCGATTGCCCATCCGCGCTTTGCCGGGGGCTGGATTCGTGTTGGGCAGTTGCAGAGCCACGCGGCGAAGCTGATTGCCAATTTCAATGTCAAGGCCGGCGGGCCGCAGGCGCTGGCGCGTTCGCTGTCGGGCGGCAATTTGCAAAAATTTATTGTCGGACGCGAGATCGATGCCCAGCCCACGCTGTTCATCGTGTCGCAACCGACCTGGGGCGTCGATGTCGGCGCAGCAGCGCAGATTCGCGCTGAAATTCTGGCCTTGCGCGACGCCGGTTGCGCGGTGCTGGTGGTGAGTGAGGAGTTGGAAGAATTGTTTGAAATTTGCGACCGGCTGCATGTGATTGCGCGCGGCAAACTGTCGCCGTCGATTCCGATGGCCGAGGCCACAGTGGAAAAAATCGGGGTCTGGATGGGCGGGCTGTGGGCCGGCACTGCGGAGGTGAGCCATGTTGAAGCTTGAAGCGCGCCAGGAGCCTTCGCGGGTCTGGAGTTATGCCTCGCCAGTGCTGGCGCTGCTGTGCACCGTGGTGATTGGTGTGGCGCTGTTCGCGCTGCTGGGCAAGGACCCGCTGCGCGGACTGCAGATGTTTTTCTGGGAACCGATCCACAGCGCCTACGGCCTGGGCGAGCTGGTGGTGAAAGCCACGCCGTTGTTGCTGATTGCCCTGGGGCTGGCGGTGTGTTATCGCTCGAATGTCTGGAATATTGGTGCCGAGGGCCAGTATCTGTTGGGGGCGATCGCCGCCAGCGGCGTGGCGCTTACGGCCGACAGTTCCAGCAGCGGCTGGATTGTGGTGCCGATATTGCTGGCCGGCATTCTTGGTGGCATGGTCTGGGCCGGTATTGCCGCGCTGCTGCGCGACCGCTTCAATACCAACGAAATCCTGGTCAGCCTGATGCTGGTCTATGTCGCGGTGCAGGTGTTGGGCTATATGGTCTACGGGCCCTGGAAAGACCCGAATGGCTATAACTTTCCGCAGACCAAAAACTTCGATCTGGTGACGCGCATACCGCGCCTGTTCGCGGGCTCGCGCATGTCGATTGGCGTGCTGTTCGCATTGCTGGGAGTGGGCGGTTTGTGGGTATTCCTGTTTCGCACCCGTGCCGGTTTTGCCTTGCAGGTGGGCGGCCAGGCGCCGGCGGCAGCGCGGTACGCCGGTTTTTCTTCGCGCAGCGCCCTGTGGACCGCGTTTCTGATCTCTGGTGGCATGGCCGGCCTGGCCGGGGCCCTGGAAGTGGCCGGTCCGATCGGTCAGCTGACGCCGTACGTGCCGGCCGGCTATGGCTTTGCCGCCATCATCGTGGCCTATGTCGGGCGCCTGCATCCGGTGGGCATGGTGTTTTCGGCTTTGCTGATGAGCATGTTTTATATCGGTGGCGAGCTGGCGCAGTCGCGGCTGGGCCTGCCGAAGTCCCTGACCGGCGTGTTTCAGGGGCTGCTGCTGTTCAGTCTGTTGGCGTGTGACACGTTGGTGAATTACCGGGCGGTCTGGAAACGCACCCAAGGAAGCAAATAATGGACTCCTACGCATTACTGATAGCCGCCACGCTGAATGCTGGCACGGTGCTGGCGATTGCATCGCTCGGCCTGCTGATCAACGAAAAAGCCGGCATCGTCAACCTGGGCGCCGAGGGCATGATGCTGTGCGCGGCGATTGGCGGCTTTGCCACCGTGGTGCATACCGGCAGCGATGTGCTGGGCTTTGCCGCCGGCATGGGCGTCGGCGCGCTGATGGCAGCGGTCTTCGGGGGGCTGGTGATCTGGCTCAATACCAACCAGTACGCCACCGGTCTGGCGTTGAGCCTGTTTGGCGGTGGGTTTTCGGCTTTTGCCGGTATCGCCTACGTGCAGGAACGCATGCCGGAACGGCCCAGTTTTGCGATTCCCTGGCTGGCCGATATTCCGTTTGTTGGTCCGGCGCTGTTTCGCCAGCATCCGCTGGTCTATCTGACGGTGCTGTTCGCGGCGCTGCTGATCTGGTTTTTGTACCGTACCCGTGGTGGCCTGATTTTGCGCAGCGTTGGCGAGAGCCCGGAGTCGGCGCATGCGCTGGGCTATCCGGTGCGGCGTATTCGCCTGGCGGCAGTGGTAGCCGGTGGCGCATTGTGCGGGCTGGCGGGCGCCTATTTGTCGATTATTTATACGCCCTTGTGGGTCGAGGGTATGGTTGCTGGCAAGGGCTGGATTGCGTTGGCCCTGACGACCTTCGCCACCTGGCGTCCGGCGCGGGTCTTGCTTGGTGCCTATCTGTTTGGTGGGGTCACTATGCTGCAGTTCCATTTGCAGGGCATTGGCGTGGATATACCAAGCCAGTTCCTGAGCATGTTGCCCTATCTGGCGACCATTGTGGTGCTGGCGCTGATATCGCGTAATCCGCGCTGGATTCGTATTAATATGCCTGCTGCGATCGGCAAGCCGTTCTATCCGGGCACCTGATCGGCGGCGCTATTTTTGACCCTAACTGCGTTTTTTATAAGGACTATCAATGACTGATTTGCAAAAACGTTCGCTGCTGAAAATTGCAGCGCTGACTGCGGTAGCCAGCGCCGCTTTGGTGGGTTGCGGCAAGAAGGAAGAGGCGCCCGTGCCGGCGCCCGCACCCGCAGCATCGGCGCCTGCGCCCAAGCCCGCACCCTTGAAGATTGCCTTCGCTTATATCGGCCCGGTCGGCGATGGTGGCTGGACCTATGCCCACGACACCGCGCGCAAGGCCCTGGAAAAAGAATTTGGTGACAAGATTTCCACGACCTTTGTTGAAGGCGTGCCGGAATCGGCCGATGCCGAGCGCGTGATTCGCGACATGGCCACCCAGGGCAACAAGCTGATTTTCGGCACCACCTTCGGCTACATGGAAACCATGTTGAAAGTGGCGGCAGATTTCAAGGACGTGAAGTTCGAGCACGCCACCGGCTACAAGACCGCCGAAAACATGCGCACCTATGACAGCCGCACCTACGAAGGCGCCTATATGGCGGGTGTTATTGCTGGCAAGATGACCAAGACCAACACGCTGGGCGTGGTGGCTTCGGTGCCAATTCCTGAAGTGATCCGCAATATCAATAGCTTCACGCTGGGCGCACAAAGCAGCAATCCCAAGATCAAGACCAAGGTGGTCTGGGTCAATGAGTGGTTCAACCCGCCGAAGGAAACCGAAGCGGCTACGTCGCTGATCAATGGCGGTGCCGACGTGCTGTTCCAGAACACCGACTCACCGGCGGTGCTGAAGACAGCGCAAGACAAGGGCAAACGCGCCTTTGGCTGGGATTCCGACATGACGGCCTACGGTCCCAAGGCCCACCTGGCATCCAGTGTGATCAACTGGGGTCCTTACTACATCAAGGCGACCAAGGACGCACTGGAAGGCAAGTGGACTACCGGCCAAAGCTGGTGGGGTGTCAAGGAAGGTGCGATTGATATCGTTTCCATTGCTGACGACGTGCCCGCTGAAACCAAGGCCAAGATTGATGAAGTCAAGGCCGGTCTGAAAGACGGCAGCTTTGTCATCTGGAAGGGCCCGATTGTGGACAACACCGGCAAAGTGCAGGTGAAGAAAGACGAAGTCGCGGACGACAAGTTCCTCGGCGGCGTGAACTTCTTTGTCAAGGGCGTGGAAGGCAAGGTTCCTGGCGGCAAGTAAGTGCTTGGCTAACTGGCAAAGGGCCGCAGCTGGCCCAGCCGTTCAGGTAGCGTGTTGAAGAACATGCGCTGATCGAATCCCTCCATGGCCTCAGTGCCATGGAGGGATTTCTTTTGCAATCTGCAATTTTGTCCCTGGTGGCTATCCCCTCTGTTGAATGAATCCACGCGCACGGGACGGGGTAGTTGTGCTGATCCCAATTTGGGACTAGACTTCGCCAAATGCAAATTGTCGCCCTGCGAAATCTTGAATCCTACTGGCAGCAACCGAAGCGCAACGATGCGCAGGGAGCGTTAAAGGCCTGGTTCGCCGAAGCCAAGTTAGCGCAGTGGAAAACGCCGCAGGATGTGAAGAACCAGTACGCCAATGCCAGCATCATCGCGAACAACAGGGTTGTGTTCAACATTAAAGGGAACGATTACCGTCTGATCGTGGCCATTGCATACAAGATGCAGTACGTCTATGTGAAATTCATCGGGACGCATGCCGAATACGATCAGGTTGACGCGGCCACGGTTGACCAGTTTAAAGGAGTCTGATTATGGAAATAAAAGCCATCCGTACGGAAGCCGATTACCTCAATGCGCTAGCCGAGGTCTCGGCGCTGATTGACCTTGACCCGGCAGCAGACTCGCCGGAAGGGGAGCGTCTTGACGTTTTGGGGACTCTCGTGCAGGCCTATGAAGCCAAGCACTACCCCATGGATCCTCCTGATCCCATCGAAGCGATCAAGTTCCGCATGGACCAATCTGGCATGACCGTGAAAGATCTGATCCCGTATATCGGACCACTCAATCGTGTGTACGAAGTCTTGGCGCATAAACGCCCGCTGTCGCTCAACATGATTCGACGACTGAGCGATGGATTGCATATTCCTGCGGAAATATTGATCCGAGAATCGGAAGCGGTTGCAGCGTAATCCATAAGAAGGCCGCACTTCTGATTGGAAATGCGGGCCCTTTTTTTCGGGCGTGGCATGATCGGCACGCTGAATTTTCGTCCCCACCGATTGAATGAAGGGCCTCCCCATGTCTTCGCTTCGTACTGTCAGACCGGTCGCCGCAGAGCGACTGCCCGAATTGCTGCGGCGCATGCCCAAGGCCGAGTTGCACATGCACATCGAAGGCTCGCTGGAGCCGGAGCAGATGTTCGCCCTGGCCCAACGCAATGGCGTGGTGTTGCCCTATCCGAGCGCCCAGGCGGTGCGCGAAGCGTATGTGTTCGACAACCTGCAAAGCTTTCTCGACATCTACCACGCAGGGACCCGGGTCCTCAAGACCGAGCAGGACTTTTACGACATGGCCTGTGCCTACCTGGCCCGGGCCCAGGCCGACAACGTCAGCCATGCCGAACTGTTTTTTGATACCCAGACCCACACTGGGCATGGTGTGGCCGCGCAAGACGTGGTCAACGGATTGCACCGCGCCTGCGTCGAGGCGCCGCTGCGCTTTGGCATGACGGCGTCGCTGATTCTCTGTTTCCTGCGCCACCTCAGCGAGGACGAAGCCTTCGCCTGCCTGGAGCAGGTGCTGCCGCTGCGCGACAAGATTGTCGGCGTCGGCCTGGCCAGCAGCGAACGCGGCCATCCGCCGGAAAAATTCGCCCGGGTGTTTGCGCGCGCCCGCGCGCTCGGCTGGCATCTGGTGGCCCATGCCGGGGAAGAGGGGCCGCCGGCCTATATCTGGAGTGCGCTGGATGTGCTGAAGGTGGAGCGTATTGACCACGGTGTGCAGGCGATTCAAGACCCGGCCCTGATGCAGCGCCTGGTGCAAGACCGCATTCCCCTGACGGTCTGTCCGCTGTCCAATCTCAAACTTTGTGTCTATGCCTCGCTGCAGCAGCACAGTCTGGGCCGCATGCTCGACGCCGGGGTGGTGGCCACGGTGAATTCGGATGATCCGGCCTACTTCGGCGGCTACATCAATGAAAATTTCACGCAGACTTTTGCTGCACTGGGTTTGACGGCACAGCATGCCTACCAGCTGGCGCGCAACAGTTTCCAGGCCAGCTTTATGGAGCCGGCGGAACGCCAGCGCCAGATCGAACGGCTGGATGCCGTGTTCGACACTTTCGAATCCTCTTTGCCAAGCTGAAAAATCGCGCTCTGAACAGAGCGGTTGAAATCAGACAGGGCGGGCACGAAGTGCTGGCGGTGCTGCACGGGCGGTGCGAATATGGCGCAAGGCATGGTTCTCCCATCGTGCTGTTGGCGCTCTCCAATTTCGCTTGTGCAGAGGTGGTTCATCGTGAATTCTTCCGCTTTTTTACGTACTGGCAGCCGTATCTGTGTATGTTTCCTTTTGTGCCTGCTTGCGGCCTGCGGCCCGGCCAAAAATGGACCCGGTGGCACGACCGGTTCCGGTAGTGGAACCAGTGGCAGCGGTGGCAGTGGTGGGACCGGGGGCACGGGTGGCACGGGTGGCACTACTCCCTCGCCATCGCCTTCGGCGTTCAGCTTCACCAACTACAGCAATGTGGCCTTGAGCACCACCATCACCTCCGCCAACATCACCATCAGCGGACTGAGCGGGCCGGCCACTATCGCTGTGACGGGTGGGCAATACCAGGTCGGTTCGAACAACTGGTCCAGCCTGGCCGGGCAGATCAGCAATGCGCAGACGCTGCGGGTGAAACACACCAGTGCCAGCAGCAACAGCACCGACGTGGTGACCACGGTGACCATTGGCAGTGTCAGTGCAACATTCAAAAGCACCACCATTGCCGCAGGGGCGGTTCCGACCATGACCCAGAACTCCCTGCAATGGACCCAGGACAATGTCAATCCACCCGACACCTGGCAAAACGCCAATGCCTACTGCATGGGCACTACCATCAATGGACTGGGTGGCTGGCGCTTGCCCACCGTGCTGGAGCTGACGGCGTTGCGGGTCTCCAATCCGGGGGTGAATCTTGGTTGGGCCATGAGCGGCACCTGGGCTTCGGACCTGCTGTCGCCCGGGTACCACTATTACGTGCCCATGGCGACCACCAACGGCACACCGGCGTCTTACCCAGACGCAGGCCCGATCAACTTCAGCTGCGTGCACACCTGAAGCCGCTGCTGGCACTGTTGCAGGGGGCGCCATTACAATGGTCGCCCGTACCGGGACTGCCATGCCGCAGCACCCGGCCTATTCACTACCCGATGCCCCTGTTCGGGTGACTGCGCGTCGCCCCGTTGGCTGATTCATCACTGTTGTATTCAAATACCCTTGCCGGTGTTTGAACATGTAGAGGACTACCATGTACAAAAACCTCACCGCCACCCTGTTGGCAGTCTGTTCACTTGCGCTGCTGCCGGCGGCCCAGGCCCAAAATGCCGCTGCGCCGGCGCTTTCTGCACCGCCTCTGAAGATCGGCTTTGTCTATGTGGCGCCGCTGACGCCGGTGGGCTGGGTGCGCCAGCATGAAGACGGACGCCTGGCCGTGAATGCAGCGCTGGGCCAGCAGGTGCAAACCAGCTACGTGGAGAATGTTGCCGAAGGGCCGGACGCCGAACGCGTCATCCGCGATCTGGCGCGCCAGGGCAATCAGCTCATCATCACGCCCAGCTTCGGCTACATGGAGCCTACCCTGAAGGTGGCCGCCGAGTTTCCGCAGGTGAAGTTTGAATCGATCACCGGCTATAAGACGGCGCCCAATGTGGCGGTCGCGAATGCGCGTTATTACGAGGGCCGTTACCTCGCCGGCGTGGCGGCCGGACGCATGACGCGCAGCCATCTGGCCGGCTATGTCGCCGGATTCCCGATACCGGAAGTACTGCAGGGCATCAATGCCTTTACGCTGGGCATGCGCTCGGTCGACCCCAAGGCCCAGGTCAAGGTGATCTGGCTCAACGTCTGGTTTGACCCGGCGCGCGAGCGCGACGCCGCCATGACCTTGTTTGACCAGGGCGTGGACGTAATTTCCTTTCACACCGGCTCCACCGCCGTGATGGCAGCGGCGCAGGAGCGTGGCAAATGGGCGATTGCCTACCACTCCGACATGCGCAGTGTGGCGCCGGACGCGCAGCTGCTGGCCGTGACGCATACCTGGGGCGCCTACTACACCGCGCGCGCCAGGGCGGTACTGGACGGCAGCTGGAAGAGCGGCAATGTCTGGGGTGGCATCAAGGACGGCATGGTGCATGTGGGGGACTTTGGTGCCCAGGTGCCGGCCAAGGTCCAGGCCGAGGTGCTGGCGGCGCAGCAAGCCATTGCCAGCGGCAAGCTGCAACCCTTTCACGCCACGCGGGAGATTCGCGACAACCGCGGCAAGCTGGTGGTGGCCCAGGGCGCAACCCTGAGTGACGCGCAAATCCTGGGCATGCACTGGTTGGTGGAAGGCGTGCAGGGCACGCTTGGTGAATAAGGCCGGGTTGCACGCGCCGGCACTGCTTGGCGTTACAGTCCGGTGCATGAAAGCCTATCGCGCCTCCCTGCTCTGGTTTGCACCGCACACTGACGCACCGGTGCGTGCCTGTTTTGAAGAAGATGGCCTGTTGCTGGTCGGGCCCGATGCGGCCGGGCGCCAGGTGGTGCAGGCGATCGGCAGCTGGCGTACGCTGGCCCCGCAGTATCCCGGATTGTCCGTGGAGCACCTGCCCGGGCGCATCATTGCGCCGGGCTTTGTCGATCTCCACATCCACTTTCCACAGACCAACGTGATCGGTTCGCCCGCCGAAGGCCTGCTGCCATGGCTGGAGAACTACACCTTTCCGGAAGAGCTGCGCTTTGCCGCGCCGGCCTACGGTGCCGAGGCGGCAGACTTTTTTGTCGAGGAACTGTTGCGCAATGGCGTGACCTGTGCGCTGGCCTTTGCCACCTCGCATTCGGAGTCGGTCAATGCCTTGTTTGCAGCGGCGCAACAGCGGCAGATGCGCATGATTACCGGTCTGTGCCTGATGGACCGCCACGCGCCGCCGGCGCTGCTGAACCAGGCGCGCCCCGGCAGCCGCGTCGATGCCACCGAGCAAAGCCTGCTCGACAGCGAAGCCCTGATCCAACAGTGGCACGGCAAGGACCGGCTTGGTTACGCCATTACGCCGCGTTTTGCGCCGACCAGTACCGATGCCCAGCTCAGCGGCGCAGGCGCCCTGGCGGCGCGCTATCCGGAGGTCTGGATCCAGTCGCATGTGGCCGAAAACCGCGATGAAATTGCCTGGGCGCGTGCACTGTTCCCGCGCTCGCGCAGTTATTTGGCGACCTATGCCGATTTCGGCCTGATGCGGCAGCGCGCGGTGTACGCGCACTGCATTCATCTGGACGAGGCGGACCGGACCTTGATGCGCGACTGTGCCAGCGCCGCCGCCGTCAGCCCAAGCAGCAATTTGTTTCTAGGCAGTGGTTTTTTCGATTACGCCGCCGCTGCGCGCGTCGGCTTTGCCTATGGGTTGGCCAGCGATGTCGGCGGCGGTACCAGTTTCAGTCCCTTTCACACCATGCTGGCGGCCTACTATGTTGGCCGCGAAGGGCAGACCAAGGCCGGTCTGTCGCTGTCGCCGCAGCAGCTGTGGTGGCAGCACACCGCCGGCGCCGGGCGCGCGCTGGGTCTGCTGGACGCCTCCGGGCAGGCGCTGGTGGGCAATCTGTTGCCCGGTTGCGAGGCCGATTTTGTCGTGCTCAATCCCCAGGCCACGCCCTTGCTGGCGCGCAAGACGGCACGCGCTGCCAGCCTGGACGAACTGCTGTTCGCCATGATCGTGCTGGGTGATGATCGGCTGGTCGAGCGCACCGTGATTTCGCAGGCCGCCTGAAATCCGGCGCACGGCCGCGCGGCAGACCGGAGCGCGCTCTTACAATGTGCGCCAACCAGGAGCCCCCCGCATGAGTATCAAAAGCGATAAATGGATTCGCCACATGGCAGAGACCACGGGCATGATCGAGCCCTTCGAGCCCGGTCAGATCCGCCAGCACGACGGCCAGAAAATCATTTCCTACGGCACCAGCAGCTATGGCTATGACATCCGCTGTGCACCTGAATTCAAGGTGTTCACCAACATCCACAGCACGGTGGTTGACCCGAAGAACTTTGACGAAAAGAGTTTTGTCGATTTCCATGACGAGGTCTGCATCATTCCGCCGAACAGTTTTGCGCTGGCGCGCACCATGGAATACTTCCGCATTCCGCGCAACGTGCTGACCATCTGCCTGGGCAAAAGCACCTACGCGCGCTGTGGCATCATCGTCAATGTGACGCCGTTTGAGCCGGAATGGGAAGGCTATGTGACGCTGGAGTTTTCCAACACCACACCGCTGCCAGCCAAGATTTACGCTGGAGAGGGCTGCGCCCAGGTGCTGTTTTTCGAGAGCGACAAGGACGACGTGTGCGAAACCTCCTACAAGGACCGGGGCGGAAAATACCAGGGCCAGGTGGGCGTCACGCTGCCCAAGACCTGAAGCCGGTTTGCCGTCCTGGCGGCGATCAGCGATAATGCGGGCTTGCCCCCGATTGCCGGGGCGCCCCGCTATCGGATGGATAGCAAACCTGATGGCTATGCCGTACCGATTTGAATACTGAACTTACCCCCCCCGTTTCCAGCCAGCCTGACACCGCTCCCGCAGCAGTCGCTCCCGTTCCCGCGCTGGCCGCCAGTGCTGATGCAGCACTTAACGCAGAAACGCCAGTCATGGCCTTTGCCCAGCTGCAGCTGGCCGCTCCGATTGCCCGTGCCGTCGCCGAAATGGGCTACGCCACCATGACGCCAATCCAGGCCCAGGCCATTCCGGTGGTACTCACCGGCCGTGACGTCATGGGCGCCGCCCAGACCGGCACTGGCAAGACCGCCGCCTTTGCACTGCCGCTGCTGCAGCGCATGATGAAGCACGAAAACGCCTCCACGTCGCCAGCGCGCCACCCGGTGCGGGCGCTGGTGTTGCTGCCCACGCGCGAGCTGGCCGACCAGGTGGCGCAACAGGTCAAGCTGTACGCCAAGTACACCCATCTGCGCAGCGCCGTGGTGTTTGGCGGCATGGACATGAAGCCGCAAACACTGGAGCTCAAGGCCGGTGTCGAAGTGTTGGTGGCGACCCCCGGGCGCCTGCTGGACCACATTGAAGCCAAGACCGCAGTGCTGAACCAGGTCGAATACGTGGTGCTCGACGAAGCCGACCGCATGCTGGATATCGGTTTCCTGCCGGATCTGCAGCGCATCCTTTCCTACCTGCCCAAGCAGCGCATTACGCTGCTGTTCTCGGCCACGTTTTCGCCCGAGATCAAGCGCCTGGCCAACAGCTACCTGCAAAACCCGGTCACTATTGAAGTGGCCCGTTCGAACGCCACGGCATCCACCGTGGAGCAGCATTTCTACAGCGTCAACGAAGACAGCAAGCGCCACGCGCTGCACCAGATTTTGCGCAGCCGCGGCATGAAGCAGGCGTTTGTGTTCGTCAACAGCAAGCTGGGATGTGCGCGTCTGGCACGCACGCTGGAACGCGAAGGCCTGAAGACCGCTGCGCTGCACGGCGACAAGAGCCAGGACGAGCGCCTCAAAGCGTTGGAAGCCTTCAAGAAGGGCGAAGTCGATTTGCTGGTCTGTACCGATGTTGCCGCACGCGGCCTGGACATCAAAGACGTGCCCGCGGTGTTCAACTTTGACATCCCCTTCAACGCCGAAGACTATGTGCACCGCATCGGCCGCACCGGCCGTGCGGGCGCCTCCGGCCTGGCTGTGAGCTTTGTCGGTGGCAACAATGACGCCCGTCTGGTGAGCGATATCGAAAAGCTGATCAAGACCAAGATTGAACTTGAAGCCATCGAGTTTGACGAAGACCAGCCCGATATCCGCGCCCAGGGTCGCATCAATGACGGTCGCCGCATGTACTCCGGCGACGGCAGTGACAACAACGGTCGCAGTGCTGGCCGCGGTGAGGGACGCGGCGAAGGCCGGCGCGACAGCCGTGGCGAAGGCCGCTCTGAAAGCCGTTCCGAAGGCCGTTCCCGCGACTATGGCCGGCCTGCGCCGGCACCGCGCGACCCGTTTTTCGACAAGCCCTACGAACCTGGTGCACCAGCCGCTGCCGACGCCAAGCCGTCCTGGGAAGCCAGTGCCCGCCCCACCTCGCGCATTTCGGCCAACATCAAGCCCAAGACCAAAGTCGCTGCGTTGTTCAAGGCGCTGGGCTGATTCGGTTGGCGCCGACGGCGCCGCTGTAGCTCAGGCCTGCGGGTCGGCGGCCTGGTCGCAGTGCACCTGAACCAGTTCCGTGTCCAGCCCCTTGCCGTCAGGCCTTGCGGCAACGCGCAGCGCGCTCAGGCAGCCGCCCCAGACGCAGCCGGTGTCCAGTGCCAACACATCATGGCGTGGCAAGCAGCCCAGGGTTGACCAGTGCCCGAAGGCAATGGTCGTCTGTTGCGTTCGGCGTGCCGGCACATCAAACCAGGGCATGTAGCCGGAGGGCGCCTGCTCTGCGTTACCGGTTTCGGAAAACTCCATCTGCCCCTGGGCCGTGCAAAAGCGCAAGCGCGTCAGGGCATTGACGATCACGCGCAGGCGTTCACTGCCTTGCAGGGTGTCGCTCCAGTGGTCTGGCGTGTTGCCGTACATCTGTGGAAAAAATGCCGCTACCTCGGTAGAGCGCAAGACAGTTTCCACTTCGTGCGCCAGGGACAGGGTTTGTGGTGCCGTCCAGGACGGCAGTACGCCCGCATGCACCATCAGCAGCGACTGCGCGCCGATCGGCTCCAGCAGCGCCATGTGCTGATGGCGCAACCAGTCCAGCATGGCGGCCCGATCGGGCGCCTGGAGCACGCCGTCCAGCGTGTCGCGGCGCCCGGCCTTGCGTGCGCCATAGTGCACGGCCAGCAAATGCAGGTCGTGGTTGCCCAGCAGGCAGCGTGCCGAATGGCCGTAGCTTTGCAGCTGTCGTAGCACGTGGGCGGAGTCGGGGCCGCGATTTACCAGATCACCGAGCAGGTACACGGTGTCGCGGCTGGGCGTAAAGGCAATCTTGTCGAGCAGGCGCTGCAGCGCACTGGCGCAGCCCTGGACATCGCCGATAAGGTAAAGTGACATGTCTTCATTCTCTCTCAGGCTGCATGGACTTTCTGATCATTCTCGTGCTGACCCTGCTCAACGGCGCCTTTGCCATGTCCGAGTTGGCACTCACCGCCAGCCGCAAAGTGCGTTTGCAAACCATGGCCGATGCCGGCGACATGGGGGCCCAGGCGGCGCTTGATCTGCTGGGCAATCCGACGCGTTTTTTGTCGGTGGTCCAGGTGGGTATCACCGGTATTGGCATGCTCAATGCCGTGGTGGGCGAAGCCGCGTTTGGCGATGGCCTGGCCGACTGGCTGCAACGCAGCTTTGCGCTGGCGCCCAAGGCGGCCGGTTTCGCCTCCACCGTGCTGGTGGTGACGGCCATTACCTTTATCACTATTTTGTTTGGCGAACTGGTGCCCAAGCGCATCGGGCAACTCTACCCGGAGGCCGTGGCGCGCGTGGTGGCGCGGCCGATGACCTGGATTGCCATTGGTGCCAAGCCGTTTGTGCGGCTGTTGTCGATCTGTACCCACGCCACGCTGAAGCTGATGCAAATCGATGTGGCACACAGCCGCAGCGTGACCGAGGCCGAAATTTCCGCCAGTCTCGAAGAAGGGGTGGATGCCGGCATTATCGAAGCCCATGAACACCAGATGGTGCGCAATGTGTTCCTGCTCGACGACCGTCCCTTGCCGTCGATGATGCTGCCACGCTCCGACATCGAGTGGCTGGACGCCGATTGCACGGTGGCGGTGGCCTTGCAGCACGCCAGTGCCGCCGGTGGCAAGGGATCGCATTCCTGGTACCCGGTGTGCCGGGGCTCGCTCGATGATGTGGTTGGCGTGGTCAGTGTGGCGCGCTTGCTGGAGCGCGGCGTGCGCTATCCGTTCGGCATTGGCGCTCTGGTCGATCCGGCGGTGTTTGTGCCGGAAACGCTGAGTGGCATGGAGTTGATTGCCCAGTTCCGGGTCAAGTCAGCGCGGCTGGTGTTTGTGGTGGACGAGTACGGCGTGGTGCAAGGCTTGTTGACACCGCTGGACTTGCTGGAGGCCATTACCGGCGAGCTGCAGCCCGTGGTGCACCAGGACGCCTGGGCGGTACAGCAGGCTGACGGCAGCTGGTCCCTGGATGGTCTGATGCCGGTGGCGGAACTCAAGGCGCGTCTGGATATTGACGTAGAGTTGCCCTTCGAAGACCGTGGACGTTACAACACCCTGGCAGGCTTGTTGATGACGGTGTCAGGCCGGTTGCCGGTGCTGGCCGACAAGATTGACGTTGCGCACTGGCGCTTCGAGGTTATCGGCATGGAAGGCCGGCGCATTGACAAGGTGCTGGCGCACCGGCTTGCTGGCTGAGTGCTGGCGCTGTTACAGCCTGCCGCTGAGGCGGTAGCTCAGGATTCCCAGGAGTTCGTGCAGCAGCAAATACCAGTGTTCGGCGCCGATGCGGATGGAATATTCGTGCCAGTGGGTGGCCAGCCCGGTGCGAAAGTCGACCGGGTAGGCCGCTACGTTCCAGCCAGCGTGCTGGAAAATCGCCATGGCGCGCGGCATGTGCCAGGCCGAGGTCAGCAGCAGCCAGGGTTGCTGCTTGTCAACGCCTGAGAGTTGCGCGCTGAACCGGGCATTTTCATAGGTGTTTCTGGACTGGTCTTCGTAGCGCAGCGCGGCTGCTGGCACGCCCTGGCTGTCGAAAAAGATGCGCGCACGCGCTGCTTCGCTGGGACCCTGGGCGAAGTTCTGGCCTTCCCCGCCGGTAAATAACAACTGCAATGCCGGTTGCTCGCGCCACAGCGCCACTGCTGCAGACATGCGTTCTCCTGCATCGTTGAGCACCGGCTGGGTATGGGCGGCAGCGATATAGGCCGGTTCCATGCCGCCGCCGAGCACGACCACGCCGTGGTAGCCGTGCAGGTCGGCGTGCGGGGGGATTTCTGCATAACGTGACTCGAGCCAGTGCAGGCCGATGTCGGGCAGCGCTTGCACACCGATGCCCAGCAGCAGGGCCAGGGCAGCGCCGGCAAACACCTGGCCGGCGGCGGGCCGGGTTCGGCCGCGCAGCAGGCCCAGCAGCAGCAATCCGGCGACCCAGTTCAGCGGTTGCGCGAGCTGGTCTAATATTTTTATCAATAAATGCATGGAGATACTGTAGTCGCTGAAATGACCAGGTTTTAGTGTAATTTTGTCGCTTGCCATAAAGCGCACATATAAGTGCGCACATATCGATAAAATGGGCGGCTAACAATAAGCCAAGACCATGCGCAAAATAATCGCCAATCAAGACGTCATGACCACCCGCGAAGCCGGGGAGGTATTGGGCGTTGCTGTTCGAACGGTGCAACTCTGGGTTGAGGCCGGCGTGTTGCCGGCCTGGCGTACGGCGGGTGGGCACCGGCGCATATCGCGCGAAGCGGTGGAGAATTTGCTGGCCGAGCGCAAGCATGACCTGACCGCTGAGTCTGGCACTGCCGAGCTGGCGCAACGGCCTTTGAAATTGTTGCTGGTCGAGGATGACCCGAATTTGCTGCACTTGTTTTCTGCCGTGGTGCGTTCCTGGGCCGTTCCGATAGACCTGACTACGGCGACCAATGGCTTCGAAGGCCTGATTCGCATTGGCGAGATGCGCCCGGATATTGTGGTGACCGATCTGATGATGCCCGGCATGGACGGGTTCGAAATGCTGCGCGCCCTGAAAAAACCGGGTTCTGGCTTCGCCAGCCTCAAGGTCTTGGTGGTGTCCGCTCTGGGGCAGGAAGAAATTGACGAGCGCGGTGGACTGCCGGACGGCGTCACCTATTTTCAAAAACCGGTGAATTATGTGAATTTGCAGGCGCTGGTGCAAAAACATGTGAATGACCGGCTGACACGCAAACGCCGGCTTGCCTAGTGCAATATTACACAGTTGCGCAGTTTATTTATTAATAAATAAATTGGTCAATTAATTAATTAATATTTAAGTATGGGTTTTTATCAATATTGATAATACCCCGGCCCGCTTGGATAATTCCAGTCAGGGCGCGCGCTGACCATTGCCCGAGGACTCGTGCCGGCCCGCTGCTGGGAGCTGTCAGAAACGGAATATGCCCAGCGCGTTCAGCGTGGCAACGCGGCCCGAGGCGGTCGCCGCAGCGAATTCATAGCTGTCGGCGGACAGGCGCAAACTGACATTCGGCGACATCTCGTATTGCGCTGAAAATCCCAGCGTGATGCCGGTTTTGTCGGTGCTTTCGGAGCCGGTGAGCGAATAGCCCGCCATTGGCGTGGCGGTGGCGGTGGTGCTGGCTATGCCGCCTTTCCAGCGCAGTGAAAATTTGCTATTGCCAAGAGGAAGAATACCCACCGCCGAAACACCGACGCTGGTGATATTCATGCTGACGCTGGGATCGATGAATTTTCCAATGCTGGCGTATTCCGCTTCCAGCGCCAGATGCGCATTGATGGGCAGCCCCAGCAGCAGATTCGATGCGAGGCCGGAACAGGCGTTGGCGTTTCCGGTGCGAAGGTTGTTCAGCGTGACAAAGCCGGCACCGGCACCGACGCCGACATAAGGTTCGGCGGCGAATAGTGGCAGCTGCAGCCACAGCAGTGCGGCGACGGCGCTTATTTTGAGGTTCGATGACAGCATGGGCGGTTCATTCCGAAATGGAACTTGATCATGCCTGCAGGCTGGCCTGCTGGCATCCCCCAATTGGGTGAATTCGTTGTGCCGCCTGGCCCCAGGCAGGATGGCGTCGCCGCGTGCGCGGCCCTGAGGTGCCGGTCGGGCGCGCGGGGCAATGCACGCTTTATCGGCGTTCTAGGCATCAACATGGCCATTAAATCCGCTATCCTTGCACTTCCGCAACAATGGCCGCCGCGCCCTTACATCTGTGTCAGCCCCCCATCCTTTACGTCCCGGTGAGAAAGAAGACAAGCGCACCTTTTTGCAAAAGCTCGCTGAATTCATTCACCCTGGACCCGACTCCGCCGCCGAATTGATCGAGACGCTGGCAGAGGCACAGGACAACAACATTATTGGTGCCGATTCACGCCAGATGCTCGAAGGCGTGATTCGCATGGCGGAGATGACTGCCGGGGATGTGATGGTGCCGGCGCCACGCATGGATTTGCTGGATATCCAGTCGAGCATGGACGAGATACTGCACCAGGTTATTGATACCGCGCACTCGCGCTTTCCGGTGTATGACGGCGACCGGGAAAACATCGTCGGCATCCTGTTGGCGAAAGACTTGCTGAAATTGCAGCGTGCGCCCGAATTGAATATTCGCGCCTTGCTGCGTTCTCCGGTGTACATCCCCGAGTCCAAAGGCCTGAACGACCTGCTGCGTGATTTTCGCGGCAACCGCAACCACCAGGCGATTGTGATCGACGAGTTTGGCCGGGTGGCCGGCTTGATCACCATCGAAGACGTGCTGGAACAGATCGTTGGCGAAATCGAAGACGAGTTCGACATTGCCGAGGACAAGGGTGACATTTTCGGCCTGCCTGACCGCAGCTACCGTGTCAGCGGTGATGCTCTGATCGAACGCGTCAATGATGCATTTTCCGTGACCCTGGCCGGGTCTGACCCGGATGACCACTTCGAAACCGTGGGGGGCCTGATTGCGCATGAGATGGGCCATGTGCCCAAGCGCGGCGAACGCTATTCCCTGGGGGGGCTGGACTTTCTGGTGTTGCATACCAAGGGCGGTGCCGTGAAGTGGTTCAAGGTCGCGCCGACGAAAGCGCTGGCCGAAGAATGAGCCGGGTCTGGGCCGGCATGGTTCGCGGGCATGTGCGCTACCTGGCGCTGCCGGCCTGGGCGCAGTGGGGCTTGGCCGGGTTGCTGGTGGCGCTGGCCACCTGTTGGCCGCTGGATGGGGGGTTCCCTGAAGGTGTTCCGGTCTGGTGGCTGCAGTTGCCGGGCATGGCGTGGGTGGCGCATTTGTGTCTGCGCAGCGCATCGCCAGCGGCGGCGGCGCGCGGAGCGGCTGTCTTTGGCGGCGTTTGGCTGACGGCGACTACCTGGTGGTTGTATGTGGCCATGCACACCTACGGAGGACTGCCGGCCGTGCTGACCATGCTGGCGGTGCTGGCGCTGGCGCTGGCTTTGGGTGGCTATTACACGCTGGCCATGTATGCCGTGCGGCGCAGCGCTGCGGCCAATGTCTGGGTCTGGCCGCTGCAGTTTGCCGCCTGGTGGCTGATGGCCGAACTGGCACGCGCCAACTGGCTGACCGGTTTTGGCTGGGGTGCCGTGGGTTATGCCCATACCGAGGGGCCGCTGGCGGCCCTGGCCCCCTGGATTGGCATGCATGGCATCGGCGCGGTGGCGGTCTGGATCGCGGCGTCTTTTGCCGCAGCGCTGTACTGGCGGCGCTGGGCAGGCATGCTGCCGGCGTTGGCGCTGCTGCTGGCACTGTGGACCTTGCCGCGGGCCGAATTCACGCACGCCACTGGAAGCATTCCAGTGGCGCTGCTGCAAGGAAATATTGCCCAAGACCAAAAATTTGAAGCCGGCAGCGGCGTGCCGCAGGCACTGCGCTGGTACGCCGCGCAGTTGCAAGCGGAGCAGCAGGTTTTGGTGGTGGCGCCAGAAACCGCGATTCCGCTGGTGCCCATGGACTTGCCGGTCGGCTATTGGGAGCAACTGCACCAGCGGCGTTTGGCTGACGGCGGCGCGGCGCTGGTCGGAATTCCCATGGGCGACGCGGTGTCTGGCTATACCAATTCGGTGCTGGGCCTGGGCGTTGGCCCGGATTACCGTTACGACAAGCACCACCTGGTGCCCTTTGGTGAGTTTATACCGCCGTGGTTCAAATGGTTTACCCAGCTCATGAAGATTCCTTTGGGAGATTTTCTGCGCGGCGGACTGGGGCAGCCTTCCTTCGTCTGGCGCGGCCAGCGGCTGGCGCCGAATATTTGCTACGAAGACTTGTATGGCGAGGAACTGGGTCGGCGCTTTCTTGATGCCGATACTGCGCCGAATATCTTTGTGAATATCAGCAATCTGGGTTGGTTTGGCGATACCGTGGTGCTGGACCAGCACTTGCAGATTTCGCGCATGCGGGCGCTGGAGTTTCAGCGTCCCTTCTTGCGCGCCACCAATACCGGTTCGACGCAAATCCTGGACTACCAGGCCCATACCCAGGCCCAGCTGGCGCGTTTTACGCGCGGCGTATTGCACGGTTCGGTGCAGGGGCGTGCCGGAATTACCCCCTTCGCCTGGTGGATCGGGCGCTTCGGGCTGTGGCCCTACTGGCTGCTGGCCGGTGTGCTGCTGTTGCTGGGACGCCGTGCCAAGGCGATCGCCGCTGCGGCTGCGCACAGTGCTCACGCCGGATCGTAGAATCTAGGGTTTACACAGGGCTCGTCCGTATTTTTGGGCCCCATCAAGATGCTTACCTTTCAGCAAATCATTCTTCGCCTGCAGGACTACTGGGATCGCCAGGGGTGTGCCTTGTTGCAACCCTATGACATGGAAGTCGGCGCCGGCACTTCCCATACCGCCACTTTTTTGCGCGCCATCGGGCCGGAGCCCTGGAAGGCCGCCTATGTGCAGCCCAGCCGTCGCCCCAAGGATGGGCGCTATGGCGAAAATCCGAACCGCTTGCAGCACTATTACCAATACCAGGTGGTGCTCAAGCCAGCACCGTCAAACATTCTGGAGTTGTATCTGGGGTCGCTCGAGGCCCTGGGCTTTGACTTGAAGAAAAACGACATCCGCTTCGTGGAAGACGATTGGGAAAATCCGACCCTGGGCGCCTGGGGCCTGGGCTGGGAAGTCTGGCTCAACGGCATGGAAGTGACGCAGTTCACTTATTTCCAGCAGGTTGGCGGTATCGATTGCAAGCCGGCGACTGGCGAAATTACCTACGGACTGGAACGCCTGGCTATGTACCTGCAAGGTGTGGACAATGTCTACAACCTGCAGTGGACCGAAACCATGCGCTATGGCGACGTTTACAAGCAAAACGAAATCGAGCAGTCAACGTACAACTTCGAGCACAGCGATGTCGATTTCCTGTTCACGGCGTTTGCCGCGCACGAGAAGCAGGCGCAGCATCTGATGTCGGTGCAGCTGGCCTTGCCGGCGTATGAGCAGGTGCTGAAGGCGGCGCACAGCTTCAATTTGCTGGACGCACGCGGGGCCATCAGCGTGACCGAGCGGGCAGCCTATATCGGGCGTATCCGCAACCTGGCGCGCAGTGTTGCGCAAAGTTATTACGAAAGCCGCGAGCGCCTGGGATTCCCCATGGCGCCCCGCGAATGGGTGGAACAAATGGCGAAGAAGGCAGCATAAGCAATGGCAACCAACAACCTTCTGGTCGAACTGTTTGTAGAAGAATTGCCACCCAAGGCCTTGCAGCGCCTGGGCGATGCATTTGCCAGCGTGCTGAGCGACTCGCTCAAGGCGCAGGGCCTGGCCGCCGCCGATGCGGTGTGGACGCAGTACGCCTCTCCACGCCGCCTTGGCGTGCACCTCACTGCGGTGGCTGAGCAGGCGCCGGACAAGGCGGTATCGGCGAAGCTGATGCCGGTCAGCGTGGGCCTGGATGCGCAAGGTCAGGCAACCCCCGCGCTGTTGAAGAAACTGGCGGCGCTGGGCGCCGATGCCAGCGCCGTGGGCGGCCTCAAGCGGGCGCAGGATGGCAAGGCCGAGGCGCTGTTTTTCGAAAGCATGGTCACCGGCGCCACGCTGCTGGACGGCTTGCAGAAAGCCCTCGATGAAGCGATTGCCAAGTTGCCGATTCCCAAGGTCATGACGTACCAGCTTGATGCCTTCAGCGGCTGTGCGCTGCCAGGCTGGAGCAGTGTCAGTTTTGTGCGTCCGGCGCATGGCTTGCTGGCCCTGCATGGCAGCCGCGTTGTGCCGGTGCGGGCCCTCGGTTTGCAGGCCGGCAACAGCACACAAGGGCATCGTTTTGAAGCGCGTGTGTCGCCGGTGTTGGTCGCCGATGCCGACGCCTATGAGGCCAGTTTGCAGGACGATGGTGCCGTGATTCCAAGTTTTGCCAAGCGCCGCGCCGAGATCCTGCGGCAGTTGCAGGCCGCTGCGGCACGCATCGGCAACGGTGTGCACGCCATCGAAGATGCTGCGCTGTTGGACGAAGTCACGGCTTTGGTCGAACGTCCGAATGTGCTGGTCTGCGAATTCGAAAAGCAGTTTCTGGACGTGCCACAGGAATGCCTGATTCTCACCATGAAGGCCAACCAGAAATACTTTCCCTTGCTGGACGCCCAGGGCAAGCTGACGCACCAGTTCCTGGTGGTCAGCAATATCAGCCCGGCCGACGCCAGTGCCGTGATTGGCGGTAACGAGCGCGTGGTGCGCCCGCGCCTGGCCGATGCCAAATTCTTTTATGACCAAGACCGGCGCAAGACGCTGGAGTCGCGCGTTGCGGGACTGGCCAAAGTGGTCTATCACAACAAACTTGGCACCCAGGGCGAGCGCACGGCGCGGGTCCAGGCGATTGCCGCTGGCATCGTGGCGTTGCTGGCGCAGGCCGGCTACGCCGGCGCAGACGCCCTTGGCACGTCGGCGGACGTGGCGGCGCGCCTGGCCAAAACCGATCTGCTGACCGACATGGTCGGTGAGTTTCCCGAGTTGCAGGGCATCATGGGCGGCTACTATGCGCGCCATGACGGCCTGGGCGATGCGGTGGCCTGCGCCATCGAAGACCACTACAAGCCACGTTTTGCCGGTGACGCGTTGCCGCGCAATGACGTGGGCCTGGTGGTGGCGCTGGCCGACAAGCTGGAAACCCTGGTCGGCATGTTCGGTATTGGCAATTTGCCAACCGGCGACAAAGACCCGTTCGCGCTGCGCCGCCACGCGCTCGGCGTGATTCGCATGCTGGTGGAAAAAGACCTGCCGCTGAACCTTGCCGCCTTGCTGCAGTGTGCTGTGCCGGCGTTCGGAGACAAGATTGTCGACGCCAGTGCCGCGTTGGTGGAATTCATGTATGACCGGCTGGCGGGCAGTTTGCGCGAGCAGGGCTATAGCGCCCAGGAAGTCGATGCGGTGCTGGCCTTGCGTCCGGCACGGCTGGCCGATGTTAGCAAGCGCCTGCTGGCGGTGCGCGCCTTTGCCGCATTGCCGTCCAGTGCGGCGCTGGCGGCGGCCAACAAGCGCATTGGCAATATTTTGAAAAAGACCGAGCAGGTGGATGCGCATGTCAGCGAAGTGCTGTTGCAGGAAGCCGCTGAAATTGCCCTTTACCAGAGCATGAAAGCGGTGCTGCCGCAAGCCCAGGCGCAGTGGGAAAGTGGCGACTACAGCGCTTCGCTGCAGACCCTGGCCGCTTTGCGTGAGCCGGTGGACGCCTTTTTTGCCGACGTGATGGTGAATGCCGAAGCGCTGGACCTGCGACTGAACCGCCAGGGCTTGCTGCAGACCCTGCACGTGGCAATGAACCGTGTTGCTGATCTCTCCAAACTGGCGAGCTAACCCTGGGCCATCCGATGAAACTCTGCATTCTGGACCGCGACGGCACCATCAACGAAGACAGCGATGAATTCGTCAAATCGCCCAGCGAATGGCGTCCGCTGCCGGGGGCGCTGGAGGCCATCGCCAAATTGAACCACGCTGGCTGGCATGTGGTGGTGGTGACCAACCAGTCGGGCCTGGGGCGCGGCTTGTTTGACATGGGTGCGCTGAACGCCATGCATGCCAAGATGCACGACATGCTGGCGGCGGTAGGCGGCAAAGTGGACGCCATTTTTTACTGTCCACATGCCCCGGAAGACCAGTGCAACTGCCGCAAACCGGCGCCTGGTTTGTACGAACAGATTGCCGAACGCTATGGCGTTGAACTCAAGGGTACGCCAACCGTGGGCGATTCGGTGCGTGACCTGCTGGCCGGGGCGGCCGTCGGTTGCGTGCCGCACCTGGTGCTGACCGGCAAGGCGGCGGGTTACCGTGGCCAGACCTTGCCCGAGACCTTCCCGGCCGGAACCATGGTGCACGACGATTTACGGGCGTTTGCCCAGTACCTGGTGGCGCAGCCCTGAGGGGCGCTGGCCGGCGCGCATGCATGCGCTGTTGCGATACACGCTGGACCTGTTTGGTGACGACGCGCTGGCGTCGCCTGTCGTCGCGGCAGCACCGCTTGCAACGCCAGTAACGCCAGCAACTCTGGTGCGTGGACCCTTTGTCGCCGGCCAGCCACTCGACCAGGCGATAGAACACGCCCATTTCCGGCACCCGCGGGCGAGCCGGGAAAGCCGCCTTGGCGATGCCCTGGTGGCGTATGAATTTACCCGGGCCAAGCGCCGCACGATTGGTTTTATGGTCGGTCCGGAGGGCCTGGTGGTGCGGGCGCCGCGCTGGACACCGTTGTACGAAGTGGAAGCGGCGTTGCAGGAAAAGTCCGCCTGGGTGCTGCGCAAGCTGCAGGAGTCGCAGGAACGCCAGCAACGCCTGGAAAGTGCCCGCATTGTCTGGCAGGACGGCGCGCAACTGCCTTATCTGGGCGGAATGATTCGGCTGGTGCTGGACCCGGGTTTGCAGTCGCGTGGTGCCGGGGCGCAACTGCTGGCGCCGTCGGATACCGCGCTGACAAGCATTCCCGGTTTGCATCTGCGCCTGGCGGACACGGCCACGGCGCAACAGATTCGCGATGCCGCCCAGTCCTGGCTGATGCGCCAGGCGCGGGACAATTTTCAGGCGCGGCTGGAGCATTTTGCGCCCCTGCTCGGCGTGCAATGGAAGAAATTCCGCTTGAGCAGCGCAGGAACCCGCTGGGGCAGTGCCAGCGCCGATGGCTCGGTGCGCTTGAATTGGCGCCTGATCCACTTTCGCCAGCCGGTGATCGATTACGTGGTGGCACATGAGCTTAGCCACTTGCGGGTCATGGACCATAGCCCGCGATTCTGGGACACCGTGGCCAGTGTGCTGCCCGACTATGCCAGCCTGCGCCGGCAGCTCAAGGACGACGCGGTTCCGAAGTGGTAGCCGCCTGGGCTGTGCTGGCACCGTCCGGCGCCGCAGCAAACCGATAAACGCCATCGGCATCACGCTGCCGTTGCACCAGGCCGTCATACCACAGCGCATGCAGGTGGGCTACCGCTTCGCCCAGGGCGAAGGTGGTTTGGTGAAAGTCGAGCGGGCGCTTGAACAGCAGGCCCAGCGCGTCGGCGGCACTGTGCGGGCGCTCGCGGCAAGCTGCCAGCAGTTCTTCCAGGCGTTCGCGGTGGTGCGCATGGAGTTGCTGCACCCGGGTCTGCAGGCCGGTGAACGGGCGGCCGTGCGAGGGCAGTACCAGGGTTTCGGCGGGCAGTGGCAGAAAGCGGTCAATCGATTGCAGAAAGGACTGCAGCGCGTTGGCCTCGGGCTCTTGCACATAGACGCCAACATTGGTGGAGATACGTGGCAGCAGCATGTCGCCGCCAATCAGCACACCCAGTGCTTCGCAGTACAAGGCCATGTGTTCATACGAGTGGCCGAAACCGGCGATGCAGCGCCACTGCTGTGCCCCGATGCGAATGCTTTGCTGGTCCTGCAGGCGGTGGTATTGCTCCGGCACGCTGGGCACCAGGGTCTGGAAATAGTTGCTGCGGATCATCAGACGGCGCGCGGTTTTCGGGTCGTTCAGGCCATGTGCGGCGTAGAACTGCACGGTGGCTTCGCCGCTGAAGGCGTCCACCCCCATACAGGCCAGGCGTGCTACCAGGTATTCGCTGGCGCTGATCCAGAGCGGGGCATTCCAGTGTTGGCAGAGCCAGTCGGCCATGCCAATGTGGTCCGGGTGCATGTGTGTGACGATAATGCGCAGAATCGGCAGGCCGTCGAGTTCATCGGCGAAAATGCGTTCCCAGTTGGCTTTGCTGTTGTCGGCGTGGATGCCGGTGTCAACCACGCTCCAGCCGCTCACGCCGTCGATGCAGTCGCGCAGCAGCCAAAGGTTGATGTGGTCCAGCTCAAATGGCAGCGCCATGCGCAGCCACTTCACGCCCGCTGCGACTTCGATGCAGGCGCCGGGTTCCGGCAGCGTGTCGGCGTGGGGGTATTGAAGTTGCGATTCGAGTGCTTTCATGGCGGGTCTTTATGCTACATAATTGACGTTTACGTAAACGTCAAACGTGCCCGATTGTAGACAGTGCCGCTGGCTTGCGCGTATCCCCTTGTGAACACCCGATGACTAACACCTATTCGATTGGCGATCTTGCCCGTGAGTTTGACCTCACGACCCGCGCCATCCGCTTTTATGAAGATTTGGGCCTGCTGCAGCCGGAGCGCAGCGGTCCCGGTGGCCGCAATCGCGTTTATAGCGTGCGGGACCGCACGCGCCTGAAGCTGACGCTGCGTGCCAAGCGCCTGGGCCTGAGCCTGACCGAGGCCAAGGACATTATCGACATGTATGACAGCCCGCGCGACACCGGAGCCCAGTTGACGCGCTTCCTGGACGTGCTGGCGCTGCACCGCCAGCAAATTGAAGAACAGATGGCGGATTTGCAGGCCAATCTGGACGAGATCAAGGAGCACCAGCGCGAGGCCCACGTTCTGCTCGCCAAGAGTGACAGCAAGCCGGTGCGCAAGCCCCCCAAGAAGGCCGAGGAAACATCGCATGGCGGATGAAACTTTGTGGCAACGGATTCAGAATAGCCTGGAGCGCCAGGGCCTGATGCGCCATCTGGGTGCGCGCCTGGTGCGTGTGGAGCCGGGTCTGGTCGAGATTGCCTTGCCCTATTCGGACAAGGTGACGCAGCAGCAGGGCGGCTTCCATGGCGGGGCCATGGGCGCGCTGGCAGATATTGCCGGGGGGTATGCCGGATTGAGCGTGGCGCCGGCGGACATGGAAGTCACTACCGCTGAATACAAGATCAATTTCCTGGCCGCGTTCCAGGGCGGCGAGATACACGCCACCGGCAAGGTGATCCGCGCCGGAAAGCGCCTGATCGTAACCAGTGCCGAAGTGCTGCACCTGGCACCGGATGGGCGCCAGACCTGCTGTGCCGTAATGCAGCAAACGCTGGTCACGGTGCCCAAGACCTACTGAGCCAAAATCAAATCCGCCGTATGCTAGCCGCTTGTGAATTGATGGTCTATACCCCGGAATGAACTTGCCTATCACCTCTTTACTGAATCGTATTCTCAACGGCGCAGTGCGCGCGCTGGCGCGCGCCTGGCTGCTGGTGTTGCCACTGGTACTGGCCTTGTCGCTGGTACGCATGGGCCAGACCTGGCATTTTTGGCCGGATGGTTTTGTGGTGCCCGGCCATGACGTGTATGCGGCGCTGTTTCAGGGCGCGCGCTTTGACTTGAAGGTCAGTGCCATTGCGGCCTTTGTGCTGTTGCTGGTGCTGCCGTGGATTTCGGCACGGTCGTACCAGCGCATTGCCGCAGTGCTGGCATTGCTGTTCGTGCTGCTGTCATTTATCAATCTGCACTATTTCGGTTTTTACAAAACACCGATTGACTCGCTGGTTTTCGGTCTG
Source organism: uncultured beta proteobacterium (assembly GCA_903897925.1). Classification (GTDB taxonomy): domain Bacteria; phylum Pseudomonadota; class Gammaproteobacteria; order Burkholderiales; family Burkholderiaceae_C; genus Allorhodoferax. The sequence continues at coordinate 35,181 of CAIUDG010000100.1, read as the reverse complement.
GTGGAGGACGATACCAGTGCCGTGCTGCAGACCATCTGGCACGACTTCCCGGTGCTGCGCTCGCTGCTGCTGGTAGCGCTGCTCAGTTATGCCACCACCCTGCTGCACCGGTGGCTGGTACGGCGGGCACAGCCGGACCAGCTGCTGCAAACGCGCAGCGCCTGGTTGCGCTTCTTGCTGGTCTTTGTGGCGTTCTGGGCGCTGGTGTTTGCCGGCAAGGGTACTTTGCGCGAAATGGCCTTGCAGCGCCAGCACCTGACGATTACCACTTCGCAATACCTGAACGACATGGTGCCCAATGGCGTCATTGCGCTGAAATATGCCTGGGACAGCCGTGGCCAGTCGCAAAACCTGCAAGACCCCCTGATCGGTCTGCACGCCATGGGCTTTGACTCACCCCGTGCCGCCGCCGAGGTACTCGGCTTGCCACATGACAGCGATGCCCAGGTGGCCGCAGCGCTGACCGCGCACGCCGCTATTCCGCCGGGAACGGCCAAGAAAAACCTGCTGTTTTTCCTGATGGAATCCTGGAGCGCCGAGCCCATGCTGTACCAGGCGCCGCATTTTGACGTGCTGGGCCGGATGGCACCGACACTGGACAAGGCCTGCCATTTCAGCAATTTCGATTCGGCCCATGCCGGCACCCATCCGTCGCTGGAAGCGATTCTGTTTTCCACGCCAATCACACCGCTGACGCTGGGTGATGTCGGACGCCACCCGATTCCCTGGGCCACCGCCAAGATTGCCCGTGATGCCGGTTACCGGACCCTGTTCGTGACCTCGGTGCGCTCCGGCTGGCGCGATCTGAACCGGGTGCTGCAGGCCCAGGGTTTCGACGAAATCATCGACGCCAACAACCTGAAAGAGTTGTATCCCGACGCCACGCTCGGTTTGTGGGGCGTCTGGGACGACTATGTGTTCAAGTACCTGAGCAAGCGGGTGGCAGCACAGCCGGCGAACCAGCCGCTGTTTGTCTTCGTGCTGACCTCGACCAACCATCCGCCTTACGACCTGCCACCCGAGTACAAGCGGGTGCCGCGCGACATGGCTTTGTGGAAAGGCGAGACCAGCGAGTCAACCCTGCTGCCGAACCTTGATACCTACCATTACGCCGCCGACCTGCTGGGTGGTTTCGTGCAGGAAATGCAGCGCGGCCCGCGCCGCACCGACACCATCATCGCCGCCACCGGCGACCACAATGTGCGCTCCTTCGGTGTCTATGCCGACCCGCGCCGGCGCTATCTGGTGCGCCAGGTGCCGTTTGTCATCTGGGGCGAGGGCCTGCAATGCGGTAACCAGCTGGAGCAGCCGGCCAGCCACCGCGATATGTTCAGCACCCTGTTTCCGCTGGTCGGCATCGACGGCCCGTACATCAACAGCGGGCGCAATCTGCTCAAACCACTGGCGCCCAACCCGAGTCCCATGGACGCGCCGCGCGCCATGTTCTTTACCGGCGAAGCGCGCAATGCCCAGGGCATGTGGCAACTTGGCAACCAGCGCAGTTTTGTCTGTACCTCAGCGGTTGCGGCGGGTGCGCCGGCGAGCCGCTGTGAATTCAATGCCAAAGACGACCAGCAGGAGCGCGCGCGCTACGCCTTGCTCGACTGGAATGTCCGCATCTCTTTGAAGAAATAAAACCCCATCGCATGTCTGATCTGAAAAACCTCTTTGACAACAACCGCCGCTGGGCCGCCGCCATGGAGCGCGAGCGCCCGGGCTTTTTTACCGGCCTGGCGAACCAGCAGCGCCCACGCTATATGTGGATTGGCTGCTCCGACAGCCGCGTGCCAGCCAATGAAATTATTGGCCTGGCGCCCGGTGAAATTTTTGTCCACCGCAACGTCGCCAACGTGGTGGTGCATTCCGACCTGAATGCCCTGTCCACGGTGCAGTTCGCGGTGGAACGCCTGAAGGTGCAACACGTGATGGTGGTCGGCCATTACGGCTGCTCCGGTGTTCAGGCGGCGCTTGAAGGCGCACGCATTGGCCTGGCCGACAACTGGTTGCGCCACATCCAGGATGTGCGTGACCGGCACCGCGATGTGCTGGAGGTGCTGCCTGAGCATGCGCGCGCCGATGCCTTGTGCGAACTCAATGTCATCGAGCAGGTGGTCAACGTGGCCCAGAGCACGGTGCTGCAGGACGCCTGGGCACGCGGTCAGGACGTGACCCTGCACGGGTGTGTCTATGGCGTGCACGACGGCCTGATGCAGGATTTGCACATGACCGTGCGTGGCCACGACAACCTGATCGACCTGTACCGCGAAGCGGTTTCCGGTGTGCGTCTGGTGCCACGGCACAGCAACGCGCAGGTTTAACCTTTCCGGGTTGCAGCGGCATGTTTCCGGCGCGGCTTGATTCTTCGGTGGCCTATGAGATAGCCAAGGCCATGCTGGACGGCTTCAATCGCCATTACCAGCTGTTTCGCACCGAGTCAGCGCGCGCCAAGCACCGTTTCGAAACCGCTGACTGGCATGGCCAGCAGCGCGCCCAGCGCGAGCGCATCGAGTTTTATGCCTTGCGCGTACGCGAAGCCTCGAACCGGCTGGAGCGCGAATTCAAGGCCGGCGAGCAAGCCATGGAGGTCTGGCAGCAGGTCAAGCTGCATTACATCGGCTTGCTGGTGGACCACCACCAGCCGGAGCTGGCCGAGACCTTTTTCAATTCGGTAACGACCAAGATTCTGCACCGCAGCTACTTCCACAACGATTTCATCTTTGTGCGCCCCGCCGTCAGTACCGAATACATTGAAAGCGACCCGGCGCAGAAGCGGCCGACCTACCGCGCTTATTACCCGCGCGGTACCACCTTGCGGGACAGCCTGCAGAAGATGGTGCGCGATTTCGATCTCCGCGTCCCCTTTGACAACCTGGAACGCGATTGCGACGACGTGGCGCGGGCCATGGAGCAGCGCCTGGGCAACGCCACACTGCGCGCCAACTTCCAGATCCAGGTGCTGTCCGGCCTGTTCTTTCGCAACAAGGGCTGCTACATCGTCGGCAAGCTGATCAATGGTTTTAATGCCAATGGCTTTGCCCTGCCGGTGCTGCACAACAAGGCCGGCAAACTGGTCATCGATGCGGCCTTGTTTGGCGAGGACGACCTGCTGGTGCTGTTCAGTTTCGCGCGCGCCTATTTCATGGTTGACATGGAAATTCCATCGGCCTATGTGCAATTTCTGCGCAGCATGATGCCGCGCAAGCCGCGCAACGAAATCTACAACGCACTGGGCCTGGCCAAGCAGGGCAAGACCCTGTTTTACCGCGACTTCCTGCACCACCTGCGCCACAGCACCGACCGCTTTCGTATTGCGCCCGGCATCAAGGGCATGGTCATGCTGGTGTTTGATCTGCCCAGCTTTCCGTATGTCTTCAAGGTCATCAAAGACTTTTATCCGCCGCCCAAGGACACCACGCGCGAGCAGATCATGGACAAATACCAGCTGGTCAAGCACCACGACCGGGTCGGCCGCATGGCCGATACGCTGGAGTACAGCAAGGTCAGCTTTCCGCGCGACCGCTTTGACGAAGAGCTGTTGGCCGAACTGCAGAAATTTGCGCCGAGCCAGCTCGAGATCAGCGACCCGGATGGCGCTGGCGTGGCCGAGGTGGTGCTCAAGCATGTGTACATCGAGCGCCGCATGATTCCGCTGAACATCTATTTGCAGGAAGCCTTTGACGCGGGTGGCGCCAACCCGGACGACCACAGTCCGGCGGCGCTGCGCGGGCGCGAGCAGATTGCGCGTGGGGTACTGGAATATGGCCGCGCCATCAAGGACCTGGTGGCGGCGAATATTTTTCCCGGCGACATGCTGTGGAAAAATTTTGGCATCACGCGCCATGGCAAAGTTGTGTTCTACGACTACGACGAAATCGAATACATCACCGATTGCAATTTCCGCCGGGTGCCGTTGCCGCGCAACGAAGAAGAAGAGATGTCCGGCGACATCTGGTACAGCGTCGGGCCGCGCGATGTGTTCCCGGAAACTTTTGCGCCGTTTTTGCTGGGCAACCCGGCGGTGCGCGAAGTCTTCATGCAGCACCATGCCGATTTGCTCGACGTGGAGTTTTGGCAGGGCCACAAGGAGCGTATCGCCGCGGGCCACGTGCACGATATTTTTCCCTACGACAAGACCAAGCGCTTTATCTACGCGCGCAACCATTCCTAGTTTTTCGTTTCACTATTTCAATCCCAGGAGAATCGCATGTCCGAATCCATCGTTATCGTCAGTGCTGCCCGTACCCCCATGGGCGGCTTTCAGGGGGACTTTTCCTCGCTCGCCGCCCATGACCTGGGTGGTGCCGCCATTGCCGCCGCGGTGGCGCGCGCTGGCGTGGCGCCCGACAGCGTGACCGAAGTTATTTTCGGCAATTGCCTGATGGCCGGTCAGGGCCAGGCGCCGGCGCGCCAGGCCGCCTTCAAGGGTGGTCTGCCGAAAAGTGCCGGCGCGGTGACCCTGTCCAAGATGTGCGGCTCCGGCATGCGCGCGGCGATGTTCGCCCACGACATGCTGCTTGCCGGCAGCCATGACGTGCTGGTGGCCGGTGGCATGGAGAGCATGACCAACGCACCGCACCTGTTGCCCAAGGGCCGCAGCGGTATCCGCATCGGACACGACCGCGTGATGGACCACATGATGCTGGACGGACTGGAAGACGCCTACGAACCGGGCCGCTCCATGGGCACCTTTGGCGAAGACTGCGCCGCCAAATATTCCTTCACCCGCGAGCAGCAGGACGCCTTTGCCATGGCCAGCGTGCAGCGCGCCCAGAACGCCATTGCCAGCGGAGCCTTTGCCGAAGAAATCACGCCGGTCAGCGTCAAGACGCGCGCCGGCACGGTGGAAGTGTCGGTCGATGAAGGCCCGGGCAAGATCAAGATCGACAAGATCCCGACGCTGCGCGCAGCGTTCAAGAAAGACGGCACCATCACGGCCGCCAGCAGCAGCTCGATCAACGACGGCGCCGCTGCCATGGTGCTGATGCGCGCCGGTACCGCCGCCGAACTCGGCTGCAAGCCGCTGGCCCGCATCGTCGCCCACGCCACCCACGCACAGGAGCCGAACTGGTTTGCCACGGCGCCAGTCGGGGCCTGCGAAAAAGTGCTGGCCAAGGCCGGCTGGGCGGTGGCGGATGTGGACCTGTGGGAAATCAACGAAGCCTTTGCCGTGGTGCCGATGGCGTTGATGGCCGATCTCAAGGTGCCGCACGACAAGGTCAATGTGAACGGTGGCGCCTGTGCCCTGGGCCACCCGATTGGCGCTTCCGGCGCCCGCATCATGGTGACGCTGATCCATGCGCTGAAGGCGCGCGGCCTGAAGAAGGGCGTTGCCACCTTGTGCATCGGCGGTGGTGAAGCCACGGCGGTGGCGCTCGAAATCTTGTGATCTGAAACGGAGACACCCATGTTGCTAAGCCAAGACCAGGAAATGATCCGCGACGCGGTGCGCGATTTTGCGCAAACCGAGTTGTGGCCGAATGCGCCGAAATGGGACCGTGAGCACCTGTTTCCCAAAGACGCCCATCGTGGCCTGGCAGCGCTGGGTGCCTACGGTATTTGTGTGCCCGAGGCGCTCGGCGGCGCCGGGCTGGACTACCTCACGCTGGCGCTGGTGCTGGAAGAAATTGCTGCCGGCGACGGTGGCACCAGCACCGTTATCAGCGTCACCAACTGCCCGGTCAACGCCATCCTCATGCGCTATGGCAATGCAGCACAGCAAAAGCAGTGGCTGACGCCGCTGGCGCAGGGCGAGATGCTGGGCGCTTTCTGCCTGACCGAGCCGCACGTCGGGTCGGACGCCTCGTCGCTGCGCACCACTGCCGTGCGCGATGGCGACAGCTACGTCATCAATGGCGTCAAGCAGTTCATCACCAGTGGCAAAAACGGTGACGTAGCGATTGTGATTGCGGTGACCGACAAAGGCGCCGGCAAGAAAGGCATGAGTGCCTTCCTGGTGCCGACCAAGACGCCGGGCTATGTGGTGGCCCGCATAGAGGACAAGCTCGGTCAGCATTCCAGCGACACCGCGCAGATCAATTTTGACAACTGCCGGGTGCCGGTGGAAAACCTGATCGGCCGCGAAGGGGAGGGCTATGGCATTGCCCTGGGCGGTCTCGAAGGGGGGCGCATCGGCATTGCTGCGCAAAGCGTCGGCATGGCACGCAGTGCGCTCGATGTCGCGCTGGCCTATGCCAAGGACCGGCAGAGTTTTGGGCAGCCGATCTTCAACCACCAGGCGGTGGGTTTTCGGCTCGCCGAATGCGCAACCCAGATCGAAGCGGCGCGCCAGTTGATCTGGCATGCAGCGTCTTTGCGCGATGCCGGACGGCCGTGCCTGAAAGAGGCCGCCATGGCCAAGCTGTTTGCCAGCGAAATGGCAGAACGCGTCTGCAGCGCGGCGATCCAGACCCTGGGCGGCTACGGTTATGTCAGTGATTTTCCGTTGGAACGCATCTACCGCGATGTGCGCGTGTGCCAGATTTACGAAGGCACTTCCGACGTGCAAAAAATCATCATTCAGCGGGCCTTGGCTTGAGCCGGGCGGTGCCGGGCTTGCCGGCGGGTCTGCGCGTGCTGGAGCGCGGCTGGCTGTCGAGCAACAACATCCTGATTCAGGGGCGCGACCAGTGCGCGCTGATCGACAGCGGCTACTACACCCACGCGGCGCAAACGCTGGCATTGGTGCAGGACACGCTGGGCGCCCGGCCTCTGGACCTGCTGCTGAACACCCATTTGCACAGCGACCACTGCGGCGGCAATGCGGCGCTGCAGGCGGCCTATGGGGCGCTGCAGACGCATATTCCACCCGGCCATGCCGAGGCAGTGCGGCAGTGGGACCTGGACACCCTGGGCTATGCCCAGGCCGGCCAGGCGTGTCCGCGTTTTGCGGTAAATGCCTGCCTGCCGGTGGGCGGCGAAATTCAGCTCGGCGACAGCCGTTGGCAGGTGCATGCGGCACCCGGCCACGATCCGCATTCGGTGATTTTGTTCGAGCCCGCCAGTCGCACCCTGGTGTCGGCGGACGCGCTCTGGGAACGGGGCTTTGGCGTGGTATTTCTGGAACTCGAAGGCCAGCCCGGCTTTGACGCCGTGGCCGCAACGCTGGACCATATTGAGTCCTTGCGTCCGGCGCTGGTGATTCCTGGCCATGGCACCATCTTTACTGACGTAGCGCAAGCTTTGGCCCAGGCACGTCAGCGTCTGGACAGCTTTGTGTCCGATCCTGCACGGCACGACCGCCATGCGGCCAAGGTGTTGCTCAAATTCAAGCTGCTCAGCTGGCAGCAGGTAGAGCGCGATACCTTGCTGCAATGGGTGCAGGCGACGCCGCATATGCATCGTTTGCTGGCAAAGTGCGCACCGGCGCTGGACCCCGGGCAGGCGATGGATGCTCTGCTGCAGGATTTGCAGAAAGCCGGCGTGCTGCGTTTGCAGGGTTCGCTGGTGTTGAACGATTGAATAACTACACAAGTACAGAAGTACGCGCAGGAGACAAACATGCCGATTACCAAAGGCTTTCGCGCCCTCGTCGATGAGGCCATGGCGCAGGTCAAAACTTACAGCGTGGCCGAAGTGCGGGCCCGGCTGGACGACCCCGCAGTGCAGATCGTGGACGTGCGCGATGTCCGCGAACTCAACGAAGGGACGCTGCCAGGGGCCTACCACGCACCGCGTTGCATGCTCGAGTTCTGGGTCGACCCGGCGTCGCCCTACCACAAGAAAATTTTTGCCGACGAGAGTCGCGAGTTCATTCTGTTTTGTGGCGCCGGCTGGCGCAGCGCGCTGGCCACCAAAACCCTGCAGGACATGGGCATGCGCAACGTGGCGCACATCGAAGGTGGCTTTGCCGAATGGCTGAAGTCGGGTGCGCCCGTGCTAACGCTGGAGCAGCAGAAGGCCGCGCGTGCGGCAAAAGCATGAAGTCGCTGGCGGCGACAGCGCCCTGTCCGTGCGGGCGCCTGGGGGCTGCCCCCGGTCAAAAAGGCCAGCCTCTGTGCTACGGCGAATGCTGCGGCAAATACCTGGAAGGCCATGGCCTGAATAGCCCTTTTCCCGGGGACGCGCAGAGCCTGATGCGTTCGCGTTACAGCGCCTTTGTGCTGGAGCGCGAAGACTATTTGCTGGCGACCTGGGATGTGACCCGGCGTCCGGCCTCGATTGCCTTTGACAGCGGTGTCAAATGGCTGGGCCTGGAAGTGCGCAGTCTGCGCACGCTGGACGAGTCCCACGCTGAGGTCGAATTCATAGCGCGCCAGAAACCAGCCCAGGGCCCTGCCGTGCGCCTGCACGAGCGCAGCCGCTTTGTGCGTTCCGGCGTGCATTGGCACTACGTGGATGGTGATGTGCTGTGAGGTTTGCCGCGGTGCTGTTTGATTGCGACGGCGTGCTGGTGGACTCCGAAACCATTACCAACGGTGTGTTGCGTGACATGCTGGCAGAGCAGGGCTGGCAGCTCGGTCTGCAGGAGTGCATGGAGATATTTCTGGGCAAAGCGGTGCTGGACGAACGGGTCCGCATTGAGCAGGCCACCGGCAAAGCCCTCAGCGCCGACTGGATGGCGGCTTTTCGGCAGCGGCGCAACCAGGCGTTGCAAAACGGCGTACAGGCGATCCGCCATGCGCACCAGGCGGTGCATTACCTGCATCTGGCGATGCAACAGCGCATCGCCTGTGCTTCCGGCGCGGACCGGCACAAAGTCGAGTTGGTACTGGCCCAGGTCGGTTTGCTCGACTACTTTGCCGGACGCATTTTCAGCGGCCATGAGATGCCGCGTTCCAAACCCCATCCGGACGTGTACCTGGCAGCGGCAGCAGCCTTGCAGGTGCCGGCCAGCGACTGTGCCGTAGTGGAAGACACCCTGACAGGCCTGGCCGCCGGCTTGGCCGCCGGTGCCACCGTGTTTGCCTATGTGCCCAGCGGCGATGGGCAGGCCTTTCTGGATGCGGGTGCGCACTGCGTGTTTGACGACATGGCGCACTTGCCGGATTTGCTGCGCCATTAGTGGCGCGGCCTGGGTTGGCGCAATACTGGGCAGAATGCAGGGTCCGGGCCAGTGCAACCGCAGCACAGTGAAAGCACAGGCCCATGCCCCCTCTTTGAAACGGCGACAAGTACTTCATGAACCCTACTGATATCAATTCCCTGCCGGCTGGCGTGCAGCGCGTGCTGCAGGCCTTGCAGGACCAGCGCCATCCGCATGTTCCACAGATGCTGGACCAGGCCGCGCGCACCGCCCAGCAGGCGGCAGACGCCCTGGGTGTGCAGCTCGGGCAGATTGCCAAGAGCATTGTGTTTCGCCGTCTGTCGGACGATGCCGCCGTGCTGGTGGTGACTTCCGGGGACCGGCGCGTCGATCAGCGCAAGGTTGAGGAACAGGTCGGCGCCGTCGGGCGCGCCGACGCCGCCTTTGTCAAGGAACGCAGCGGCTTTTCTATTGGCGGTGTAGCGCCGATTGCGCATGCCCAGCCCGGTGTGACGCTGATTGACGAAGACCTGTTTCGCTTTGAAACCATCTGGGCCGCTGCCGGTCATCCGCACGCGGTGTTTGCATTGGAGCCGCAGGACCTGGTGCGCATGGTGCAGGTCATGGAGTCGGATGTGGTGCAGGCGCCGCTGCCGGAGATGCCGGCCGCCGCGCGCAAACTGTTGTCGGATCGCACCGCCTCGGTGCAAGCTGCCGGCAAGAGTTTTATGTCACCCTGTGTGGGTGTCTGTCGCATGGATGCGCAGCACGGGCTGTGCCTGGGCTGTTTGCGCACAGTGGCGCAAATCGCCGGCTGGGCCGCGTCAGACGATGCAGACAAACTGCTGGTGTGGGACAACATTGCCCAGCGATTACAAGGAAATCTGGCATGAAACAAATCGATTTTTATCTGGACTTTATTTCGCCCTACGCCTATTTGGCGTTCGAGGAATTGCCCAAGGCCCTGATCGGCCTGAGTTATTCGGTGAACTACAAGCCGGTGTTTCTGGGCGGACTGCTCAAGCACCATGGCCAGCTGGGCCCGGCCGAAATTCCGGCCAAGCGCGACTGGACCTACCGCCACGTGCTGTGGCTGGCGCAGCAGCACGGCATTGCTCTGCAGATGCCGGCGACCCATCCCTTCAATCCGCTGGCGCTGCTGCGCCTGGCGCTGGCCAGCGAAGTGCAGGGCCTGCCGAGCCGCTATGTCTGCGAAACCCTGTTCCGCCACGTTTGGGTAGGCGGCGCTGATGCGGCCGATGCGGCGCGTCTGGAGGCGGTCACCAAACACCTGCTGCCGCGCCGCGACCCGAACGACGCGGCACGCAAGGACGAACTCAAGGCGCTGGGCGACGAGGCGATTGCGCGTGGCGTGTTTGGCGTACCGGCGTTTGTCGTCGATGGCAAAACCTTTTGGGGCCTGGATGGCTTGCCGATGCTGCGCCAGTACCTGGAGGGCAAGCCCTGGTTCGATGGCCCGGACTGGGACAGCGTGCAGACCCTGCCGTCGGCCCTGCCAGCGCGCAAACCCTGATTCACGACCCACACCGGACCGCAGCATGCCTAGCGCTTTCAATTTCAACGCCTCGCCCTTTGATTGCCTGACACCGCAAGAACAGCGCCTGGTGCGCGACAGTGTCGATGTCGGCTATTTCCCGGAAGGCGAAGCCATCCTCGACGTCGGCATTGCGCCGAGCCACCTGTTTGTCATCATCAAGGGCTATGTGAATCAGATCGAAGACTCTGAAATCATTACCACCTACGGGCCGGACGATTGTTTCGACGGGCGCGGGCTGGTCGCCGGCAAGGTCAGCAGCCGCTTTGTCGCGGCCGAGGAGGTGGTCGCCTACCAGCTGGCCAAGCAGGCAGTGAGTGACTTGATTGCGTCCAACGCCACCTTTGGCGCGCTGCTGTTTTCTGACCTCAGCAACAAGCTCAGTGCACTGTCCGAACGCAAGAGCCAGCACGAGCTGCAGTCGCTGACCATGTCGCGCGTCGACGAAGCCTATCTGCGCGCCGCCCACTACGTTAACTACGACGACGACATCCTGAGCGTGGTCAAGCTGTTCCAGGAACGCCGTGTCTCCAATGTGCTGGTGCGTGACCAGCGCCAGCAGCCCGAGCGGCTGGGTATTTTTACCGCCACCACGGTGCAGCACGCGGTACTCGACGGGCGCCCGCTGGACCAACTGGCGGTCGGCGAGTTGTCCAACTTTTCCTTGGTGGAAGTCAAGGCGTCGGACCAACTGGGCGACGCCATGGCGGTAATGCTGCGCGCGCGCGTGCACCGGTTGGTGGTGGTCAACGACGCGCACCAAATCGTCGGCATTCTGGAAGCGCTGGACCTGTTCAGCTTTCTGTCCAACCAGTCGCACCTGATCACGGAAAAAATCGAAGAGGCGACCGATTTGGCCGGTCTGAGCCAGGCCGCAGCCCAGATCACGCGCATGATTTCCATGCTTTACCGCAGCGGTTCGCGCGTCAACCTGATTGCCAAGATTGTGCAGCAACTCAATGCCCGGCTGTTCGAACGCGCCTGGCACCTGTTGGCGCCGCCCGAACTGGTGCGCAACAGCTGCCTGTTCGTGATGGGCAGCGAGGGCCGCGGCGAGCAACTGCTGAAAACTGACCAGGACAATGGCCTGGTGCTGCGCGATGGCTATACGCCGCCAGAAGACTTGGCCGATATCTGCGCGCGTTTCTCGGCCGCCTTGAGCAGTTTTGGCTATCCCGAGTGCCAGGGCCACATCATGGTCAGCAACCCGGAATGGCGCGACAGCACCACCGCCTTTGGTCAGCGCGCGCGCCAGTGGCTGCTGATGCCGGATGCCGACGCCCTGATGAAGTTGGCGATTTTTATGGACGCCCACGCGGTCTGCGGTGATGCGCGCTTGTTGCTGGACGTGCAAGTGGGTCTGCGCTCCCTGGCCCTGAACAACGACGCCATGATGGGCCGCTTTGCCGCGGCGATTGATGCCTTTGGCAGTGGCCACGGCTGGTGGAACCGCTTGCTCGGTCTGGGCGATGGCAAGGGTTACCTCAATCTGAAAAAAGAAGGCGTGTTTCCTCTGGTGCACGGCGTGCGCAGCCTGGCGCTGGCGCAGCGCATCAGCGAAACCGGCACGGCCGAACGCATCACCGCGCTGGTGGCGGCGGGCGCCATCACCGCCGCCCTGGGCGCCGACCTGACCGACAGCCTGCACTTTTTCATGGGCCTGAAGCTGAAGGCCGGCCTGGCCGAGCTGGACACCGGCAAGCCGGTGATCGCCGCCATCGACGTGGCACGTCTGAGCAGCCTGGACCGCGATTTGCTGAAAGACACCCTGGGCGTGGTGAAGCGCTTCAAGGTTCTGTTGCACCAACGCTTTCACCTGGACTCGCTCGCATGACCACGCCGCCACTGACTCCGCTGGGCTGGTGGGCGGCACTGAAGCGCGAATGGCTGCTCTACCACCTGGCCGATCCCGAATTCCGGTTCATGTTTGACCCGGCGCCGCCGAATGAATGGGTTTCGCTCGATTGCGAGACCACTGGTTTGAGCGTGCGCAACGACGAAATCATTTCGATTGGCGCGGTGCGCATCGTCGGCAACCGCATCCTGACCAGCGAACGCCTGGAGCTGCTGGTCAAGCCGACGCGCAAAGTGTCCGCCGAGAGCGTGAAGATCCACCGTCTGCGCGAGCGAGACGTGGCCCAGGGCCTGCCGGCGGAGGAGGCCCTGAAACAGTTGCTGCGTTTCATTGGCAGCCGGCCGCTGGTCGGTTATTACTTGGAATTTGACGTTGCCATGCTGAACCGGGTGATGTGGCCAATGCTAGGCCAGGGGCTGCCACAGCCCAAGATTGAAGTCTCGGGCATGTACTACGACTACCGCTATCGCCAGATGGGCGCGCAGCAAGTGCCGAGCTACGCACCGATCGATTTGCGCTTCAGCACCATGATGCGCACCCTGCAGCTGCCGCTACGCGACGCCCACGACGCGATCAACGACGCAGTGATGGCGGCCCTGGCATTTGTTAAGCTGCGGCAGCTGAATTCAAAATAAGGCCTTATGGAACCGCACACTTGGTGGCTATTTGTCGGGATGACGTTTGTGGTCTCGGCCACCCCCGGGCCGAATATGTTGCTGGTCATGCGCACCAGCGCGCGCAGCGGCTTTCGCATGGCCCTGGGCAGCATGGCCGGTTGCATGAGCTCGCTGTTGCTGATGATGAGCCTTTCTGCGGCCGGGCTGGGCGCCTTGCTGCTGGCTTTTCCCACCGTGTTTGACACCTTGCGCCTGCTCGGTGCTGCCTACCTGGCTTATCTGGGCTGGAGCTGCTGGCGCGCACCGGTGGACGATGCGCCAGACCGGCAGGTGCGGTCGTCGCGCGCAGGTGACAGTGTCTGGGCCTTGTACCGGCAGGGCGCACTGGTGGCGGCCAGCAATCCGAAGGCTATTTTGTTTGCGGCGGCATTCTTTCCGCAGTTCATCCATCCCAGCCAGCCTGAGCTGCCGCAGTTTGGCATTTTGCTGGCGACTTTTTCGGTGATTGAAGTGGGCTGGTACCTGGTGTATGCGCTGAGCGGCCACAGCCTGTCGCATTACCTGCAGCGCCCCCAGGTGCGGCGCGGCTTCAACCGCGTGACCGGGGGCGCCTTCATGGGCTTTGCTGCCCTGATGGCGGGGCTGCGCAGCTAGGACTCCTAACCCCCCGGGGGCCCGGGGGCGGCGCTGCCCCGCAGCTGCCGCTTATGCGGTAAATGGGGCGATTTCGCCCGGGTTGCGCAGCATTTTGTTGACAGCGTCAAGGTGCAACTCTTCCGCCAGAATCATGGCGCGCGCATGCTCTTCCAGCAGCACCGAATTGCCTTCGGACTGTTTCATCAGCGCATAGTAGGCCATCAGGGTGGCGCGCTCGTGCGCCAGGCTTTCGCGCAGAATGGCGCCGATGTCGTGCTTGGCGGTTTCCAGCAATTCGCCAATTTTGAGGGACGGGTGCCCGCCCAAGCGGGTCACCAGCTCGCCCGCCTTGTGGGCGTGCTCCAGGCCTTCCTCGGCGTTGGCCTTGAACCAGGAGACGATGGGAAGCCGATGGTAGCCAAATACCATCAGGGCGTAGTGCGTGTATTTGACAACGCCGGCGAGCTCCAACTCAAGAATGTGGTTCAGGGCTTTGATTTGCGCATTGACTTGGGCGTCGATGTGGTCTTGGTGCAAGGGGTGTTTCATGCTTGGTTCCTTTCAAGGTTAGAGGAGTCGTGCATGTTGCAACAGCTTGCTTTTAAGGCCTTTTGCGCAAGGCCGTTCTGAACAATTCACGGACATAAAAAAACCGGGCGACCTTTCGGCAGCCCGGTTGGCAGGTCAGCGCACACCCGGTGCGCTGGAACTTTCGTTTTAGTGACCCGATGCGCCAGACGCGCCCAGACCGGTTTCCGAACGCACTTGTTGTGCCGGGAAGGCGGCGCGTTCTTTGGCCGCATCAGCACTGCGGTCCAGCATGGAGAACAGCCAGATACCGACGAAGCCGATGGTCATGGAGAACAGGGCTGGCGAGGTATAGGGGAACAGTGCCGAGCCCTTGGGGTAGCCCAGCGTGGCTTCCCACACGGATGGCGACACGATGGTCAGGCCGACGGAGGAGATCAGACCCAGGAAGCCACCGATAACGGCACCCTTGGTCGTGCAGTCTTTCCACAGCACCGACATGAACAACACCGGGAAGTTGGCCGATGCGGCGATGGCGAAGGCCAGCGACACCATGAAGGCAATGTTCTGCTTCTCGAACACAATACCCAGAACCACGGCAATGATGCCCAGGATCACGGTGGTGATGCGGGATACACGCAGTTCGGAAGCGCTGTCGGCATTGCCCTTCTTGATCAGGGTTGCGTAGATGTCGTGCGACACAGCGGATGCGCCCGACAGTGTCAGACCTGCCACCACCGCCAGAATGGTTGCGAATGCCACGGCAGAGATGAAGCCGAAGAACACGTTGCCACCAACAGCCTTGGCTACCAGCACCGCAGCCATATTGGCAGAACCGCCACCGCCCTTGATCACGCCGGTTGCGACGTTGGCATATTCGGGGTTGGTCATGACCAGGGTGATCGCGCCAAAGCCGATGATGAAGATCAGCACATAGAAGTAGCCGATCCAGGTGGTTGCCCACAGCACCGATTTACGTGCTTGTTTGGCATCCGGCACGGTGAAGAAGCGCATCAGGATGTGCGGCAGACCAGCGGTACCGAACATCAGGGCCATACCGAAGGAAATGGCGGAGATCGGGTCTTTCACGAAGCCACCAGGTGCCATCACCGACAGACCGATTTTGTCTGGGTTGATGGCGTTGGCCTTGCTCAGTGCAGCGGCAGCAGAAGCCGCCAGTTCCGGGGTCGAGGCAGCAGCAGAGGCGGCCATGGCAGCGGCCACCGCAGCGTCCTTGGCGTTGCTGGCGATCAGGGCCTTCACGGCGACGCCCTTGGCGAACAGTGCTTCCGGGCTAAAACCGAACTGGGCCATGACCATGAAGGCCATGAAAGTGACACCGGCCAGCAGCATGCAGGCCTTGATGATCTGCACCCAGGTGGTTGCAGTCATGCCGCCGAACAGCACGTAAACCATCATCAGCGCGCCGACGATCACCACAGCCATCCAGTAGTCCAGACCAAACAGCAGTTTGATCAGGGCACCGGCACCCACCATCTGGGCGATCAGGTAGAACGCCACCACCACCAGCGTGCCGGAAGCGGCAAAGGCGCGGATCGGGCCTTGCTGGAAGCGGTAGCCGGCCACGTCGGCAAACGTGAACTTGCCGAGATTGCGCAGGCGCTCTGCCATCAGGAAGGTCAGCACCGGCCAGCCCACCAGGAAGCCGATCGAGTAGATCAGGCCGTCATAACCGCTGGCCATCACGGCAGCGGAAATACCCAGGAAGGAAGCGGCAGACATGTAGTCGCCGGCAATCGCCAGGCCATTCTGGAAGCCGGTGATGCCGCCGCCGCCAGTGTAGAAGTCGGCAGCCGACTTGGTGCGGGCAGCAGCCCACTTGGTGATGAACAGGGTGCCAATGACGAACACCGCAAACATCGAGATCGCCACCCAGTTGGTGGGTTGCTTGTCAACCTGGCCCAGGTCGCCGCCGGCGGCCATGGCCGAGCCCGCGACCAACAGCATCAGCAGGGCGGACAGACTTGCTTTGGTTTTGCTCATTTGGATGCTTCCTTCAGGATTTCAGCGGTCAGGGTGTCGAACTCATTGTTCGCGCGGTTGACGTAGTAAGCGGTAATGGCAATGGTGAAAACGATCACGCCCATGCCAATGGGGATACCGACCGAAGTCACACCAGCGCCGACAGGCTGTGCCAGGAACGGTTTGTTGAAGGCAATCAGCGCGATGTAGCCGTAATACACGACCAGCATCAGGATGGTGAGGATCACGCCGAAGCTAGTCCGCTTGCTTTTCAATTCTTGGTATTTAGGATTCGCTTGAATCTTGTCGACCACTGGATCACTCATGTAGGTCTCCTTTTTTGGTTGGATGAATAGGCCATAACTGATGTGCACGAAGCACAACGGCGCGATTCTGTGGACGGGTGCTGACCAAGTGCTTACGCCGAAGGCCGTATTAAGGTAACTACTTAGAAAGTAAGTTCCGTGACGCTTTCTGGCTCGCAGGCACCGGGGCCGCAGGCGGGGGGCCAGTATCCGGTATTTCTTTGTATTCGGAAAAATAGGCCTAGGGTTATCCCGTACTTGTTTGTAGGCCTGCACGGCGCCGGCCGGGTTGCAGCGTATATATTTGAGCGGGCTGTCAGAATGCCGTCAGTGCCACCGTGAATAGTCGCCCCAACCCGCCTCGAAGCGGGTGCAAATAAGAATAGGCTGGAGACATTCCTATATGGCAAGCCAAGCCGCACGGCCGATGAGTTCGGCCGAAAAAAAGGTGATCTTCGCGGCGTCGGTGGGAACCGTATTCGAGTGGTACGACTTCTATCTGTACGGCGCGCTGGCGGCCATTATTGCGAAACAGTTTTTCACCGGGCTGGATGATGGTTCGGCCTTCATATTTGCCCTGCTGGCGTTTGCCGCCGGCTTTATCGTGCGGCCGTTTGGTGCACTGGTGTTTGGTCGCCTGGGCGACATGATTGGCCGCAAATACACCTTCCTGGTGACGATTCTGATCATGGGCCTGTCGACCTTTATTGTCGGTATCCTGCCCAACTACTCCACCATTGGCGTCGCCGCACCGGTGATCCTGATTGCCCTGCGCATGTTGCAGGGGCTGGCGCTAGGGGGAGAATACGGCGGCGCGGCGACCTATGTGGCCGAACACGCCCCGAACGGCAAGCGTGGCGCCTACACCGCGTGGATCCAGACCACCGCCACCCTGGGACTGTTGCTCAGCCTGGTGGTGATTTTGCTGACCCGCAAACTGACCGGCGAAGTGGAGTTCGAAGACTGGGGTTGGCGCGTGCCTTTCATTGTCTCGGTGCTGCTGCTGGCGGTGTCGGTGTATATCCGGCTGAGCATGAACGAATCTCCGGCGTTTACCCGGATGAAGGCCCATGGCCGCACGTCCAAGGCGCCGGTGTCCGAGTCTTTTGGCCGCTGGAAGAATCTGAAGGTGGTGATTCTGGCGCTGTTCGGTCTGACCGCTGGCCAGGCCGTGGTCTGGTATTGCGGTCAGTTTTATGCACTGTTTTTTCTGACCCAGGCGCTCAAGGTCGAGCCGGTGGCGGCGAATATTTCGGTGGCGTTGGCCCTGCTGATCGGCACGCCATTCTTCTTGCTGTTTGGCACTTTGTCAGACCGGATCGGTCGCAAACCGATTGTGATGGCCGGCTGCCTGCTGGCCGTGCTGACTTATTTCCCGGTGTTTCACGCGCTGACCCGGGCCGCCAACCCCGCGCTGGACCTGGCCCAGACCAGCAACCGGATCAGCGTCACGGCAAATCCGGCGGAATGCACCTTCCAGTTCAATCCGACCGGCACCGCCAAGTACACCAGCTCTTGCGATATCGCCAAGCAGGCACTGGCCAGTGCCTCGGTGAGCTATGACAACCAGGACGCGCCAGCGGGCAGCGTGGCCAGCATTACCGTGGGCAGCACGGTGATCAAGGGCTATACGTCGCGCGGAATATCACGCGAGCAAGCCCGCGCCGATGGCGAGGCGTTCCGGCAATCCCTGGCCGACGCGCTCAAGGCTGCGAACTATCCATTGAAGGCCGATATGGCCCACTACGACCAGCTGCGCGTGGTTCTGTTGCTGAGTTATCTGGTGCTGCTGGTGACCATGGTGTACGGGCCGATCGCCGCCATGCTGGTGGAAATGTTCCCAACCCGCATCCGCTATACCTCGATGAGCCTGCCCTACCACATCGGCAATGGCTGGTTCGGTGGCTTGCTGCCGACCATGACCTTCGCCATCGTGGCGCAGACCGGCAATATGTACAAGGGGCTGCTCTACCCGGTGC
The DNA here is from genome assembly GCA_903897925.1 of uncultured beta proteobacterium. Taxonomy (GTDB): domain Bacteria; phylum Pseudomonadota; class Gammaproteobacteria; order Burkholderiales; family Burkholderiaceae_C; genus Allorhodoferax. Next base: position 16,761 of record CAIUDG010000100.1, on the reverse strand, counting down.
TGGTGGCGGGCCTGACCTTTGTGGTCGGCATGCTGTTCATCAAAGAAAGCAAAAATGTGGACATCTATGCCAACGACTAAAACGGGTGCCGCGACCGTTTCGGCATGGGCCGGCAGCAGGCCGCAACCGGGCCGGCGGCAGTGGGCGCGTGCGGCTGCAGCGGCTAGAAGCGGATAGAAGCGGTGCCACGCGGCTGATTGTCCCTGGCGCGCGCCAACTACAGTGGCGGCCCCCCGCAGGGGTACTGGCTTGCTTCTAGAATGTCTCTCCACTTCGAACTAGAGCAATCACTATGTCACAGGGTTTCATCCGCATTCGCGGGGCGCGCCAGCACAACCTCAAACACCTTGACCTGGACATCCGCACCGGCGAATTGACGGTGGTGACCGGCCCCAGTGGCTCCGGCAAGTCAAGTCTGGTGTTCGACACCCTCTATGCCGAGGGTCAGCGCCGCTATGTGGAAACCTTCTCGGCCTATGCGCGGCAGTTTCTGGACCGCATGGACAAGCCCGCCGTGGACAAGGTGGACGGCGTGCCGCCGGCGATTGCCATTGACCAGACCAACCCGGTGCGCTCCAGTCGTTCCACGGTGGGCACCATGACCGAACTCAATGACCACCTGAAACTGCTGTATTCACGGGCCGGCCATCTGTTTGACAAAGTCAGCGCACAGGCGGTGCAACACGATACGCCGGAATCGATTTATGCCGAATTGCAGCGCCGTGCCGCGCAGGCTGACAATCCGCGCCTGGTGCTGACCTTTCCGGTGGAACTGCCGGCCAATACCTCGGCCGACGAACTGGCGCAGTGGCTCAGTGCCAGCGGCTTTACGCGGGTGCAGGCAGAGCGCGAAATTTCCACCATCGCCGGTCCGCGCAAGCTGCTCGACGTGGTGGCGGATCGCTTCCGCATCGACGGCGCCGAGAAAGTGCGCGTGCTGGAGGCGATTGAACTGGCGCTCAAGCGCGGCAGTGGCCGTCTGAATGTGTACGTGCTGGCGCAGGACGACGCGCAGGCAGCGGAACTCTGGCGCTTCTCCACCGGGCTGCACTGCCCGCAAAGCGATCTGCGCTATGCCGACCCGATTGCCTCGATGTTTTCCTTCAATTCGGCGGTGGGTGCCTGCGAGACCTGCCGCGGCTTTGGTCGCGTGGTCGGTGTCGATTACGGCCTGGTGATTCCGAATGACAAGCTGACGCTGCGCGCCGGTGCCATCAAGCCGATGCAGACGCCGGCCTGGATGGAGTGCCAGGACGACCTGATGCGCCATGCCGAAGCGGCGGGAATTCCGCGCGACACGGCCTGGTACAAACTGACACCGGAACAGCAACACTGGGTGCTCAAGGGCTCACCGCAATGGAACGGCAAGTGGAACCAGCACTGGTTTGGTGTTGATCGCTTTTTTGAGTACCTGGAGACCAAGGCCTACAAGATGCACATCCGGGTGCTGCTGTCGAAGTACCGCAGCTATACCCCGTGCGGCACATGTGCCGGGGCGCGCCTGAAGACGGAAAGCCTGCTCTGGCGCATCGGCAGCAAAGCCCAGGCCGATGCCGTGCTGGCGCCGGAAAAGCGCTTCATGCCCCAAGGCGTGTCCTGGTCGCGCGCGCAACTGGAAGCCTTGCCCGGCCTGTGTTTGCACGACCTGATGCTTATGCCGCTGGACCGGTTGCGCCAGTTTTTTGATTCGCTGCAGATGGACCTGGAAGACGGTCTGGCCGAGGTCGAACAAAAGACGCTCAAGCTGCTGTTCGACGAAGTTCGCACGCGGCTGAAATATTTGTGCGAAGTCGGCATCGGTTATCTCACGCTGGACCGCCAGAGCCGCACCCTGAGTGGCGGTGAAGTGCAGCGCATCAACCTGACCACGGCACTCGGCACTTCGCTGGTGAACACCCTGTTTGTGCTGGACGAGCCGAGCATCGGCCTGCATCCTCGTGACATGCACCGCATCATTGTTGCCATGCAGCGCCTGCGCGATGCCGGCAACACCCTGGTGGTGGTGGAACACGATCCGGCCGTGATGCTGGCAGCCGACCGCATGATTGACATGGGCCCGGGACCGGGTGAACGCGGCGGGCAGATTGTCTACGACGGCTCCACCGAAGGACTGCGCGGTGCCGACACCCTGACCGGTGCTTACCTGGGCGGGCGCAAGCAGGTGGGCATGGGCTTCAAGCGAATGGTGGCGGACAACACGCCGCGCCTGATTCTGGAAGGCGTCACCGAGCACAACCTGAAAAATATATCGGTGGAAATTCCGCTGCAGCGCCTGGTCTGCATTACCGGCGTCAGCGGCTCCGGCAAATCGACCCTGGTGCAGGATGTGCTGGCGCCGGCGCTGCTGCGCCACTTCGGTAAAGCCACGGAAACGCCGGGCGCGCATGCGCGCCTGCTGGGGGCGCACCAGATTGGCGAGGTGGTGTTTGTCGATCAGTCGCCGATCGGCAAGACGGCACGTTCCAACCCGGTGAGCTATGTGGGCGCCTGGGATGCTTTGCGCGAAATTTTTGCCAATGCGCCCTTGTCGCGCGAGCGCAGCTACACCGCCTCCAAGTTCAGTTTCAACAGTGGCGATGGCCGTTGCCCGACCTGTGGTGGCTCCGGCTTCGAGCACATTGAAATGCAGTTTCTGAGCGACGTGTATTTGCGCTGCCCGGACTGCGACGGATCGCGCTACCGCCCGGAAATTCTGGAAGTGACCATCGAGCGCGGCCCGGCAGCGGCGCGTCGCCAGGTCAATGTGGCCGACGTGCTGGACCTGACCGTGAGTGAAGCTGCCGCGCTGTTTCGGGACGACCGCGATGTGATCCGCGCGCTGCAGCCGATCATCGATGTCGGTCTGGAATATGTGAAGCTGGGCCAGCCGGTGCCGACCCTGTCCGGCGGCGAAGCGCAGCGGCTCAAGCTGGCCGGCTTTCTGGCCGAGGCCGCCAAAAATGCCAGTGCCAGCCGGCAGACCATGGCCCGGCGCGGCTCGCTGTTCATGCTCGACGAGCCGACTACCGGCTTGCACTTCGATGACATTGCCAAGCTGATGCGCGCCTTGCGCAAACTGATGGATGCCGGCCATTCGCTGCTGGTGATCGAACACAACCTGGATGTGATCCGCGCCTGCGACTGGCTGATAGACCTCGGCCCGGAAGGCGGCGAGGCCGGTGGAGAAGTGGTGGCCTATGGCACGCCCGAAGATTTGTTGCAGCATCCCAGCTCGCACACTGCGCAGGCCTTGCGCGAATACGCCGCCGCCCTCGGAGTGGTGCATGAAGTGAACGACAGTGCGGCCACCGAACGCTACGCCGCCGCCGCCCAGCGCGCTGTGCAGGCACGCGCCGCCGACGCGCTGCAGGTGAGCGATGCGATTCGCATCGTCAATGCCAAGGAACACAATCTGAAGTCGCTGAGTGTCGATATTCCGCGCGGCAAGTTCAGTGTTGTCACCGGGGTTTCCGGTTCTGGCAAATCGACGCTGGCGTTTGACATTTTGTTCAATGAAGGCCAGCGCCGCTATCTGGAGTCGCTCAATGCCTATGCACGGTCGATTGTGCAACCGGCGGGCCGCCCGGAAGTGGACGCGGTGTACGGCATTCCGCCGACGGTGGCGATTGAGCAGCGCCTGAGCCGGGGTGGGCGCAAGTCGACCGTCGGCACCACCACCGAGCTGTGGCATTTTCTGCGGCTGCTGTACGTCAAACTCGGTACCCAGCATTGCTTTGTCGATGGCGCGGCAGTGCAGCCGCAATCGGCGGACAGCATCGCCGCGCAACTGCTCAAGACCTACCGGGGGCAGCACATTGGTCTGCTGGCGCCGCTGGTCAGCGCACGCAAAGGCGTATACACCGAACTGGCCGACTGGGCCCGGCCACGGGGTTACACGCATTTGCGGGTGGATGGCAATTTCCTGCCGACCACCAGCTTCCCGCGCATCGACCGCTTCAAGGAACACAATATTGAGCTGCCGGTGCTCAGCCTGGATGTGCTGCCGGCGAATGAAGCCGCCTTGCGCGCCGGACTGGCCCAGGCCCTGACCCTGGGCAAAGGCGTGGTGCAGGTCTTGAGTGGCCTCGACGGCCTGCGCGAAGCCATGCTGGCCGGCCGCAGCACCGCCGCCATCGGCCAGCTGCAGGTGTTCTCCACCAAGCGGGCTTGCCCGGTTTGTGCGCGCTCGTATGCCGAACTCGACCCGCGCCTGTTCAGTTACAACAGCAAGCACGGCTGGTGCCCGGATTGCGTCGGCACCGGACTGGCGCTCACCAAGGAACAGCGCAAAGTCTTTGACGATTCGGTGCGCGACGATGACCGCCAGGGCCGCGAACAAACCTTTGCCGAAGCCGACGTGGAAGACCTGCAGGACACCGCCTGCAGCAGCTGCCACGGCACACGCCTGAATGCCAGCGCGCGCGCGGTGAAGTTCGCCGATGTCAGCATTACTGACATCGCCCGCCTCAGCGTCAGCGACGTGCGCGCCTGGGTTGAAACACTGCAGCAGCGTGGCGCACTGACGCAGCGCGAAGACGATATCGCACGCGACCTGATTCCGGAAATCCGCAGCCGGCTGGCGTTTCTGGAAGACGTTGGCCTGGGCTATCTGACATTGGACCGGGGTGCGCCCACGCTCAGCGGCGGCGAAGCGCAGCGGATCCGGCTGGCGGCGCAACTCGGCAGCAATCTGCAGGGCGTCTGCTATGTGCTGGACGAGCCGACCATCGGTCTGCATGCGCGCGACAACCGGATTTTGCTCGGCGCCCTGCAGACCCTCAGTGACAAGGGCAACACCTTGGTGGTGGTGGAGCACGACGAAGACACCATCCGCCACGCCGACCACATCATTGACATCGGTCCGAGTGCCGGCAAACGCGGCGGCATGCTGGTGGCGCAAGGGACGGTGGCAGAGATCCAGTCTGCGCCCGACTCGCAAACCGGGCGCTACCTGCTGCACGCGATGCGCCACCCGCTGGGGCCACGCCGGGCCATGGCGGAGCAAGCGGAAGCGGAGGCGCCGATCGACTGGCTGACGGTGCACGGCGCACGCCTGCACAACCTGCTTGACGTGACGGCGCAGGTGCCGCTGCGGCGCCTGGTGGCGGTGACTGGCGTGTCCGGCTCCGGCAAGTCGACACTGGCGCGTGACGTATTGCTGGCAAATGTGCAAATGGCGGTGCAAAAGCGCAGCACCAAAGCCGGCCGCGACGCGCTGGCTGCCGGTGAAGTGCTGCCCTGGACTGGCTGCAGCCAGGTCAGCGGCTACGAAAGCGTGGACCGCGTGCTGGAAGTGGACCAGACGCCGATCGGCAAGACGCCGCGCAGCTGCCCGGCCACCTATATCGGTTTCTGGGACACCATTCGCAAACTGTTTGCTGACACACTCGAAGCCAAGGCGCGTGGTTATGCCGCCAACCGTTTCAGTTTCAATACCGGCGATGGCCGTTGCCCAAGCTGCGAAGGCCAGGGCATACGCACCATCGGCATGAGTTTTCTGCCGGATGTGAAAGTGCTGTGTGAAACCTGCCGCGGTGCGCGCTTCAACCCGGAAACCCAGGCTGTGACCTGGCGTGGCAAAAACATCGGCGACGTGTTGCAAATGGAGGTCGATGAAGCGGTGGAATTTTTCCAGGCCATGCCCAGCATCGCGCACCCGCTGCAGTTGCTCAAGGACGTGGGGCTGGGCTATCTGACCCTGGGCCAACCTTCGCCAACGCTCAGCGGCGGCGAAGCCCAGCGCATCAAGCTGGTGACGGAACTCAGCAAGGTGCGCGACGACATCGGCAAGCGCGGCAACAAGGCGCCGCATACCTTGTACGTGCTGGACGAGCCCACGGTAGGCCTGCACATGGCCGATGTGGAAAAACTGATCCATGTGCTGCACCGCCTGGTGCGCGGTGGACACAGCGTGGTGGTGATTGAGCACGACCTGGACGTGATTGCCGAAGCCGACTGGGTGCTGGATCTGGGCCCCGAAGGCGGAACGGGTGGCGGCCGCGTGGTGGCGGCTTCTACGCCGGAAGAGGTGGTGCGGCTGGGTACCCATACCGGGAACGCCTTGCGGGCGGTGCTGGCACGAACGGTTTGAACGGGTTGTTTCGAATCATTTCCCTTGGGTGATTCGGACAAGTCAATTTGGTCAGAATCGGCTCCCCCTATGGCAACGACCTTGAAGGAGCATGATGGAAACCAAGCAGTCAACATTCACTGCAAGCAGCGATTTTTCCATGGCACAGCGCAGCCGGCGCCATGTGCCCCGACCGGCGCCAGCCAGCAATGCCCAGCTGGTCTTGCTGCAGGTGGAATCGCGCCTGCAGCGCTTGCGCAGCCGGCTGGCCGGAATACAGCGGACGCTGGAGACCCAGCTGCAAACCCTGCGCAGCCTGCGCGACGACGCTGGCGGCAGCGAGACCCATCGGCGGTATGCCGAGCGATGCATTGTGCGTACGCAAGCCCTGATGGACAGTATCCATGCACAGCTGCGGGCGGCAGCCGTTGCCGACGGTCGCCGCCATGCGTTGTCGGAGCGTCTGGCGCAAGGGGAGCCGCCAGTGCGCGCGGCGGATTTGCTGGTACTGGAAAACCAGCTTGCCGCCAGTGAAACGGCATTGCTGGGTCTGACGACCAACAGAAGACTGATGTCGCAAACTGCATTTATTGATGCCATGGCGCGTGGGGCGGGACCGGACTTGTCGCCGGTGCAGGAGCCGCCATCGGGGGCCAGTTGTGCGGCCGCAGCGCCCGGTAACCCAGCGCTGGGCCAAGCGCGCAGTGGCAGTAGTGGCGCAGGCGCAGAGGTCGACGGTGCCGGCTTGGTGGCGGGGCGACGCGATGACCTGTCGCCAGTCGCTGCGGCGAATGAGCCTGCGGTGCGTGTGCTGTGGGAGCCGCTCACTGCGCTGGCGCGCTTGCACGCCGAGATGGATGGCTTGTTGCCTAAAGTGGAAAACTACCGTGCGGTTCTAGTCAGTCAGCTGAACTCCCTGAATTTGGCCCTTAACCATGTCCGTGCGTATGGCAGTGCTGCGCAAGTGGCGCGAGCGGAGCGTCAAATTGAAGCCACGCAGTATGCGATTGACGTATCCCCCGCGTTGCGCGACCTGGTCGAGCCGTTTGTGCGCAGGGTGTCGCGTGCCCTGGAGCTGCAGAACCAGGGCGACCCGTCGATAGACGCCGCATTCGTGCGCCAACTGGAGCAAGAGGGCAAGGGCGACCTGATAGATTCGATTCTCGGCTACTACGTGAATTCGCCGGTGGATGACAATGTGAACTTTCTGTATGAGGCTGCGATGCTGGATGCGTCGGCAGGCAGCGGTAGCGACTCCGGCTCCGGCACCAACTATTCGGCGTCTGGCTGCGGCCCGTCTGGTGCCAGCGCTTCGCAAACGGCCCCCTTTGTTCCTGCGCGCAGAGCGATGGACGTTTACGAGCACGCCACGCCCGAATCTCTGGTGCCCTATTTCAGGCATGGTGCGTGGGTGAATGGCAATCCCCATTTGCGCCGCTATGTGTTCGCTAACGACATCCAGCGCAGCTGCATTGAAATTCAGGCCTGTCAGTTCCAGTTAACAACCAGCGCCGACAGCAACGCAGCGGTTGCCGCGACGTTTTTTGCCGGTCTGTTCGCGGGCTTGGGGGTGGGTGGGCCGGTGGGGGCCGGTCTGGTTGGCGGGCTGCGCGCCAACGATGCGGTCAGCCAGGGCTACATTGTGCGTTTCCTGGCGGATGAAACCGCTACTGCGCCTGAGGAGGTTTTGCACATCTATGGCTGGGTGCGCTCGCCCGGCATGTTTTCCGAAGTTGCGGTAGGTGGTGTGGCCGACCCCCGGCGGATGCCGAATATGTCGGACCGGCCGGACGGCGTAGTCTGGTATAGCTGGCATTTTGGCGCGGCTTATCCGCGGACCTGGACCTGGCCCGATGCCTACCAGCTGCCACCGTTGCCGGGCATGGCCTCGGCGCAAAACATGTGCCAGACCGTCAGCCAGCTGGTGCAGAGAATGGCGGAGTGGTCGCCGCCGCCGGCCATGGGAGCGGACGCCAGCGGGCGCCATGCTACGCGGCAAGGCGAGCCAACACCGCTCTTGACTGTGGTTCACTAGTTGCCCGTGCACGGGCGCTAGGCAAATTGGCCCAGCTGTGTTTAGTTTGAACATTAGGGCAATAGCCCAGGAACATAGATAACTAGACTCGCTTGCGGTGGCTGATAGCTCAGTGAATTGTGCGTACGCGAATGTCGGTCCCGTTCGTAGTCGCACAGGCCCAGGGTATCAGCCACCCCTCTTTTGTCCTTGTATTTCTTTCGGCGCAGTCAGCGCAGCGCGCGTTCGCGCAGCAAGGCCCACAGGCCCAGTGCCGACACCAGCAGCAAGGCGGCAGGAAAGGCAATACCCGGTGACCAGTCGATCAGCGCGGCGCTGAGTGCCGAGGCAATCAGGCCACCCAGGGTGTAGGTCAGCACCAGCACCGCGGTGCTGTTGACCAGCGTGATGCCTTTTTCGCGTGAGCCGATATCGGTCATGGACAGCCCATACAGGCTGGCACCGGCGCCACCCCAGAGAAACACCACCGGGCCACTGAGCCACGGCGTTTGCGCGACCCAGGGCAGGGCGCAGGTGGCCAGCAGCATTGCCGCCGCGGCGTACAGCATCAGCTGGCGCCGGCCGTGCGCCTGGTCCGGGTAGCGGTCGGCCAGCAGGCCGGCCGGAATCATCAGCAACATGCCGCCCAGGCCGCTGATGGCCACCAGCCCGGCCGCTGCTTCCGGGCGCATGTGCAGGGACAGGCCGTACAGGGGCAGGATGGAGGTGACACCGGTCTCAAAAAAGCCACCGACAAAGCCGGCCAGCATGATGATGGGGTGGGCGCGCAGGGCGTGCAGCAGGCCCTGCACGCCGACCCGTGCGGATTGCGCGTCGTGGGCGCTGGGGACCGGTGGAATTAGCAAGGTCCAGGCCAGACCGGCCAGCGTCAGGGCAATCACGAGCTGCATGGTGCGTGGGTCGTAGGGCCCGAGCCAGGCCATGGTTGCCGGGCCGATGATGAAGGTGGCGCTGACCAGGGTCTGGAACAGTCCGACATAGCGCCCGCGCCGCGTCGGCGGACAAAATTCAGCAATCAGCGCCTCGGCCAGGACCCAGCGCAGCGACATGGCGCTGCCAGACAGCAGGTTGAGCAGAAACCAGATCCACAGCGTCTGCGTCTGGGCGTAGACCACGGCACACAGGCTGAGCAGGGCGCCGGCCAGCCACAGGCACTGGCGCTGGCCGACCCGGTTGGCCACGCTGGAGGCAAACGGCGTCATGAGAAAAATGCCGAGCCATCCGGTGGCCACGTACAGTCCCGCCAGGGTGGTCGAGACCTCGGCGTTTTTCAGGCGCAGCAGCAGCATCGGTGAGAGCATGAAGTAGCCCACCAGTTCGATGAAGGTGGAGCCGAAGACCGCCAGCAAGCCCATGCCGGCGCGCCCGGCGGCGGGCGTCGGCGTTGCTGGCGTGGCCGCGTTCATGGCTGGCGCGCCTGCAATATGGCCGCGGCGACTTCGGCAAAGCCGGCACCATGGGCGGAGGGCGTGATGTAGCGCGGCAGGTGGCTGAGTTGGTCGGCGCAGCGGCGGATGTTGGCAACGCCGACGCTGTGCACGAAGTGCTGGAACATGGCCTGGTCGTTGCCCGAGTCGCCGACAAAGACCCAGCGCTCCAGCTCGTCCTGCAGCGGGCGTCCGAGCAGGGTGGGCAGCAGCCAGTTGGCGCCCTGCCATTTGTTGAATTCGCCAAAGCAGCCGTGGGTATGGATGCTGCTGACCGAGGTGTGCATGCCCTCGGCCCGCATGATGGCCAGGACTTCGGCGATGCGCTCGGGGGGCAGCTGGCAGAACTCGCCATGGTCAATCGACAGATCGGTTTCGCGGCCAGCGCTGTCGCGCGAGATCATGGCGCCCGGCACCTCGCGCAGAATGCGTGCGGCGACTTGCTGCATGCGCAGCTGGTTGCGCTGGCGTTCGGCGGCGTCTTGCTGGTAGCTTTTTTCGGGCGTGCTGCGGCCCCGGCAGAGCCAGGCCAGGGCACCGTTCTCGGCCACCATGGCATCCACCGGCCAGGGCGGGCCCTGTTCACCGGAGAGAAATTGTGCGCACCAGCCGATCGGGCGCCCTGTAATGGTGATGACGTGCAGGCCGGCAGCGCGCAGATCGGCCAGCGCTTGCAGCGCGGCCGGAGCGATGCGTCCGTGTTCGGTCAGCGTGTCGTCGATGTCGGTGAACACGCCCAGCAGCTGGCGCCGTTGCGCGAGCGGCCAGGCGTCCAGCGGCTGCAGGGCGGGGGACTTGGGCATTAGCCGGCCGATTGCAGCGCCAGTCCGGCGTGTTCGCGCAGCGGATGGAAATGGATTTTCGGGAAGCGTTCCTGCGCCAGGCGCACGTCGTACGGGCTGGTGCAGAGATAGGCCAGGGTGTCGGCGGCATCGCGCGCCATGCGCTGCGGGTAGGCGTTGACGAATTCGCGCAGTTCGGCCGGGCTGTCGGCGGTGATCCAGCGGGCACCGGTGTACTGGCTGCTTTCGAGCCGGATGTCGGCGTCGTATTCGCCCTTGAGGCGGTGTTGCACCACTTCAAACTGCAACTGGCCGACCGCGCCCAGCAGCATGTTGCCACCGGCTTCCGGGCGGAAGACCTGGATCGCGCCTTCTTCGCCGAGCTGGGCCAGACCCTGCTGCAATTGCTTGGTGCGCAGCGGATTGCGCAGCACCACGGTCATGAACATTTCCGGCGCGAAGAAGGGCAGACCGGTGTACTGCAGGTTGATTGAGCCATCGGTGATGGTGTCGCCGAGCTGCACGCCGCCGTGGGTGGTGAAGCCGACGATGTCACCGGCATAGGCTTCTTCCACGGCCTCGCGGCGCTGGCTCATGAAGGTGACCACGCTGGTTGGGCGCAGTTCTTTGGCGGTGCGCATGACTTTGAGTTTCATGCCCGGCGTGTATTTGCCCGAGGCCATGCGCACGAAGGCAATGCGGTCGCGGTGGTTGGCGTCCATATTGGCTTGCACCTTGAACACCACGCCACTGAATGCATCGTCTTCGGGTTGCACTTCACGCACCACCGGCTGGCGATTCACCAGCGTGGTGCTGGTGCGGCTTTGCGGTGCCGGGGCCAGATCGACCAGGGCGTCGAGCACTTCCATGACGCCGAAGTTGTTCACGCCGGAGCCGAAAAATACCGGGGTCTGTTTGCCGGCCAGAAAGGCGGCATGGTCCCAGGTGGGGGAGGCGCCGGTGGCCAGTTCCATGCTTTCGATGGCGGTGGTCCATTCGTGACCGAAGCGTTGGGCCAGCGCGGCGGCGTCGTTCAGCGGCACCGTGTCGAAATCCTGCGGGCGGCGTTCGCTGCCGCTCTCGAATACGGTCATGGCCTGGGTGCGCAGGTTGATGATGCCGCCAAACAGCTTGCCCTGGCCGACCGGCCAGGTCATGGGCACGCAGGGCATGCCGAGTTCGCGCTCGATTTCGTCCAGGATGTCGAGCGGCTCGCGCACTTCGCGGTCCATTTTGTTGACGAAGGTGATGATCGGCGTGTCGCGCTGGCGGCAAACTTCAATCAGGCGCCGGGTCTGGGCTTCGACACCGTTGGCAGCGTCAATCACCATCAGGGCCGAGTCCACGGCGGTCAGCACGCGGTAGGTGTCTTCCGAGAAGTCCTTGTGTCCGGGCGTGTCGAGCAGGTTGATGACGTGGTCGCGGTAGACCATCTGCATCACCGAGGAGGCGACCGAGATGCCGCGTTGCTTTTCAATTTCCATCCAGTCCGAAGTGGCGTGGCGGCTGGCCTTGCGCGCCTTCACCGAGCCGGCAATCTGGATTGCGCCAGAGAACAGCAGCAGCTTTTCGGTCAGCGTGGTTTTACCGGCATCCGGGTGGGAAATGATGGCGAAGGTGCGGCGACGACGGGTTTCGGGAGCGAAGGACAAAATGGTTTTCCAAAAGACAGCGCGGATTGAGCGACCCCCGATTTTAGGTTGTCGGCGAAGGCCCGCTTCGCGCCTATAATTCCGGCTACCGAGGAGCGTTGCAGTTCGCGCATGGCGAACGAGGCTCGGCAAGGGTGGCCCCGCTGTTCAGGGCCACTGCATCAACGGCGCTCACCCACTGCAGTTGCGCGGGTGAGGCCGATTTTGGCACCCCCTGCGGGCAGTGGTCGTTCAAATTTATTTTTGGAGTGAACCATGAGTGCTATCAAACCTGCCGCCGCCAAAGCCGAAGATTACAAAATTGCCGACCTCGGTCTGGCGCAGTGGGGCCGCAAGGAATTGCGCATCGCTGAAACCGAAATGCCGGGTCTGATGGCTATTCGTGAAGAGTTCGCCAAAGCGCAGCCGCTCAAGGGCGCACGCATCACCGGTTCCTTGCACATGACGATCCAGACTGGCGTGCTGGTTGAAACCCTGCAGGCCCTGGGTGCCGAAGTGCGCTGGGCATCGTGCAATATTTTCTCGACCCAGGACCACGCCGCTGCGGCGCTGGTGGCACAGGGCACCCCGGTGTTCGCTTACAAGGGTGAGACGCTGGCCGACTACTGGGATTACACGCACCGCATTTTTGAATTCGGACCCAAGGGCAGCAAGACCGAAGGCCCGAACATGATTCTGGACGACGGCGGCGACGCCACCTTGCTGATGCACCTGGGTGCCCAGGCAGAAAAAGACATCAAGCTGCTGGCCAAGCCCGCGAGCGAGGAAGAAATCTGCCTGTTCAACAGCATCAAGGCCAAGCTCAAGCTGGACCCGACCTGGTATAGCCGCCGCCTGAAAAACATCATCGGCGTGACCGAAGAGACCACCACCGGCGTGCTGCGCCTGAACGAAATGGCCGCCAAGGGTTCGCTCAAGCTGCGCGCCATCAACGTCAATGACTCGGTGACGAAGAGCAAGTTCGACAATCTGTACGGCTGCCGCGAATCGCTGGTCGACGCCATCAAGCGCGCGACCGACGTCATGGTTGCCGGCAAGGTGGCCCTGGTGGCCGGTTACGGCGACGTGGGCAAGGGCTCGGCACAGGCACTGCGCGCCCTGAGCGCCCAGGTGTGGGTTACCGAGATCGATCCGATCAACGCCCTGCAGGCGGCGATGGAAGGCTACAAAGTGGTGACCATGGAATACGCTGCCGACAAGGCCGATATTTTCGTCACCTGCACCGGCAACAAGAACGTCATTACCTACAAGCACATGGCGGCCATGAAAGACCAGGCCATCGTCTGCAATATCGGTCACTTTGACAACGAAATCGATGTCGCTTCGCTGGAAAAACTGGAGTGGGAAGAAATCAAGCCGCAGGTGGACCACGTGATTTTCCCGGCCAAGGGCAAGACGCCGTCCAAGCGCATCATCCTGCTGGCCAAGGGCCGTCTGGTGAATCTGGGTTGCGGTACCGGCCATCCGAGCTTTGTGATGTCGTCCAGCTTCGCCAACCAGACCATCGCCCAGATCGAGCTGTTCACCAAGACCAAGGAATACAAGGTCGGCAAGGTCTATGTGCTGCCCAAGCACCTGGACGAAAAGGTGGCACGTTTGCACCTGGCCAAGGTCGGCGCCATGCTGTCCGAACTGACCGACGAGCAGGCCGCCTATATCGGCGTGCCCAAGACCGGCCCTTACAAGAAAGACAGCTACCGCTATTAAGCGTTAGCTACTTTCTGCTTTTGGAGTGCTATGAGGATTGACCAATTGCTGGTTCAGCGCGGGCTGGCCAGCACGCGCTCACAGGCGCAGCGTTTGATTGCCGACGGTGTTGAGTGGCAGCAGGGCGAAAGCTGGCGCCGCGTGGCCAAAAATGGCGACGAGGTGCCGCTGGAGGCCCCGCTGCGGCTGCTCAACGATGCCGAGGCGCGCTATGTGTCGCGTGGTGGTCTCAAGCTCGAGGCCGCACTCAAGAAGGTCGGGCTCTCGGTGCAGGGCCTGGCCTGCATGGATGTCGGCCAGTCCACCGGCGGATTTACCGACTGCTTGCTGCAGCACGGTGCGCGTTCGGTGGTCGGGGTCGATGTCGGCAGCGCCCAGTTGCATCCGGCGCTGCGCAGTGACCCGCGCGTGTTGTGCGTCGAGAAGGTCAACGCGCGCGCCTTGACGGCTGAGGACATCACTGATGCGTATGCCCATAGCATGGGCGAGGATGGGCCGTTCGAGGCCGACGAGGAAAATACAGAGGAATATGGCGAGGAATACGATGACGAGGCGCCGGACGCAGATGCCGCGCCACGGGGCGCCGCTGGCGCGGTTTCCGAGTCCGAAGCCGAATTCGTTCCCGAGTTTGATCTGATCGTCGCCGACCTGTCTTTTATTTCGCAAACCCTGGTTCTGCCGGCGGTGGTGCCTTTGTTGAAAAAGGGCGGCACGCTGCTGACACTGGTCAAGCCGCAGTTCGAGTTGCAGCCCGGCCAGGTTGGCAAGGGCGGTATCGTGCGCGATCCGGCCATGTATGCCGTGGTCGAGGCGCGGCTGCGCGAAGCCTGCGCGGCGCTCGGTTTGACGGTGCGCGACTGGTTTGATTCGCCCATTGAGGGCGGTGACGGTAACCGCGAATTCTTTATCTGTGCCGGCAAATGAAAGCCGCCTGAGGACAACTTATGCAAACAGCCCCCCGTTCGACCCTGAGTCTGGAATTCTTCCCGGCCAAGAATGCGGAAAGCGCCGACAAGCTGCGCGTGGTCCGGCAGAAGCTGTATGCGCTGCAGCCGGAGTTTTGTTCCGTTACGTTTGGTGCCGGTGGCACCACGCACGAAGGCACTTTCAGCACGGTGCGTGAAATGCTGGCCGAGGGCGTGGATGCGGCCTCGCATTTTTCCTGCATCGGCGCGACACGCGATTCGGTGCGTGCGCAGCTCGATACCCTGCGTGCCATGGGCGTGCGGCGTCTGGTGGCCTTGCGCGGTGATTTGCCGAGCGGTTATGGCGCCAGCGGTGAATTCCGTTATGCCAGCGAATTGGTGGCCTTCATCCGCGCCGAGACCGGGGACCATTTCACGATCGAGGTGGCGGCCTACCCTGAAATGCACCCGCAGGCGAAATCGCCACGCAGCGACCTGGAGGCCTTTGTGAGCAAGGTTCAGGCCGGCGCCAATTCGGCGATCACCCAGTATTTTTATAACGCCGACGCCTATTTCCGCTTTGTCGAAGACGCCGACGCGCTGGGCGTTACGGTGCCGATCGTGCCCGGCATCATGCCGATTACCAACTCGACCCAGCTGATGCGCTTTTCCGACACCTGCGGTGCCGAGATTCCGCGCTGGATACGCTTGCGCCTGCAAAGCTATGGCGACGACAGCGCGTCCATCAAGGCGTTTGGTCTGGATGTGGTGAGCGAACTGTGCGAGCAATTGCTGGCGGGTGGCGCGCCTTCTTTGCATTTCTACACCATGAACCAGTCGGCGCCGGTGCTGGCCTTGTGCGAGCGCCTGGGCTTGTTCAGCGCAGCCTAAGCACGGGCCGCCGAGAGCACCTGGCGAGACGGGGTTTTCCGGCCGGGCTTTGTCAGGCGCTCTTAGCCGCCGGCTTCCAGTGTGAAGGCGGCGTGCTGGTCCTGGCCCAGAATTTTCACCAGCTGTGGCATCGCGTCTTGTAACGTGGCCTTGAGCGTGTGTGGCGGATTGATCAGGAACATGCCGCTGGCCGGCAGGCCGGGGCGCACCACGGTACCGTCGGTGTCCTGCTGCAGCTTGCTGTTTTTCACGGTCAGCGTGGCGCTGAGCCAGCTCTTGCCGTGTTTGTTGGCCAGCGTTTTGAGTTTTTTGGGTACATCGTGCGCTTCGGGGCGCGGAATGATCGGGTACCAGACCGCATAGGTGCCAGTTGGGAAACGCTGCATGGCGTCCACCACCATGGCCTGCACGCGGGCGTAGTCGCTCTTGATTTCGTAGCTAGGGTCGCACAGCACCAGGGCACGCCGTGACGGCGGCGGCAAAAATTTCTTCAGTCCTTCAAAGCCGTCTTCGCGCAGGATGGCAACCTGGCGGCCGGCGTCGAGCTGGGCAATGTTGGCAGTGAGGGTCTTGCCGTCGGTGGGGTGCAGCTCGAACAGCTTGAGTTTGTCGCGCCCGTGCAGCAGTTGCTGAATGATGAAGGGCGAACCGGGATAGACGTTCCAGTGGCCACCAGAATTGAAACTGGCGACCAGCGTGATGTAGTCTTGCAGGGCCGGCGCAAATTCGGGTTGGGGCGTGTGTGCCAGCAAGCGCAGAAAGCCGTCGGCGGCTTCGGCACTGGTCTTGGCATAGTCGCCGTCAAGGCGGTACAGACCGGCTCCGGCGTGCGTGTCAAACACGTTCAGGGCGGTGTCTTTTTGCGTCATGTAGCGCAACACCGCCAGCAAAACCATGTGTTTGAGGACGTCGGCATGGTTGCCGGCATGAAAGGCGTGGCGGTAACTGAACATGGGCCTATGGTAACGCTTTCAGCAGAAATATCCCCACATCGCTCCAAGTTTCATATAATGCTGGGCTTCGCAGCGATTTTGTGGCTCCGCGGCGAAGTTTATTTCCCACCTAAGAGATTCCCGCTGCCTTTGCCCTTTCGGGGGTGAAAGCGGTCCAAGAAGGAACACCGACCGTGGAAAAGAGCCCACCAAACCTTCTTTTTGAAAAGAGAAACTCATGTCAACTTTCAGCGCAAAACCCGCTGAGGTCGTGCACGAGTGGTTTGTGATTGACGCGACCGACAAGGTCCTCGGACGAGTAGCCAGCGAAGTTGCTCTCCGTTTGCGCGGCAAACACAAGGCCATTTACACGCCTCACGT
>CAIUDG010000099.1 GCA_903897925.1 uncultured beta proteobacterium | reverse complement strand
TCGGGGACTAAAACCGCCCAAATCAGGTTGATTTGATGCCGTGCGCAACTCCCCAATACAATCTGCGCAGCGCAACTCTTGCACGCTGCGCAACCGGTCACGATCGACCGGAATCAGTGGTCACGATCGCCGGAATACGCAGATGGTTTGCCGAACTGGCGGGCCTCTGTCTTGTTGGCACGCCCTGGGGTTCGTTTCTCCCGCCTTGCTGGTTCCAGCCTTGGTTTAACTGGTTCTCCAGCAAACGGAAGCAGGTGGGCAAGCGTGCCATCCACATCAATTCGGTAGTAGGTGCCAGATGCAAGCTTGATCTTCAAGCTGTTGCCTTCCAGCGTGGCGTGACCGGATGCTATGTAGCCACCGGTGTTGGTGGCATGGCCAAACAGCATGACGGTTCGTCCCCACTGCTCACGCGACACGCAGTCAAAGACATTGGCCTCCTCTACATCGGGCATCTTCTCCACCAGAGTGAACTTTCCTTCTGTGGGTTCAAAGAAAAGGGCTGCACTGCCCTTTTTGAGCGTGATGGCGCCTACTACTTCGCTGCGCTGGACACGGCTATCCAGTTCAGCCAGATAGAAGCTCTGGAAGGCTTCTATAGCGGCTTGTGTTGGATTGACGGTTTTCATGGTTTCAGACAATTCTTCAATGAAAGCGCATCAGCCAGCAGAGTTCCATAAAAACAAGGAGTCCAACTCAATGAATACTTGGAGCCTGGAATCTTGCATCGCAGCTAAATAACACGGGCCATGAGGCCAATAGTCAAAATCAGCTCCGTGAAAAATTCAGCGGGCCAGACTTGGGCCATGCGTGGGCCACCGGTGGGCCATGGAAAACTGGGCTGATTGCCTCCGACGATCGGCCATTTTCGGGCCAAACTGCTTTTTGACTATTGGACACCACTCAAAATTCTTGCTCATTTGAGCCCTGAATTTGCGGTTTCTCCTCTGGTGGTGCGGCTGGCGGGGATCGAACCCACGACCCTTGGCTTCGGAGGCCAATACTCTATCCACTGAGCTACAGCCGCAACTCTTAAAAAAGACCAATACTCACAAGTGCGGCGGAAACCTGGATGACTATAGGCTTCGGAGGCCAATACTCTATCCACTGAGCTACAGCCGCGCTCCAGCCTTGTATTGTAGGTGCTTTCGGAAAGCTGACCGCTATAATCAAAAGTTCATTTTTTGCCCTATTCCATCCGAGGACACCATGAGCGACACAAGCACCGGTAACGATCACCACCACGCCCCCGGCGGTTACGGCGCAATTTCCAAACGCCTCGTGCTAACGGTGTTCTTCTCGCTGCTGGTGCCTATCATTTTGGTAGTCAGCCTGGTCATGTCCGCCACTGCGGACCGCAAACCAGTTCCCAGCAAGGCTGATCTGGAAATCGCCATGGCGGCGCGCTTGCAAAAAGTGGGTTCCATCCAGTTGGGTGAAGCCAGCCATGAGCTGAAGACGGGTGAGCAAGTGTTCCAGGTGCGTTGCTCCGCCTGCCACGGCACCGGTGCGGCCGGCTCGCCCAAGTTTGGTGATGCTGCGGCCTGGGGTCCTCGCATCAAGTCGCCGTTTGAGTCCTTGCTGAATTCCGCGCTCAAGGGCAAGGGAAATATGAGTCCCCAGGGTGGTGGCGATCTGAGTGATCTGGAAATTGCCCGTGGCGTGGTCTACATGGCCAATGCCGGCGGTGGCAAGTTCCCTGAACCCAAGGTGCCCGCTGCCGCCGACGCCGCTGCCAAGAAATAATTCTGGCGTCACCGCACATGAAAATGCCGGCCTCCATGGCCGGCTTTTTTATGCCCGTTGTTGCCAGGCGTGTGGACTGCGCTGGTACTGAAAGCGCGACTCCAGCTCTGCGCGCGCCACTTCATGCAGCGTCCAGCCCTGTTGTTCCATGGCCTGCGCGGCCTCACCTACGTCCTGGGTGTGCACCAGCCCAAAACCCAGCGAAGTCTGCAGGTAGAGCCAACCGTGCTCGTCGACCAGGCTGTCCAGCCGGGTTACGCGTTGTCCGTCGTGGGCCTGGATGTGCAGGTCCTGGTGCACGCGCCAGATCCACGGCGTGGCTTCCAGCTCCACATACACACGCTGCGGTCCATTCTGAAAATACCAGCGCCCCTTGTTATCGCTGGCGTAATTGCGCTGGATAAACGCGATCAGTCCGGCGTGCTCCAGGCGACTGCCCTTGGCGCCCGGCAGACCGCTGGAAAAGGCGCCGGCATGCTGGGCTGCTTCATCGCGCATGTACCAGTTGCCACGCGCGTCGAGTCCGAGCCAGCCATAGCAATCAGGCACATTCGGCCACTTCAGCATGGCTTGTTGAACAATCTCGTCCATTGCTTCTCCTGTTCTTTTGTGTCAATGCAAATGCGCGCGCAGCCACCCGCCCACCGCCTGCGGCAATGCCTGCAATTGCCCGGGGGGCCGTGGCCCATCGACAAAGCCGACATGCCCGCCCTGGGCTGGCTGCCAAAGCGTCAGCCGCGCATGCGCTGCTGTCTGGGCGGGCAGGCTGCACTCCGGCACAAAAGGATCATTGCGGGCGTTCAATAGCAGTGCCGGTACGCCAAGGCGCTGCAGATGGGGCTTGGCCGAGGCTCGGCGCCAGTAGTCGTGCGCATCGCGAAAGCCATGCAGCGGCGCGGTGAAGACATCGTCGAATTGGTACAAGGTGCGCGCCTGCAGCAATTGCTCACCTGAAAACAGCCCCGGGTACTGCTGCAGCTTCTGCAACGCACGCGGCTTCATGCTGCGCAAAAACATGCGCGTATATACCTGCAAATTAAAACCACGGCCCAGGGCCTCGCCGGCCGCGTGCAAATCCAGCGGCGCGCTGATGGCCGCCACTGCGCGCACCAGCCTGCCCGCCTCACTGCCGTATTCCTGGGCCCAGCGCAGCAGGGCATTTCCGCCCAGTGATATTCCGACCACTAGCATTGGCCTGTTTTGCATCGCCTGCAAGCGCTGCAATATCCAGTGCAGCTCTTCATAGTCGCCGGAGTGATAGGCGCGGGGTGCCAGGTTGATCTCGCCGCTGCAGCCCCGAAAATGCGGTACCGCGTAGTCCATACCCTGTTGTTGCGCATAGTCGGCAAAGGCCAGCGCATAGTGGCTGTGTGAGCTGCCTTCCAGGCCATGGAACAACACCAAAAGCGGTCGCGCCGCGCCATTCAGCTGGCGGCTGGCCGGCAAATAATCCACATCGATGAAATCCTGGTCCGGCGTGGTCCAGCGCCACCGCGTGTAGGCAGGCACTGCCGAAGCACTGGCGCGTGCCGCACGCGCGGCCCAAATTGTTTGCAGATGACCGCCGGGCAACCACCGTGGCGCCACGTAGTTCATGGCCTAGTGCAGCACCTTGGGGCTATCCAGAATCTCCTGCGCCTCTTGGTTGCCCGGACTGGCATGGTGCACCACCAGACGCCAGCCTTGGGCCGTCTTGTGATAGACATTGGTGGCCAGCACATAGCCCGTTGCCAGTCCCTGCGGCGTCATCACTTCCACTTTTTCCAGCACGTGGTGGACCGCACTGGCCAGCGAATCTACGCGGTGCACATGGGCAATGCTGGCATTGATACTGCCACCATCGGCAAACATGGATTCAAAGGCCGCCCGTATGGCACCAACGCCGCGCAGGCGCGGCCCGCCGGGATGAATGCAGACGATGTCGTCTTCATCGGCCCAGGTAGCCATCAAGCGCTCCACGTTGCCGGTCTGCAGACCTTCGTAAAACGCTGCTTCAACTTCGTCGGGGGTGCCACCCACAGTGGCGGCTTGCAATTTGGATTTGGATCGGGCCATGCGCCATTTTCCTCTGCTTTGCTACGCGCGCAATTGTCCCAAAGAAAAAGCCGCCCAAAGGCGGCTTGTTTCTGGTTAAGCCTGGGCTTACTTTTTCTGGCGATACTTGCGCAATGCAGCGATCTGGGCAGCCATAACAGCCAGCTCAGACTGCGCCTTGGCCAAATCAATCTCGCTCTTGGCGTTCTTGATGGCTTCTTCGGCGGCTGCCTTGGCAGCGTTGGCCTTCTCGTCGTCCAGGTCCTTACCGCGAATAGCCGTATCAGACAACACGGTTACGCAGTTGGGTTGGACTTCCAGAATGCCACCCGCAACGAAGACGAACTCTTCGCTACCGTCGGCCTTTTCAATGCGCACCGAGCCAGGCTTGATGCGCGTGATCAGCGGAGTGTGGCGGGGATAAATTCCCAACTCACCCGCTTCTCCAGGAAGCGCCACGAAACGCGCTTCGCCAGAGAAGATGGACTCTTCTGCACTGACCACATCAACGTGGATGGTGTTCATGATTAAACCTTCTTGGCTTTTTCGAACGCTTCGTCAATCGTGCCGACCATGTAGAAGGCTTGTTCTGGCAGGTGATCGCACTCGCCAGCAACAATCATCTTGAAACCACGGATGGTTTCAGCCAGGGTCACGTACTTGCCGGGGGAACCGGTAAACACTTCAGCAACGTGGAACGGTTGCGACAGGAAACGCTGGATCTTACGCGCACGGGCCACGGTCAGCTTGTCTTCGGGAGCCAGTTCGTCCATACCCAGAATCGCGATAATGTCGCGCAGTTCCTTGTAGCGCTGCAGCGTACCTTGCACCGCGCGGGCCACGTTGTAGTGGTCTTCGCCCACCACGTTCGGGTCCAGCTGGCGGCTGGTGGAGTCCAGCGGGTCCACGGCGGGGTAGATACCCAGCGAAGCGATGTCACGAGACAGCACCA
Organism: uncultured beta proteobacterium; assembly: GCA_903897925.1. Classification (GTDB taxonomy): domain Bacteria; phylum Pseudomonadota; class Gammaproteobacteria; order Burkholderiales; family Burkholderiaceae_C; genus Allorhodoferax. The sequence continues at coordinate 15,138 of CAIUDG010000099.1, read as the reverse complement.
CGGTGGAGTCCAAGTGCGCAAAAGTGGTTGCAGGCGACGGGTCGGTCAAGTCATCGGCAGGAACGTAAACGGCCTGGATGGAAGTGATGGAGCCGACCTTGGTGGAGGTAATACGCTCTTGCAGACGGCCCATTTCTTCGGCCAGCGTAGGCTGGTAACCCACGGCGGAAGGCATACGACCCAGCAGCGCGGACACTTCGGTTCCGGCCAGTGTGTAGCGGTAGATGTTGTCCACGAAGAACAGCACGTCACGGCCTTCGTCACGGAAGGACTCGGCGATGGTCAGACCAGTCAGGGCCACGCGCAGACGGTTGCCCGGGGGTTCGTTCATCTGACCGTAGACCATGGCCACTTTGGACTTGGGCAGGTCTTCCAGGTTCACCACGCCGGAGTCGGCCATTTCGTGATAGAAGTCGTTACCTTCACGGGTACGTTCACCCACACCGGCAAACACGGACAAACCGCTGTGTGCCTTGGCGATGTTGTTGATCAGTTCCATCATGTTCACGGTCTTGCCCACACCGGCACCACCGAACAGACCAACCTTACCGCCCTTGGCGAACGGGCAAACCAGGTCAATCACCTTGATGCCGGTTTCGAGCAGTTCTTGCGAAGGGCTCAGTTCGTCATAGCTGGGGGCCTTGCGGTGGATCGACATGTGCAGGTCGGCGTTCACCGGACCGCGTTCGTCAATCGGGGCACCCAACACGTCCATGATGCGGCCCAGCGTGGCTTGACCCACCGGCACCAGAATAGGCTTCTCGGTGTTGAACACCATCATGCCGCGGCGCAGACCGTCGGAAGAACCCAGAGCAATGGTACGCACGATGCCGTCACCCAGCTGCTGCTGAACTTCCAGCGTCAGAGCAGAACCGTCCATCTTCAGCGCGTCATAAATGCCGGGCATCTTGTTACGGGGGAACTCAACGTCCACCACGGCGCCGATACACTGAACAATTTTTCCCTGAACTTGGGAGTTAGCTTGAGCCATTTTTCGCTCCAAAAATAATGATCTTTAACTTGGTATCTAGAGGGTTCTGACGGCTTACACCGCTGCAGCACCCGCAACAATTTCGGACAACTCTTTGGTGATCGCGGCCTGGCGGGTCTTGTTATAGACCAGCTTCAGTTCGCCAATCACGCTACCAGCGTTGTCGGTCGCAGCCTTCATGGCCACCATGCGTGCGGACTGTTCCGACGCCATGTTTTCTGCCACGGCCTGGTACACCAGCGCTTCCACGTAGCGGGTCAACAAATCGTCGATCACCGACTGGGCGTCCGGCTCATAGATGTAATCCCATCCATGCTGTGTACCGCTGGCTTGCGTCTGGGCTTCCATGTCGGCAGCCGACAGTGGCAACAGTTGTTGCACCACCGGTTCCTGCTTCATGGTGTTGATGAACTTGGTGTAGCACAGGTACACAGCGTTCACTTCACCCTTGACGTAGGCATCGAGCAACACCTTGACCGGGCCAATCAGCTTGTCCAGGTGTGGCGTGTCGCCGAGTTGCGTTGCATGCGAAACCACCTTGGCACCAACACGGTTCAGGAAACCCAGGCCCTTGTTACCAATGGCGACCGCTTGGGACGAAACCCCTGCAGTCTGCAGTTCACGCAGCTTGCCGGTCACGTTGCGCAGAATGTTGGTGTTCATGCCGCCGCACAGACCCTTGTCGGTCGTGACAACGATGAAACCAGCGCTCTTCGCCTCATTGCCCTTCATGAAGGCATGCGTGTACTCGGGGTTGGCTTTACCGAGGTTGGTTGCGATATTGCGGATTTTTTCGCTATAGGGGCGAGCGGCACGCATCCGGTCCTGCGCTTTGCGCATTTTGGAGGCGGCCACCATTTCCATGGCTTTGGTGATCTTCTTGGTGTTTTCCACCGATTTGATCTTGCCGCGTATTTCCTTACCTGCTGCCATAGATGGCTCCTTGGATCGTCAGGTCGGAATTAAGCGAATGTCTTCTTGAATGCTGTGATGGCGGCATTCAATTCGGCTTCAGCGTCTTTGTCCATGGCTTTCTCGGCTTCGAGCTTGGCCAACAGCGCAGCGTGCTTGTCTTTCAGGTAAGACAGCATGCCGTGTTCAAAGGACAGGACCTTCTTCACTTCGATATCGTCCATGAAGCCCTTGTTCACTGCGAACAAGGTAGCACCCATGGCACTGATCGTCATTGGGCTGTACTGGGCCTGCTTCAGCAGTTCGGTCACGCGGGCACCGCGGTCGAGCTGCTTGCGGGTGGCTTCGTCCAGATCGGAAGCGAACTGCGCGAACGCAGCCAATTCACGGTACTGGGCCAAGTCGGTACGGATACCACCAGACAGGTTCTTCACCAGCTTGGTCTGGGCAGCGCCACCGACGCGGGACACCGAGATACCAGCGTTAATGGCTGGACGGATACCGGCGTTGAACAGACTGGTTTCCAGGAAGATCTGGCCGTCGGTAATCGAAATCACGTTGGTAGGCACGAAGGCCGACACGTCACCCGCCTGGGTTTCGATGATTGGCAAAGCAGTCAGCGAACCGGTCTTGCCCTTGACGGCACCCTTGGTGAATGCTTCGACGTAGTCGGCGTTCACGCGGGCTGCACGTTCGAGCAAGCGGCTGTGCAAATAGAACACGTCGCCTGGGTAAGCTTCGCGGCCTGGTGGGCGGCGCAGCAGCAGGGACACTTGGCGGTAAGCAACGGCTTGCTTGGACAGATCGTCATAAACGATCAGTGCATCTTCACCGCGGTCACGGAAATATTCGCCCATGGTGCAGCCGGAGTAGGCCGACACATACTGCATAGCTGCAGATTCGGAAGCAGTAGCTGCGACAACAATGGTGTATTCCATGGCGCCGGCTTGTTCCAGAGCGCGCACCACGTTCTTGACAGAAGACGCCTTCTGACCAATAGCCACGTAGACGCAGGTCATGTTCTGACCCTTCTGGTTGATGATGGCGTCAATAGCCACGGCAGTCTTGCCGGTCTGACGGTCACCAATGATCAGCTCGCGCTGGCCACGGCCGACGGGAACCATGGAGTCAATCGACTTCAGGCCGGTCTGCATCGGCTGGCTGACGGACTCACGGGCGATCACACCAGGTGCCACCTTTTCGATCACGTCGGTCATCTTGGCGTTGATCGGGCCCTTGCCGTCGATCGGCTGACCCAGCGCGTTGACCACGCGGCCTTTGAGCTCGGGGCCCACTGGCACTTCCAGAATACGACCGGTGCACTTGACCGTGTCGCCTTCGGAGATGTGTTCGTATTCGCCCAGAATAACGGAACCAACAGAGTCACGCTCAAGGTTCAGCGCCAGTCCATAGGTTGGCAGACCATCGCTACCAGCCGGGAATTCAAGCATTTCGCCTTGCATCACGTCAGACAGGCCGTGAATGCGGCAGATACCGTCGGTCACCGAAACTACGGTTCCCTGATTGCGAATGTCGGCGCTCGCAGCCAGACCTTCGATACGGCTCTTGATCAATTCAGAGATTTCTGCGGGATTGAGTTGCATGACTCTTTCCTTCTTTCTTTAGTTATGTCTGACAGCCTGGGCCAATGCCTCAAGCGGTCAGCGCCACTTTCATTTGTTCCAGACGTGCTTTGACGGATGTGTCAAGAACCTCGTCTCCCACCACTACACGAATGCCACCGATCAACTCGGGCTGCAACTCAACGGAGACATTGAGCTTGCGACCGAATTTGGTTTCCAGTGTCGCCGCGACTTGCGCCAGAGCTGCACTGTCAATCGGGAATGCACTGTAAACCACTGCATCGGAAGATCCGCTGCTGGCATTCTTCAACGCCCTGAACTGGACGGCAATCTCAGGCAGTACGCTGAGGCGGCCATTCTCGATCACCGTGCGCAGAAAGTTTTTGGCGTGATCGTTCAGTGTGGACTTGGCCACGCTGGCGATCAGATCAAATACTTGTGCGGACGTCACCTTGGGGCTGTCGGCGAATTGCTGCAGTTGTGCATTCGCAGCAACTGCAGCCAGCTCATCGACCCACACCGAGACATTGACCAAATCCTGCAAAGACGCTTTGTAAAGCGCCTCAGCGTAGGGTCTTGCAATAGTGGCGAGTTCAGCCATTGTGTCCTCTTACAGCTCAGTCTTCAAACGGCCAAGCAAATCTGCGTGGACACCAGCGTTGACTTCCTTGCGGAGAATCTGCTCGGCGCCCTTGACGGCCAGTGCTGCCACTTGCTCACGCAAGCTTTCGCGGGCCTTCACGGACTGCTGTTCGGCTTCAACCTTGGCGGCAGCAATGATCTTGTTGCCTTCCTCGGTTGCCTTGGCCTTGGCTTCTTCCACAATGCCCTGGGCGCGGCGCTCTGCATCAGCAAGGCGTGCGGCAGTTTCATTGCGGGACTTGGCCAGTTCGTCTTCCACGCGCTTGTTGGCGCTGGTCAACTCTGCCTTGGCTTTGTCAGCGGCAGCCAGGCCGGCTGCGATTTTCTGCGCACGGTCATCCAATGCCTTGGCAATCGGTGGCCACACGAATTTCATCGTGAAGACCACCAACAGGAAGAACACTGTCAGCTGAGCGAAGAATGTTGCGTTAATACTCACAACAACACCTCTCTAGGTTGGGAAAGGCGAAAGGGCTTACTTCAGCACGAAGGGGTTGGCGAATGCAAACATCATGGCGATACCAACGCCAATCAGGAACGCAGCGTCAATCAGACCAGCCAGCAGGAACATCTTGGTTTGCAGTTCGTTCATCAGCTCAGGCTGACGTGCTGCAGATTCCAGGTACTTGCTACCCATGATGCCGATACCGATACAAGCACCGATAGCACCCAGACCAATGATCAAACCAGCGGCCAATGCGACAAAGCCAAGAACGTGTTCCATTTAAAAGCTCCTATGGATTTAAGTTAACGAGAAACAGATTGAAAAAATAACTGACAACTTAGTGGTGATCGTGAGCCTGACCCACATACACCAAGGTCAACATCATGAAAATGAAGGCCTGCAAAGCAACAATCAGAATGTGAAAGATTGCCCAGCTAGTACCCGCTACCACATGACCCAACCACAAGGCGATGCCCGTAGCCGACCCGAAACCAACCGCACCCATGAGTGCGATCAACATGAACACCAGCTCGCCAGCGTACATATTCCCGAACAACCGCATGCCGTGCGAAACGGTCTTGGCGGTGAATTCAATCATCTGCATGCCGAAGTTCAGCACGCCCAGAATCAGAGCAAATACAGGGTTCTTGCTGGTGCCGAAAGGCGCCGTCACCAGCTCATGCGCCCAACCGCCCAGACCTTTGATCTTGACGTTGTAGTACAGGCAAACCAGCAGCACCGAGCACGACATACCCAGCGTAGTGGACAGGTCAGCAGTAGGAACCACGCGGAAATACGGAATGGCTTCTTCCAGGCCCAGCACGCCCAGCAGCACGTGGAACAGATCCACCGGCAAGAAGTCCATGGAGTTGAGCAAAAACACCCAGACAAAAACGGTCAGTGCCAGCGGGCCAACAAACTTGCGCGATTCGGCGTTGTGCACAATGCCCTTGGCTTGCGTGTCGACCATTTCAAGCAGAATTTCAACAGCGGCCTGCAGACGACCCGGAACGCCAGCAGTCACGCTGCGCGCAACGCGCCACAGCACAAACATACCTAGCACGCCCAACAGGATCGACCAGAACAGGGAGTCGATATTCAAGACGGAGAAATCAATCACACCAGACTGGTGTCCTGTACGCAAATGCGTCAGGTGGTGACCGATATATTCGCCAGCCGTTAGGCCATGTTCCGCAACGTTTTCTTCAGCAGCCATCAGTTACTCGTATCAGTTACTTTTGCCGTTAAGCGTTTTTACTTTGCACCGGGCGCGGTTTTCGTTTGAAAGCCAGCGCAAGCCAGTACACCTTCATTGTCACGATCAGCCCAAGCAGCATTGCCAGCCAGCTCAAACCTTCCACCAGACGCTGGGCCGCAAACATGATGCCCACCGTCACAACAATCTTTATCAATTCCCAGACAAAAAAACTCAGCACTGCGGAACCCGCATTGACCGAAGCAAATTGTCCCGTGACCCCTCTGGCGAACAACGCCGCCGGAACGATCACTGCCAGCGCACCACAGGCGGCCGACAAACCTACGACTGGCCTGCCTGTCAGCCCCCAAGCCAAAGCCGAGAACAGCAAACCGACCAGCACCTGACCCGCTACCACCCACCAGGGCGATAAAGAGGGATGCTGCTCGCGCAGCACCTGAGCCTGCTCTGCTGTCAGTGGCGTGAAGTCCGAGACTTCCTGCTCTGACCCATCTTCCAGCTCCCTGGCTGCGACATTAGCGATTGTCACCATTCAGATTACGCCTAGGTTACAGACAGACTGCAGATTTGTGCACAGCCCGCGATTATACGTAGAAACCCGCTCTGTAAAGCCGTTTTTGACAGCATCGAACAGCAAACAGCGCCGGACTGCGATAATTTGCCATGCCCACCTCCAAGCCGCCTGTCCAGTCCGCTGCGCCCGGACGCCAAGAATCACTGATCGAATACCCATCCCCGTTCCCTATCAAGGTCATGGGCAACAAAGTCGATGGACTGGTTCACGCCATTACCCTGATCGCCAAAGCTTTTGACCCCACTTTTGACGCCAGCACTATTGCGCTGCGCGAAAGCAAAGGCGGCAACTACCTGGGGGTCACCATTACCGTCACCGCCACCAGCCGCGAACAGCTCGACGAGCTCTACCGCACACTAAGCACACACCCGCTGGTCAAAGTGGTGCTCTAGGCGCGTAGCCATGCAAATTTTTCAACGCGGGCTTGTCGACTATTTGCCGACCCTTGAGGCCATGCAAAAGTTCACTGCCGAACGCGTCGTGGATGCCGGGCTGCAGTCTGAGGATCAGCTCTGGATTTGCGAGCACCCGCCGGTCTATACCCAGGGCCTGGCCGGCAAGGCCGAACACATTTTCAATCCGCAGGATATTCCGGTGATCCAGACCAACCGGGGCGGCCAAGTGACCTACCATGGCCCCGGCCAGGTGGTGGCCTATCCGCTGATCGACCTCCGGCGCGCCGGCTATTTCGTCAAGGAATATGTCTACCGCATGGAAGAGGCGCTGATTCGCACCCTGCTGCATTTCGGCGTCACTGGCCACCGTGTCAGCGGCGCCCCGGGCATCTATGTGCGCCTGGACGATCCGGCGGGTCATACGCCGCTGGAAAACCGCCCGCAGCGCGCGCTTGCGGACAGCCACAGTTCGACACCCGACTTTTCCGGGCTGGGCAAAATTGCCGCCCTGGGCATCAAAGTCAGTCGCAACTGCACCTACCACGGCCTGGCGCTCAACGTCGCCATGGACCTGGAACCCTATGCACGCATCAACCCCTGCGGCTATGCGCGCCTGCAGACGGTAGACCTTTCTACAATCGGCTACCAAGTCAGCTGGACCGACGCCGCTGACATACTGAGCCAAAAGCTCGCCATTTACCTGGCGCCCTGAGACGCCCTTACCCCGAACGCAAGACCATGAGCCACAGCGAAGACCACTCCAGCCCCACCGTGCGTGAGGCCCAAAGCACCGAAAACTACAACGCCTCGGCCAAGCAGAAGGCGGCGGCAAAACTGTCGCGCATACCGGTCAAGGTGGAGGCGGGCGAAGTGTTGCGCAAGCCTGAATGGATTCGCGTCAAGGCCGGCTCACCCAGCACCCGCTTCTATGAAATCAAGGACGTGCTGCGCGCCAACAAATTGGTCACCGTGTGCGAGGAAGCCAGCTGCCCGAACATCGGTGAATGTTTCGGCAAAGGCACCGCCACTTTCATGATCATGGGCGACAAGTGCACCCGACGCTGCCCGTTCTGCGATGTCGGCCACGGTCGCCCGGACCCGCTGGACAGCAACGAACCGCTCAACCTTGCCAACACCATTGCCAAGCTGCATCTGAATTACGTCGTCATCACCAGCGTTGACCGCGATGACCTGCGCGACGGCGGCGCCGGCCATTTTGTCGAATGCATCAGCAAAATCCGCGAACTTTCTCCGAAGACCCAGATTGAAGTCCTGGTGCCCGATTTCCGTGGCCGTGACGACCGCGCGCTGGAAATTCTGAAAGCTGCACCACCCGACGTGATGAACCACAACATGGAAACCATTGCCCGCCTGTACAAGCAGGCGCGTCCGGGTTCCGACTACCAGTTCTCACTCAATTTGCTGAAAAAATTCAAAGCCCTGTTCCCGGCCATTCCCACCAAGAGCGGACTGATGGTAGGCCTGGGAGAAACCGACGAAGAAATCCTCGAAGTCATGCGCGACATGCGGGCCCACGGTATCGAGATGCTGACCATTGGCCAGTACCTGGCACCCACCACCTCGCACCTGCCGGTACGCCGCTATGTGCACCCGGACACCTTCAAGATGTTCGAAGCTGAAGCCTACAAAATGGGCTTCAAGCACGCCGCTGTAGGCGCCATGGTGCGATCCAGCTACCACGCCGACCAGCAAGCCCACTCGGCCAGCACGCACGGCACGCAGCCGTCCTAAAGCGACAGAAAAACCGGTTCGGCACGGCAGGCCAGCAGCGCCTCCTGCCTGGCCCAGCCGGCACGCCATGCCGGCGGATCAGGCGGCCGCGCTGCCCTGCTGGGTAACCAGTTCCAGCATGCGTTCACCGAACAATTCGGGACGCCCCTGGAACAACACATTCAAGCGTGAATTGGCCAGCAAGTCTTCGCAGAGGCGATAACGTTCCTCGTGCTTGTCAATCAGCCGCACCGCCGCGGCCACGTATTCATCCACCGTGCGCGTCACCATCCACGACGGCACGCCGAGGCGGCCGAACAAGCCTTCATCGATGTGCTCGAACACTTCCGGGCCACTCAGGCAAACACCCACCAGCCCAAGCGTAACGGTGTCGATGATGCCGTTGGTATTGCCAAACGGAAACGGGTTGATGAACATATCGCATTCATTGATTTTGGCCATGTACTGCGGATAGTCCATGTGCCGGTTCACCGTCACCTGCTCACCGAGATAGCTCTTCACCACGCGCTGCACATGCGGATGGATCAGGCTGGTGGCCTGCCCCACCATGAACTCAAAATGCACCGGCGAGCGCGCCGCCTTGATGATGCGTTTGCAGGTGTTGAGAAAACGCGGATTGAGCTTCATGGTGGTCGAGCACACCGCAATCCGAACCACCTCCGGATGCTTGCGAATATTCGGCACCAGATTTTTCGGCAACGCCGCCGACGGCACATAGGGCAACGCATCCTTGGGCAGGCGAATCAGCTTTTCCGAGAAACAAGACTCGGAGCCGACATAGTCATCCTCCACCACCACATAGTCCATACGCGGCGACAGCGTGGTTGCCGGATGCCCCAGCGCCATCGCCTGTACCGGCGCAAAGCGCAGGTTGGAGGCAAACACGGTGAGCTGGAACATGCCCACGCTGGGCATGTAAAACACCCGCGCCTGGTGCTTAATGGCGGTGGCACGGATCTGGATCAGCTGATCAATGATCGGCTTGTCCGGCAGACTGATGAATTCATCAAAGACCTCGCGCCCCATGGCGTCGACGCAGGCGCCGCGACCCATGGCAATCACCCGGAAGTGTTTGCGCGCCGCCCGCATGGTGGTGGAGTGGGTGCGGTAAATCGAGTGGGCACCACTGAACCACTCCAGCACCACCAGCATGGTCGGCTTTTCGCCAGCCGCCAGCGCTGGCGGCGGCGGCACGTCACGCAAACCTTCGCGCTCGATCTTGTTGCGCACGATGGTGTTGATGGCGCCCTTGACCTGGTGCCGGTCCGGACGGTCCGCATAACTGCAATGCATGTAAACGTCGTGCAGGATGGCATTGGGCAACTGGTCAATGTCCATGCGCTTGAGCTTGTCGGGCAGCCAACCGAGTATCAACTCGCGCTTGGCATGGGCCGAGGGCGAGGCCAGGAAGCGCGGAGCCAGCCAGAGCATGCCCAGCGTCACCGCCACCACCGGACTGGCGGCCCAGAGGCCGTCCAGGTCCACCGGAATTTCAGATTCGGAAAACGCCAGCAGCACAAACTTCACCAGGTTGTCCGGCGTGAACTCGAGCTTGTCGCTCTCCCAGTTGAAGTTATTCAAGGCGCGCAGCACATGGTCGGCATTGCGGAATGGCGTCACCGAAAATATGGTCGCCAGCCAGCGCTGCATCGGCAACAGCTGGCCCAGGCCGGACGGCGACAGGCGGAAGCCCGGGTCCAGAAACAGGTGCGAAATCGCCGCCGCAATGCGCGTCAGCACATGCAACTCGGCTTCCGGCCCGCTGCCAAAGGCGGCCAGCGGTTTGGCCGAAAAGCCCTTGGCAAAATTTCCGTAGTGCGAATCGAGCATTTGCATCAGTGCGCGCAACTCGCGCCCTGCAGCTTCATGGTCCCCCCGATACACCTGGTACTCAAAACGTGTCAGCAAAAAATCCATACGGTCCGCTTTAATCGATCAGCACTGTTGAACTAGACAAATCGGGCACTGCGCGCTGGCAGTGCCCTGTCGCAAGGCTTATTGTCCTGCACGGACCAGGCGCACCACCCGGCCGCCGCCAGTGGTGGGGTCCACCGGCCCCACCGAGCCGTCGGCAAAGTCCACCGTCCAGAGAAAAGTCGGCGTAGTGGCAAAGGTGGTGGCAGACAGGTGCGACGAGGCATCGGTATTCGGGAAGGCCACCGTATTGACAGGCCCAGACGTGCAGTTGCGCAGCGCCAACGAAGCCAACTCCTTGGCGGTCGGAACGCGCCAGTCGGTGTAGCCCAGTCCGCCGCTGCTGGAGGCCGTATTCACCGCCGCCAGTTGCGCCTGCACCTGGGCTATCGACGTGAAATAGGTCTTGGTACCAACGCATCCAGGCAGCTGACCGCCTTCGGCGCACTGCTTCCACATCAGTCCGGTCTGGCCGTCATTCACGGTGCCGTCGCCGTTGTCGGTATAGCGTGCATCGGCCGAGGTGCAGGCCGTGGCACCATGCACCGTGGCGGAACGCACCAGCAAGGCGCGGAACGCCTGGCTCTGGGCGTCAATCACCACCGCGCCCTGGTTGCCGAAATCCACCTTCCAGGCGTCCGCCGTCGGTGCCGAAGCACGCACGTCTGAACTCCAGTACGGGCTGCTGGACTGGTTCGGGAAACCATAAGCGTCGGCGGCGGGTGCCAGCGTCTTGCTGTAATCCACAATCGACATCAACTCATTGGCAGTGGGAACCCGCCAATCGGTATACCCGCACAGGCTGGCGCTGTTGACCTGGGCCACATAGGCATTCAGCTGCGAATAAGTGTAGGTGGCCGTCAGGGCCGCGCCGGACTGAACTTGCCAGTACAAACCGGTCACCTGGTCCAGCGTGCAATTGCCTTGTGAGCCGGTGATTTGCTGGTACGACAAACCGGCATGGCCATCGGCATTGGAACTGGTCAGGGCCAGCGTATCCCGCCCAAACGCTGGCGCCCCGCCCATCACGGTGGTCGCGCCGGTTGACGCCAGGCCACCCGGCACGCTGTTGATGATCAAGGCCTGTGCCACGCCCTGCGCGGCTCCAGAAACCCAGGCCACACTAAAGTTCAGGTCCGGTTTGAACGTGCTGGTCGGGCACACCGTAATCGAAATCGTGCCGGAACTGCTGCCCGCCGCAAAGCCGACCGGCAAATTCGCCGGCACCACAAAATCGGCACCGTGGTTGCAGTCAGCGCCGCCCACTGCGGTACCCAGATGCGGGGTGGTGCCGGGCGACACAATGCTGGGGCTTATCTGCAACGCGCTGACAACGTTCTTGCTGAACACCACCGGCAGCGACAGCACGGTCGGACCAGCAGCACTGCGCAACACCGAGCCATTGCCAACCGACACCACGGTAGCCTCGGTCGGCGAAGCGCCGCCGCCGCCGCCACCGCCACAGGCTGTGAGCAACAGCCCCAGACAAAGCATCACGCCAGACAGGGCGCCGGCCCGGGCAACCTGCGCAATGTCTACTGACTTTTTTGATTGTGTGTTCATTAGCTTGCTCTTCATAAAAAGATAAATTGGCGGACTGCCAGACTCCCAAAATTGATCGCTTTACACACTGAGGGTTTCGGTCCAGTAGTCGACTGCACCACTGCCGTAATTGCCCAGTCCGGCTGCCACTGGCTGCATTGAGGCACTGCCCAGCAAGTAGGCCTGCTCCAGCATCGCCGCCTGTTCTCCGGACGAGGCCGTGGTATCCACTGGCAACACCTGCCCCGGCGCACTGGCTTCCAGAATGATGGCGTTCGCCGCCCGCAGCAAGCTGGCGGAATACAAACTCTGCGGGATGCCCGCGGTGACCATGGCACTCGCGCCACCCGCCAGAATCGTGCCCGGATCGGTGGTCACCTGGGTCGTACCACCGGATACCACCACCTCCTGGTAGAGCACGCCGCCCGACAGCATATTGAATGCCACCGTGCCGTCTGCGCCCTGGTCCCGCATCACTGCGCCGTTGCTGCCCAGCACTTCAACCACCGGAGCACGCACCTGCAGTTCGTTCTGCACGCCAGCGCTGCCTGCGGCCGGGCCGAAGCCGGTCATCGACAGCGAGTTGCCAATCACATTGGTGCCCGGCGTCGCCAGGGTGCTGGATACCGTGCCGGTGCCGGCATTCAGAATGATTTGGCCCATGCTTCCGGCGCCCACATTGCGCGCGTCAATCAGGGCTACCTGGATGCCGTTGGCACCGCCGGCACTGCTGACCGAGACGTTGCCGCCATCGCTGTGAATTTGTGCGGTTGCACCCATGGTCACCGAGCCGGTGCCGCTTTGCAGCGTCACGTTGGCGCTGTTCACGGCATCAATCGAAGAGCCAAGCTGCAGGGCACCGTAGGCATCCATCTGCACGGCGCCCGACACCACCAGGCCGGTACCACCGGCGTCCACCGTGATCGTCTTGCCATAGACACTCAGCTGCGTGGCGGGTGCCGTGGCATTGAGCGAAGCGGCAATCTCCACCGTACCGTCGCTGGCGCTGGCCTGGCCCGTCACAGCGTCTTTGGCGCCAATCACGACCTGACCGAATCCCGGAGCAATCGCGTTCAAGTCGGTGCTGGTGATGCGCAGCACACCCTGCACTGCCGCGTCGCCAACGTAGATATTGCTCGACACGCTGGTGCCTTGCAAGGTCAGCGCCGAGCTGCTGTTGCCGGTGATCGAACCCGCGCCTCCCGTGAAGCTGATGGCATTGGCGCTGATGGTGGTGTTGCCAGCCTGGCTCAAATTGGCATGGCCCGCAATAACCACCTGTGTCGCACCGTTGATGGTCAGGCTGCCACCGGCGGAGATCGTCAAGTTGCTGAAGTTCACCACACCGGTGGCATTCAGCACCACATTGCCGGAAATATTTACGGCACTGCTGAAGGTAACGTTCTGCGCCTGGTTAACGGTGAGTTGCTGCAAGTTGCTGACCGTTCCCTGCACCAGCACATTGCCGGCGTCCGCATTCAGCGTAATGCCATTGCTGCCGCTGGCGGCGCCACTGATGTTGCCGCTGATGGTCAGGTTGCCGGAGCCACCTGCACCCGCGGTGACCACCGAGTTGCCGCTGACAATCACGTTGTCGTTGATCTGGGCATCGCCGTTCACGGTGACCGTCGCTGCGCTCAGCGTGGTGCCGGCGCCAGAGCCGCTGACCAGCAGCGAACTGGCTTGCAAGCCACCCGACACATTCACCACCGCGCCGCTGCCCGTGGCCAGCAGTGTCAGCGGATCAACAAAGGTCGTGGTGTTGGGGTTGCCGCTGGCGTCCTGGCCCAGCAGCGTCACCGCCTGTCCGGCCATGCTGCTGCCAATCACCACGTTGGCAAAACCGCCCTCGATCATTCCGACCTGGGTCTGGCTCAGGTACAGCGCACCATTCACTGGTGCGCCACCGACCACCACCGGATCCGGGCTGGAAGGCACCGTGGTCGGCGCAATATTCAGGTTGCTGCCCGTACCGGCAATCGGCACCGCCAGCGACACATTGTTCGCCACCAGATTGACATTCTGACCCGCTTGTCCGGTGCCGCCGGTAATCACCGTGCCATTGGTGGCCAGCACATGGACCACACCAGAACCGCCGGTAAAGACCGAGGCCGGACCGCTGGCCACCGTGTACAGCACGGCATTGTTGCCGGCCAGAATCGTCACATTGCCAGTCGTTCCCTGAACGTTCGACAGCACATTGATGTTGCCGCTCGCCGACAAGGTCTGAATCAGCACGTTGCCACTGCCACCCGCCAGCACCGAGGTGCTGGCGTTGCTGGCGCCGCCGTTCAAGGTAATGTCACCTTGCGTGCTCTGCAGCACGATGTTGCCATTGGCCGCAGTGACCAGGCCAGATTGCACGGCATCTGCCACCGGCGTGGTACTGGCGTCGCTGCCGACCCGGTTCACGCTGGCGCTGACATTGCCCACGCTCAGACCATCGCTTTCCAGCAGGTAGATGCCACCGGCGCCGGCATTGGCGCTCAGCGTCGCCACCGTCGTCAGCAGCGCAGTGCTGCTCTGACCGATGCCATTGGCGGCCGTCATGCGCAATCCCTGCGCATGCACATTCACCAGCGAAGCGGCGTTGCCGTTCAGGATGGAGCCGCCCAGGGCCAACAGACTGACGTTGCCGGTGCTGGCGGAGATATTGCCCAGCGTCATATTGTTGGCGGCATCGACGCGGATGCTGCCACCCGTGCTCTGCAGCAAGCTGCTGCCTGCCATCGTCACATTGCCGCTGGCATTCGCAGAACCATTGCCGGCCTGCAGGTCCAGCGTACCGTTGCCGGTCGCCACCTGCACCGCGCTGCTGCTCAGCGTCAGGTCTTGTGCCGCCAGCAAGCTCAGGTTGCCGTTGCCACTGACTGCGTTGGCATTCAGTGTCACGTTGCCGGCCAGTGCCTGCACCAGCACGTTGCCGCTGCCGTTGGCACTGATTGCCGTGCTGGCACTGGAGCTGCCGCTGTTCAACACAATGTCGCCCAGGGTGCTTTGCAGCACGATGGCGCCGTTGTTGCTGGTCATCAATGCGGATTGCGCGGCATCGGTCACCACGCTGCTGCTGCCATTGGCACGCACCTGGTTCACCTGCACCGCCACGTCGCCAACGCTGACGCCCTGGCTATTGCGCAGGAACACGCCAGCGCCGCCAGCCGAAGCACTCAGG
>CAIUDG010000098.1 GCA_903897925.1 uncultured beta proteobacterium | reverse complement strand
GTAATGCCTGATTCCACCGCAGTCATGCGCCACCCCCCAATGCTTTGTAGAGCTGCGCAGCGGTGTCCAGTTGGGCACGCCGCAATTGCAGCGTGGACTGTTGTGCTGACACCAGTCCACGCTCGCCATCCAGAACTTCCAGATAATTGCCCAGCCCCACTTGGTAACGCGCATTGGCAATATCCAGGCGACGCGCCTGGGCTTCCTGGTTGACCCGCGCCGAGCGCATCTGATGCGCCAAGGCCGTGCGCGCGGACAACAGGTCCGCCACCTCGCGAAAAGCCTGCTGGATGGTTTTCTCATACTCCGCAACCGCCGTAACTTTTCTGGCATCTGCCAAATCGCGGCTCGCTTCCAGGCGGCCACCATCAAACAATGGCAGCCCAATGCTCGGCTGGTAGCTCCAGGCCGAGCCGCTAAACAAAGTGCCCAATCCAATACTGGCAACCCCCACACTGGCAGTCAGTGCGATTTTTGGGAAGAAAGCGGCACGCGCCGCCTGAATATTGGCCTGCGCTGCGATCAGGCGCTGCTCCGCCGCAACTACGTCCGGGCGCGCCAACAACACATCCGCAGGCAAACCTGGCGCTAGCGTAGTGTCCAGGCCCTGGTGGTCCAGGTCCAGACCGGGCGGCAAATCGGTCAGCACCGCGCCGACCAGAAAATTCAGCTGATTCACCGTGCTGGCACGCTGCTGCTCCAGTCCAGCCAATTCCGAGCGCACGCCTTCCAGGGCACTCTGGGCCTGCAAATATTCCGAATAATCGGCACCGCCGAGTTCCCGGCCCTTGCCGACCAGCGCCAGGCTGTTCTGGCGCGAAGTCTCGTTTTCCTGCGCCAGACGCAGCATTTCGTCAAATTGCAGCAGCTTGAAATAGGTGGTCGCCACATCGCTGATCAAGGATAGCTGGAACGCTCGCTGTGCGGTCTCGGTCGCCAGATAGGTATTGCGTGCCGCTTCGGTCAGACTCGACAGGCGGCCCCAGAAGTCCATTTCGTAGCTGACGGTGGTCAGCGCCAGGTCATAGCGCTCACCGTTGATCACGGTCCCGGTGCCCGACAAATCGGCCGGGGTAATGCCGACAGAGCCACTCCCCAGCAAATTGATGCCGGGGAAACGCTCAGCCCCCGCAGCGCGGAATTGCGCCCGCGCCTCCATCACGCGGGACGCCGCAATGCGCAAATCCCGGTTGTTCTTGAGCGCCGCCTCTATCAGTACGTGCAAACGCGGATCTACAAAGTAAGTGCTCCAGTGCGGCTGCACTGCCGCTGCGCTGGACTGGTCTGGCGCCGCCGATCCGCTCGGCCAGGCAGTCGGCACCGGCAGTTCCGGACGCTGGTAGTCCACCGTCTGCGCACACGCAGAAAGTAACAATACCGGCAGCACAGACCATACTTTTATAGACATGCGGAAAGTTTAGTTGCGGAGCCCCCCCGCACAGCGCCCGGAATTAGGCGGGAAAGCCGGCGTATTTTTGCCGCGCGTTTGCTGCGCCAGCGTTTCCAATCAACCGTTGGCGTGGTTACCATGCACGCTGCGACGCGAGAAACCCCAGAATGACGCACGAACAACTATTTACCAATGGCATTACCCAGGCCTGGCACGGCAAGCTCGAATTCGGTCCGCTGATTGAACTGGCAGCACAACTCGAAGCCGCCAACCAAACGCCGCTGGCCATCGTGCTGTACCAAACCTGGTTACAGCGCACCGCCTCGCCCTATGCCTATGCGGCGCATTTCAACTTGGCGCTGGCCCTGGCCAATGCCGGCGACAACGCTGCAGCCGAATCGGCCTACCGCAAGGCCATCGAGATATATCCCGACTTTCTACAGCCGCGCCTCAACCTGGGCATGCTGTATGAACGCCTGGGTCAGTTTGAGCGTGCGCTCGACGAATGGCGCTGGGTGGAACAAAACGGCAAACCCGGGGTTGCCGACAATGCCAGCCTGATTCTCATGGCACTGAACCACCTTGGCCGCCTGCTGGAAAACCGCAAAGACTTCGCCCAGGCCAGCCACTACCTGACGCGCAGCCTGGCGCTGGACCCACAACAACCCGACGCACTGCACCATTGGGTCCACCTGCGCCAAAAGCAATGCCTGTGGCCGGTGTATGCCGATCTGCCCGGCGTCACCCTGGAAGCCATGCACGACGCCACCTCGGCATTGGCCATGCTCAGCGTCTCGGACGACCCGGCGGCACAACTGGCCGCCGCACACCGCTTTGTCGCCAAAAAAGTCAACTCCCAGGTCGCGCCGCTGACACAGCGCAAAGCCTATGGCCACCAACGACTGCGGATTGCCTACCTGTCGTCCGACTTCTGCCTGCATCCGGTATCCATGCTGATGGCCGAGCTGTTCGAACTGCACGACCGTGCGCGCTTCGAAGTCTATGGCTATTGCTGGAGTCCGGAAGACGGCTCTGCGATGCGCCAGCGCGTAATCTCCGCCATGGACCAGTTCCACCGCATCCATGCCCTGGACGACGCCAGCGCGGCGCGCCTGATCCGCTCGCATGAAATTGACATTCTGGTCGACCTGCAAGGCCAAACCTCTGGTGCGCGCGCCAACCTGCTGGCCTACCGTCCGGCGCCGATCCAGATCACTTACCTGGGTCTGCCCGCCACCACCGGCCTGCCGTCGATTGACTATGTCATTGCCGACCGCTTCCTGATCCCGGAAGACACGGCACTGTTCTATTCGGAAAAGCCGCTGTATATGCCCGACATCTACCAGGTCAGCGACCGGCAGCGCCAGATCAGCGCGCGACCAAGCCGCGCCAGCTGCGGCCTGCCAGAAGACGCCTTTGTGTTCTGCTCGCTGAACAACAACTACAAGTACACCCCCGAAGTCTTTGATTGCTGGATGCGCATCCTCCAGCGCTGCCCCGGCAGCGTGCTGTGGTTGCTGTCCGACAACAGCTGGGCCGAGGAAAACCTGCGCAAGGAAGCCGCGCTGCGCGGCGTCGACACCCAGCGCATCCTGTTTGCCGGGCGCGTAGCACCCGAAAACTACCTGGCCCGCTACGCCTGTGCCGACCTGTTCCTGGACACCTTCCCTTTCAACGCCGGCACCACCGCCAACGACGCGCTCTGGGCCGGCCTGCCGATCCTCACCTACTGCGGTCGCACTTTTGCGGCACGCATGGCCGGCGCCTTGCTAACCGCCGCCCAGCTGGATGAACTCATTACCTACAACCTGCAGGACTATGAAGACAAAGCCGTAGCAATTGCCAGCGATGCCGGCGTGAGCTGCCGCAGATACCGCGAGCACCTGGTGCAGGTCAAGGAGAAGGGGGTGTTGTTTGACACGCCGCGCTTCGCCAGAAACCTGGAAGACCGGCTCTGCGAATTGGTCGCAGCGTTGTAACCCGGTTCAATGCAGCCACTGCTGGCGGTTGAACTTTTCTTCACAGTGGGACAGCCAGGGCTCGGCCAGGGAGCGAATCTGGGCATCGTTTTGCAAAATTCGGCGCATGATGCGGCTTTTCTCTACGCGCCCGGCGGGTGACAGCTCCTCGCACTTGGCGTGCGAGCGCAGCTGCTCGATCAGTACCGCGCAGACGCTCTCGATCCGCACCACGCCGTCCCAATCGGCGGCTTCGGCGGCCTCCAGCATCTTGACGCTGCTGTCTTCTATTGCCTTGTAATAGTCAATCAGTGCTTGTGCCATCATGTACTTTCAGCGTTCATACTGGACGAAGATAAGCCGGGCCACTGCCCTTGATCTGCTTCCAGCCATCGGCCACCGGTTCGATCAGACGTTCGACTTCTTCCAATGCCGTAATGTCGCTTTTTGCGTTGGCATGCACCAAGCGCAAGACACAGTAACCATACAAATCCCGCAGATTGCTGGCCAGCTCACCGCCATCTTCCGGATTCAGTGCCAGGATCAGACCGTCTTCCAAAATTCGGATGGCGGAACCGATTTGCTTGCATTTTCCAGCCACATCACGATTGTTGACCGCAATTTTCGCCGTTTTAATAGCACGAATCAATGCATCAAACAGCAGATTGATCAAGCCATGGGCGTCGGCCATCTCAACACTGGCTTCAACACTGGCCACTTTATAGGCAGCTGCTGAACGGGCGCTGGTAGAGATAAACATTTTTTGCTTCCTTATCCTGTTACTACCTTTATCGGCACATTGCAGGTCAACTGAAGCGTTTTGGCCCGGCGAAAAATGCTTTCCCGGCCCGGCGCCAACGCCTTAAGACGTGGACTTGTTCCAGGTGGTGATCTGCTGGGCGACGTAGCTATTCAGGGCATTCAGGCTGGCCATCTGGCCATCCAGGGCAGCGTATTGCGTCTTCAAACGCGCCTCCACCGCTGCCGCCTTGGTATTGACGTCCGCCTGATCAGTGGAGTTTTGCGTCAGCACCGCCTGCAAAGCCGCGGCCTTGGTGGCAACCAGACCGCCAGCGGCCAGCGCCCCGGAGCAAAAATCGCCAAACTTCAGGGCAAAACCGTCGGTTCCCATGTTGTTGTTGTCGGTGGTAAACAGCTTCTGCATTTCGGTACCGTTATTGGCCGCAGCCGACAGCGCAGTGGTATCGATGGCCAGGGTGCCATCCGTCTGCACCTGAATGCCCACATCGGAAAGCCGCTGATAGGCACTGCTGCCGTTACTGATGGAGCCAACCATGGAGCGCAAAATACTCTGCAAGCCCAGAATCGATCCATCGGCCTGAAACAGCGACGCGGTGTTGGTCGATGCGTCGTAAGCCGTGCTGGAAGACAAATCGGTGGCCAGCGTGTTGTACGCCGTCACAAAGGCTTCGACATTTTTGACCACGCCCGTAACGTCTTGCGTCACCGCCATGGAAACCGAATTATTGGCCTGGCTTGCGGTGCCATAACCGGTCGTGGTCGTTCCCAATAAGCTGATGGTGACGCCTGGAATGTTGTTGGCCAGGGTGTTGGTCGAGGAGGTCACGGCCAAACCATTGATGCGTGCCTTGGCGTCCTGCGCGTACTGCACCGGATTACCGGACGCGGCCATACCGTAATTACCGGAATTCGGATCGGCAGTCTGTGTCGGGTCGAACGCCAGTTGGGACAAGCCGGTCCCGTCAGTGATCGGCGCGTTGTTGGAGTCGGTGGCGGTTACCTGGAAGCCACTGACCACGCCAGTAGAGGCCGAACTCAGCAGCAAACGGTCATGGGTACCATCGTTGAAAGCGGTAGCGACCACGCCGGCATTCGCCGCGTTGATTTTGGACGCAATGGTGGCCACCGTGTCCGTGGCACCGATTGCCACCGCTACCGACGGCTGGTTGGAGCCCGCAGTAAAGGTTGCAGCGGTCGAACCTGAGGCCGGGGTCCAGCTTCCGAGTTGAATCGTCAGCGTGCCACTGCCAACAAAGCCACCCGTGGTAATTTGTCCGGAAGCGACCGACTGCCCTTTGGCCAGCGCGTCCACATCCAGCGAAAAGGAAGTTGGACTGGCCGTGGTGTCCGCGGTAATGGTGGCGGCAGCGGTATTGGACGAAGAGGCCGTCTTGGCCTGCCAGGCAGTGGCAGGAACCATGGCATTGGCAGCATCCGCCAGCGCCGAGAACTCTGACTGCATCGTCCCAAACGCAGTGATTTGGGCGTTGTCTACCGTCGCCTGCGCCTGCAAAGCCGTCAGCGGAATCTTTTCCAACGCCACTAATTGCGAAACGATGCTGTTGGAATCGATTCCACTGGCAATGCCCAGAGAAGAAATGGTGCCCATAAAAGTCTCCCAAAATAACGGTCCACAAACGCCAACGACGCCGGGAGATTTTAGTCCCCCTAGCGTCGCTGCCGCACCCCTTATTCAAGGGGGCGGATTGCAAAGTTTGCTTTACTTGAGAAGTGCCAGCACACCTTGTGGCAGCTGGTTGGCTTGCGCCACCATGGCGGTACTGGCTTGCTGCAGAATCTGCGCGCGCGACAGGTTGGCTGTTTCTGCAGCAAAGTCGGTATCCTGAATCCGCGAACGCGAAGTACTCAGGTTATCCGAGCTGGTCTGCAGATTGGAAATCGTGTCATTGAAACGCGACTCCAAGGCACCGAAGTTAGCGCGTTGCGAATCCACTGCCGAGATCGCAGCGTCCACCGTGGCCAGGGTACGCGTTGCGGAATCCACCGTACTGACGTCCATGGTGCTTGCCGCCTGCAGCTGAGCAGAGTTGCTGGTTCCGTTGAAGAACTGCTGGCCCTGCGTACCGGTGGCAGCAGTGATACCGAAGGTCGAGTTCGAGTCCAGTGTCACGTTGCCCGTCACGTACGCGCTGCTTGCCGTATTGGCAGCCAGCGTCACCGAGGTACCGGCAAGCTGCGCCGGGTTGCCCACCGACACCGCACCCGCAGAGGCGGCGTTGTTGGTCACCGTCATGTCGTTGCCAGCAGCATCGGTCAGCTGGATGCCGGTGCCGGCGGTGTTCAACTGTGCCGTCACGCCGGTTTGCGACGAAACGTTGTTGAAGGCCTGAATCGCCGACGACAGGCCGTCGGCATTGTTCGAGGCACCCGAGGTAAACGACACCGTCACTGCCGTCGAATTGTCGGCGGTGAGGTTCATCGAATAGCTCGAATTGGCAGTGAATGCACCCAGGTCAATCGTGGTGACGGCCGAAGCGGTCACACCGGTGTTGCCGGTTTGCGCATTGATGCTGGCGGCCAGGGTCTTGGCGCTGGTGCCGGCGCCATAAGCAATCGTGGTGCTACCCATGGAGCCATTGATAGCAAAGGTCGAGTCGCCGGTGATGGGACTGCTGGTGCCAGCGGTAGCGAAGGAAGTAAACGCCCCGGCGGTTGAGCCCTGCACCAGGTCACCGGTACCGCCGGCAGAGCTTGCCACAGCAGAGCCGATACGGTAGTTGCCGTACTTGCTGGTCAGGAAGTTGGCGGTGTTGGCGGTAATCGTCTGGTTGGCATTGGCGCCGACCTGGAAGGTTTCCGAACCCATGCTGCCGTCGAGCAGATTCTGGCCGTTGAACTGGGTGGTTTGCGCGGTGCGGTTCAGTTCCGAAGTCAGCTGGCCAACTTCAGCGTTCAACGCGGCACGGTCACTCGAGGTATTGGTGGCATTGGCAGACTGCACAGCGAGTTCGCGGATACGCTGCAGCATGGTGCCTGCGCTACCCAGCGCGCCTTCAGCGGTTTGCGCCATGGAAATACCGTCGTTGGCATTGCGACCTGCTTGCGCCAGGCCGTTGATCTGCGCGGTCATTCGGTCACTAATGGCCAGACCTGCAGCATCGTCGGCGGCACTGTTAATGCGCAAACCAGAAGACAGGCGTTCGATGGAGGTACTCAACGACGCTTGGTTGTTCATCAAGTTGCGCTGCGCATTCAGCGAATTGATATTGGTATTGATTGAATTTGCCATTTCGATAACTCCTGAAAAAGACTCACTAAATCCGGCGAAATGCCGATCTCAACGCCTGCATTGCTGCTGGCCGCCATGACCGGCACCCCTGTTAGGAGGCTATCCGGACGACGCGTCCATCTGGACCCGTTGGAGTAGTTTTCGGGTGATCGCCAAAAAACTTTAGGCACTTTGCATAGTTCTGCCCTTTAACACCTGATTTCAGGCCGTTTTTCAAGAATTGACGGGCAATCACCGGACTGTTGGCGCATATAAGGGTAAACCCTTATTAAGTTTTGTGCCGCCCAGCACATATGGCCGGTTTTTTGGGCGTTTTTCCAGCAAATGGGAAATGCAGTGGTCTCCAGAATTCACCCCATCGTTACTGATTGTCTGCATGTGAGCAGATTTTGAAATCGGCGGCGACGCCGGTTCAAATTTTTTTAGGAGTTCCTCGATGTCCTCAACCATTAATACAAACATCAACTCGCTCAATGCGCAGCGCAATCTCGCCGCCAATCAGGCTTCATTGAGCACGTCCATCGAACGCTTGTCGTCCGGTCTGCGCATCAACAGCGCCATGGATGACGCGGCCGGCCTGGCCATCAGCGAGCGCATGACCTCGCAGATCAATGGCTTGAACCAGGCTGCACGCAATGCCAACGACGGCATCTCGCTGTCGCAGGTGGCTGAAGGTGCCTTGGGCAGCGCCACCACGATTCTGCAGCGGGTGCGCGAACTCGCCGTGCAGTCTGCCAATGCCACCAACTCAGCCAGCGACCGCGCTGCGCTGAACGCTGAAGTCGGCCAGCTGACTTCGGAACTGGGCCGCATTGCCCAGACTACCCAGTTCAACGGCCAGAACCTGCTCGACGGCAGCTTTACCTCGGCTTCGTTCCAGGTCGGCGCCAATGCCAACCAGACCATCACCGCGACAACCGCCAACTTCAGCACCTCGATGTATGGCAATAATCGCATTGGCTCCACCATCGCCACCAGCACCGGCGGCCCTGGCGATCTGGTGGTTGGCACACTCAGCACCGGCACCAACCCCACCACCGCAATTGGCCAGTCGACCAGCGCCATCACCGCCGACACCCTGACCATTACCGGAGCCTCTGGCAACGCCAACGTGTCGATCAACGCTGGCGATAGCGCCCAGACCGTGGCAGCCAATATCAACGCCCAGTCATCGACCACCGGCGTCACCGCAACTGCCCAGACCCAGGTCAACATGGACGACTTCACGCAGGCTGGCAGCTACTCCCTGCAAGTGGTGTCCAGCAACCCGGCGTCGACCCCTACCACCGTGGCTTTCAATATCGGCTCCACACTGACCACCGGCGACGCACTGTCAGCAGCAATTTCCGCCTTCAACGACAAGACCTCGCAAACCGGCATCGTCGCGCAAATGAACAGCACCGGCAACGGCATTACGCTGACCAACTCCACCGGCGCCGACATCCAAGTTACCAGCAACGCATCATCGGTTGGATCCTTCACCATTGGCGATACCCCAACGCCCAACGGCGGCACCCCGACCGTCGCAGGCACCACTGTCGGCGCCACCGGCTCCGCCTACGTCACCGGCGCCATCACGCTGGACTCTTCGGACAGCTTCGGCATTTCCTGTGCCAACGGTGCCGCCGGCAACGGCACCAGCTTCTTCTCAAACACCGGCTCCTCAAGCCAATTGCAACCCGCCAGCTCTCTTGACGTATCTACCGTCGACTCGGCCAACCGCACGCTGTCCACGGTGGACTCGGCGATTGCCGTCATCTCCGGTCAGCGCGCCAAGTTCGGCGCACTGGAGTCGCGTTTCAACGATGCCATTTCCAGCCTGCAAACCAGCTCGGACAACCTGAGCCAGTCCCGCTCGCGCATCCAGGACACCGACTTTGCTGCAGAAACAGCTAACCTGTCGCGCACCCAGATCCTGCAACAAGCCGGAACCGCCATGGTGGCGCAAGCCAACCAGCTGCCCCAGCAAGTGCTGCAACTGTTGAAGGGCGGCTAAGCGCGGAACGCGCCTGACTGGGCTCCCTGTTTAGCCGCGCTCTTGGCATTTGCCAGGTGCCGGCTTCCAGTGCGCTCTCGCCGTAACCGTCTGGCCCGCGCCCGCCAGACCGCCTGCACGGTGCCGCCTGTGGCTTTGCCCGGTGCGCCAAGTGGCAGACACTTCCCCCTGCGCGCCCACTTTACATTGCTGTAGGAATTTGCCCTACAAGCGCATGCCGCTGCCGCCTACGCCGCGATTAGCCGCATTCGGATTCAGATTTAACCGCGCCGAATCCAAAATTTGCTCCATGGTGATTCAAACGAATGACCTCCATACATGCAAGGAGCTGCAAATGACCAACGAACAAATTCTGTCCGAAATCCGGGAAGCCAATTTGACTTACCTGATGCTGGCGCAAAACCTGATCCGCCAGGACAAGGCCGAAGCCCTGTTCCGTCTGGGCATGTCGGAAGAAGCCGCCGACCTGATTGGCGCCCTGTCACCAGCCCAAATCATGAAAATTGCTTCCGGCAACATGCTGCTGTGCCGCTTCCGCGTCGACGATGACATCGTCTGGAACCTGCTGACCAACCACTCGGTCAACAAAGTGGACAACGATGCCACTACCAAGCTGCACGCCAGCATCCTGATGTCCGGCCGTTTCGCCGAAACCCTGTAATTTTTATTTCCGACGGAGCAACACCATGGCCACCAAAAGCGTACTGGGCGATTCCAAACAAGTGGAACGTGCCGTTTCCCTGATCCAGCTGGGCGCCCGCCTGCAAGTGCTGGAAAGCGAAACCGACCTGTCGTACGAACGCCTGTTGCGGCTCTATAAGGAAGTGGCGGGACGCTCGCCCAGCAAGGGCCAACTGCCCTTTTCGACGGAATGGTTCCTGACCTGGCAGCCGAACATCCATGCCTCGCTGTTCCAAAACATCTATGAATACCTGACCAAAGTCAGCGCCCTGGAAGACATTGACGCCATCATGAAGGCGTACAAGCTCTATACAGAACAGATCGCCGCCTGCGGTGTCGAGCCCCTGCTCTCCATTACCCGCGCCTGGCGCCTGGTGAAGTTCATCGACAACAACATGCTGTCCATGACCCGCTGCTCCAAGTGCGGCGGCCACTTTGTCAGCGAAGCGTATGAAAACTCGCGCCATTACGAATGCGGTCTGTGCACCCCCCCGGCACGCGCTGGCAAGGGTGCCACCAATGGTGGAATATTGCTGCACTAAATTCAAGCCGGGGCGAAAGCCGACGATATGATGCGTAACGGCACAAAAAGCCAACTTCTTAAACCCCCGGGGTGCCACTAACCCCGCTGTCACAATGCCACTATGTTTGTAATCGTTGGTTGGCTGGTCGTTTTGGGCTGTGTTTTCGGCGTGTTCATAGCGCACGGCGGAAACATTGGCGTGATTCTGCACGCACTCCCCTTCGAGCTAATCACCATTGGCGGCGCCACGCTGGGCGCGTTTCTCGCCAACAACCAGATGAAAGTGGTGAAAGCCACCCTCAAGGGCCTGGGCTCCTGCTTCAAAGGCAGCAAATACACCAAGGCGCGCTACATGGAATTGATGGCGCTGATGTTCGACATTCTGCAAAAAGCCCGCAAAGAAGGGCTGATGGCGATTGAAAAAGACGTCGAAGAACCGCACGATTCCGAAATATTCAAGAAATACCCGGCAGTCGGACATGACCACCACGTGGTCGAATTCATAACCGACTACCTGCGCATGATGGTCTCCGGCAACCTCAACGCGCACGAGATCGAGTCGCTAATGGACAGCGAAATCGAAACCCACCACCACGAAGCGCATGCCGCAGTGGCGGCAATCCAGCGTGTCGCCGGCGGTCTGCCGGCGTTTGGTATTGTGGCCGCCGTGCTGGGCGTGGTGAACACCATGGGCTCGGTGGGCCAGCCACCGGCCGTGCTCGGTGGCATGATCGGGTCGGCGCTGGTCGGCACCTTCCTCGGTATTTTGCTGGCATACGCCTTTGCCGAGCCGCTGGGCGGCTTGCTGGAACAAAAAGTGGAAGAATCGGGCAAGGAACTGCAATGCATCAAGACCACGCTGTTGGCCAGCATGCAGGGCTACAACCCGTCCACGGCCATCGAATTCGGACGCAAAGTGCTCTATTCGACCGAGCGCCCGACCTTCGGTGAGCTCGAAGCCTACGTGAAAAAGAAATAAGTCCATGGAAGCCTGAACATGGCCGGAGACTCGAAAAAACTCCAGCCGATCATCATCAAGCGGGTCAAGAAAGGTGGCCACGCGGTGCATGGTGGCGCCTGGAAAATCGCTTACGCCGACTTTGTTACGGCCATGATGGCCTTCTTCCTGCTGATGTGGCTGCTCGGCAGCACCACCGATGGCGACAAAAAGGGCATTTCCGACTATTTCGCCTCGCCACTCAAGGTGGCGATGCAGGGCGGTGCCGGCGCCGGCGCCAGCAACAGCATCATCACCGGTGGCGGCAACGACCTGACCCAGTCCGCCGGCCAGACCAAGAAGTCTGACGGCGACAAGAAAAAAACGCCCTCCGAGCAAGCCAAGGCCGAAGCCGCCAAAAAAGAAGCCAAGAAAATGGCGGCCATCAGCGAAAAAATTGCCGCGGCGATGTCGAACAGCACCAAGCTGGCCGAATTCAGCTCCCAGGTAAAGCTTGAAATCACGCCCGACGGCCTGCAAATCCAGATCGTTGACGACCGGCGCCGCCCTATGTTCGACAGTGGCAGCGCGGTGGTCAAACCGTATATGCGCGACATTCTTCGCGAGGTCGGCCTGGCCCTGATGGACGTTGACAACAAGATCAGCCTGGATGGCCACACCGACCGCCAGGCCTATGGCGGCGGCGCCCTGGGCTACAGCAACTGGGAACTTTCGGCCGACCGGGCCAACGCCTCGCGCCGTGAACTGATGGCCGCCGGCATGCCGGAAGACAAACTGGCCCGGGTGGTCGGCATGGGTTCCAGCCTGCCCTTCGACCCGAACGACCCAAGCGCACCGAGCAACCGACGCATCAGCATCCTGGTAATGACCAAAGAAGCCGAAGAGCGGCTGCTCGGCGGACCACGCCCGCCCCAAGATTTGGGCGCCGACGCGCCAATTGAAGCAACTGCGGCAAAATCGCCGCCGTGAACACAGAAAATTTCGGTCATACTCATGACTAACAGGAAAATCGCCCGCGAAAGGGTTTGCCCACCATGTCCAAAGAATTGCGTTTTTTAATCGTTGATGACTTCTCGACCATGCGCCGGATCGTGCGCAATCTGCTGAAAGAAAGCGGCTATGCCGACGCAGACGAGGCCGAGGACGGGGTGGTGGCCCTGCAAAAATTGCGCAACAGCAACTTTGACTTCGTCGTCAGCGATATCAACATGCCGAACATGAACGGCTTTCAGCTGCTCAGCGAAATCAAAAAAGACGAGAAGCTCAAGCATCTTCCGGTACTGATGGTGACCGCCGAAGCGCGCAAGGAAGACATCGTGATGGCAGCGCAACAGGGCGCCTCCGGCTATATCGTCAAACCATTTACCAAAGCGACGCTGGAAGATAAAGTCAACCACATCCTTACCAAGATGGGCCTGAAATAACCATGGAAAGCGCCGACCAAACGCCAGCCACCGGGAACTTCGCCACTGCCAGTGAGGTGCACCACCAGCTTGGAGCGTTGACGCGCCAGTTGCATGACTCCCTCACGGGTCTGGGTCTGGCGGCCAAAGTCAAAGACTGGGCCGGCGAGTTGCCAGACGCCAAGAGCCGCTTGTCCTATATTGCCCGCCTGACCGGCGAAGCCGCCGAAAAGGTGCTGAACCAGGTGGACCAGGCCAAGGCACAACACGACTTCATCGCTTCCGAGACGCGCCGCATTGGCGAACTTATCGTCAAGGACCCGGTCGCCGCAGTGGCCAAGGGCCATGTCATGAACTTTATCCATGACGTCGAACAAGCCAGCAGCCAGGTCGACAAAAACCTGACTGAAATCATGATGGCCCAGGATTTCCACGATCTGACCGGCCAGGTGATCGCCAAGGTGGTCAATCTGGCGGCCACCATTGAAGAGCAGCTGGTGCTGCTGCTGATCAAGACAGCGCCACCCGAGGCCGCCGTCAAGGTCAGCGCCACGCATGAGCCTTATGTACCAGCGCTGGACGGCCCGGTGGTGGCGGGTGTCGGCAATCAGGACGTGGTGACGGACCAATCCCAGGTCGACGACCTGCTGGCCAGCTTGGGGTTCTAGCCCCCACGCTCCACCGCTGCGCGGGTCGCTGCCCCCCGAGGGGGCTAATTTCCCCGGGCCAAGCACTAAGGGAAATTTTTGCAGCCCCCACGCTGCGCCGCTTGCGCGGGCCGGCGGGATTTCAG
>CAIUDG010000097.1 GCA_903897925.1 uncultured beta proteobacterium | reverse complement strand
GCCCGGGCGCTGCTGGAGGCGGAGCTGCGTCAGGGTCTGCAGATGCAGCAGTTTGTGCTGTATTACCAATGCCAGGTTGATGCAAGCGGCTGTGTGCAAGGCGCCGAAGCCCTGCTGCGTTGGCAGCATCCCCGCTTCGGACTGGTTTCTCCAGCGGAGTTCATTGCGTTGGCGGAAGATACCCAGCTGATTTTGCCGCTTGGACAGTGGGTGCTGGAAACCGCCTGCCAGCAGTTGGTGCGCTGGAGCGCCCGCGCCGAAACCGCCGGGCTGAGCCTGGCGGTGAATGTCAGCGCCTTGCAGTTCCGGCAGGCCGATTTTGTCGCCCAGGTGTTGTCGGCACTGCAACTCAGTGGCGCCCAACCGGGCAAACTCAAAATTGAGCTCACTGAAAGCCTGCTCATTGAGAACATGGAAGACACCATTACCAAGATGAGTGCGCTGAATAGCCAGGGCATTGGTTTCGCTCTGGATGATTTCGGTACCGGGTATTCCTCGCTGTCCTATCTGAAGCGCCTGCCTTTGAGCTGGCTCAAAATAGACCGTTCCTTTGTCACGGACGTGACCAGCAATGCGAACGATGCGGCGATTGCCCGGACCATTGTGGCGCTCGCCAAAAGTCTGGACCTTGGCGTGATTGCGGAAGGGGTGGAAACTGCTGCGCAGCGTGATTTACTGGCGGAAATAGGCTGTCAGACCTACCAGGGTTATCTCTTTGGTCGGCCACTGCCGCTGGCGCAATTCGAGGCTACGCTGAGGCTGGCTTGAGCCTATTCGCACGGTATAAAAATAACTGCGCCATTGTGGCGTTGACAGGTCTACAACATGCATACTTCGCGCCCCGTAGCAGCCAGCGACCGGCTGAAACAACTACCCAAGGCCGAGGTGCATCTTCACCTGGAGGGCTGCTTCGAGGCTGCGCAGATTGCCGATTGGGCCCGGCTGCAAGGTGTTACCTTGCCCAGACCGCAGTCCGAGCTGTTTCAATTCTCCGGACTGGCGGATTTTCTGGACTTTCTCGATCTGGCCTGCGGCCTGGCCTGCACGCCGGCACGGCTGGCGGAACTCAGTTACGGTGTCTGCCAAAGACTGGCCGACAACGGCACCGGCTATGCCGATGTCATTTTCAATCCCACCCACTGGCATGCCTGGCACGGCCGGCTGGAGGCGATGCTGGACGCCATGGATGCCGGTTGCAAGGAAGCCGAGCAGGACGGCCTGCCATCGATAGGTTTGTGTGTCAGTCTGCTGCGCACCCAATCGGCCGATGCCGCGGCCGAGCTGGTGGATCGCTTGTGCACGCTGCGCCACCCGCGGGTGGTGGCTTTGTCGGTGGATGGCAACGAAGCCAGCGCGGGACGCACCGGCCCTCGCTTTGCCGACGCCTTTCGGCGCGCCGCCGATGCCGGCCTGCGCAGAACGGTGCATGCGGGCGAGTCCAGTGGGCCGGAAGGCGTTTGGGATGCGTTGAATTGCTTGGGTGCCGACCGGATTGACCACGGCGTGCGGGCGATAGAGGATGCGGCCCTGGTCGAGGTGCTGGCGCAACGCCAAATTCCCTTGGGCGTGTGTCCAACCTCCAATCTGGTGCTGGGCGTCTACCCCACGATCCAGGACCATCCGATTGAAAAATTGCGGGCCGCCGGGGTAGCCGTTTCACTGAACACCGATGACCCCGCCTTGCTCGGCACCAGCCTGGTGGGTGAATATGCCTTGTGCCGCCGGGCCTTTGGCTGGAATGATGCGATTACTGCAGCGCTGGCGCGCACGTCGATTGCGTCCAGCTTTGCCAATGCGGACACCAAGGCAAAGCTGCTGGCCGCCCTGGCGCTCTGGCAGACTGCGGGCTAACAGCAGGTTAACAGCGGACTAGCAGCGGACTAGCGGACATCGGCACGGACCTCAAGCTGCAGCTTTGGGCGCCGCTGCCTGCGCCCGGCGCCGCCACAGGCGCAGCACCATATAGGCAACCACCACCACGTTGGCCAGCAGCACGCTGGCATTGACGGCGCTGGTGTGGTGCCACAGGTGGCTCAGTTCCAGTGGCAGATAGACGCCCCCGGAAAGTGCCGCCAGCCACTCGGCCCAGGCCCGGTCATGCCACAGACCGTAGGCCTCCGTAACCCGGATCGCGGCATAGGCCCAGGCCAGCATCAGCAGCTGGCGCAGATTGGCGTCGCCCAGCATGGCGGCGTAATCGATCAGCATGTGCGGGTATTGCGCCTGCGGATCCAGGTGGAAGTGCCCGATCAGCGCGTAGGCCATGGCGCGCACATCGTGGTGCGCCAGGCTGAGCAGGCCCAGGCTGGCGGCGATGGCGGCCACGCCTTTGATGCCTTCGAACAGGGCAATGGCCCGCAGCGGTGTGTTTTTTTGTGCCTGCATAGCCGGATGGGTGTCAGGCGCCGCGCGCCAGAATGGAAATGACTGCGGGCAGGTCGGGTTCGGCAAAGTCGATGTGGAACAAGTCGGCTTCCTTGACCCAGGCGAATTCGCTGTGCGAACTGATCTGGATATCGCCCTGGAACTGCCTCACCCAGTAGCAGTCCAGCGCAATCACCTTGGCGCCGATGGCCGCCTTGAACAGGCCAAGCTGTTCGCCCACCGCCACGTCCAGGTTCAGTTCTTCCTTGAGTTCGCGCTGCAGTGCCTGCTGTGGCGCTTCACCGGCCTCGACTTTGCCCCCGGGAAATTCCCATTGGCCGCCCGCGGGGCCGCCCGGCATACGTTTGGCAACCAGGAACAGTCCGTCGCGGACCAGCACCCCGGCGACGACATGGATGGTGTTGTTGGGCATGTGTGCATTCTATGAAGTCCTGGGCCGGTCCCGCCAAGGGCCTATTTTCGCAACAGCCGCAGCCCGTTGGCGACCACCAGCAAACTGGCGCCGACATCGGCAAACACCGCCATCCACAGGGTTCCCATGCCAAACAGGGTGAGCAGCAAAAACACGCCCTTGATGCCCAATGCGAGCGCAATATTCTGCAGCAGCAGCGCATGGGTGGCGTGCGACAGTTGCACAAAGCGCGCGAGCTTGCCCAGGTCGTCGTCCATCAGTGCCACATCGGCGGCTTCGATGGCGGTATCGCTGCCGGCCGCGCCCATGGCAAAGCCGATGTCAGCGCGTGCCAGTGCTGGCGCGTCGTTGATGCCGTCGCCCACCATGCCAACCCGGGCGCCAGATTGCATCAAGGCTTCTATGGCGCGCAGCTTGTCTTCGGGCAATAGTTCTGCGCGGGCATCGTCCAGGCTGAGCTGGGTGGTCATGGCGCGCACCGTGTGTCTGTTGTCACCGCTGAGCATGATGGTCTGGATGCCCAGGGCGTGCAGCGCGGCAATGGCCTGGCGGCTGCCAGCCCGGAGTGTGTCGGCCAGGGCGAATACGGCCAGCACGGTGTTGGCGTCAGCCAGCAAGACCACGGTTTTTCCTTGGTCCTCAAGGGCGCAGAGTTGAGGCTCTAGGGCTTCGGTAGGCAGCGCGCACGCGTGCATCAGGCGGCGGTTGCCCAGGTAAAGGCGTTGGCCTTCGATCTGTCCCTGGATGCCGCGTCCGCTCAGGGCCGTGGGCTGTTCGACGGGTTGCAGTGGAATGCCGTCCTGCCGGGCCGCGTTGGCGATGGCGCGCGACAGCGGGTGCGCAGAATGCACGGCCAAACTGGCCGCCAGGCTGCGCAAGCGGAGGGACGCGCCTTCTTGTGTGGCAAAAAAGTCGGTCACTGCGGGCTGGCCCTGGGTCAGGGTGCCGGTTTTGTCCAGTGCCAGCCAGCGCAGCAGGCGGCCTTGTTCCAGATAGGCGCCGCCTTTGACCAGAATGCCCTGTCGCGCTGCAGCGGCGAGTCCGCTGACGATGGTCACCGGCGTGGAAATTACCAGTGCACAGGGGCAGGCAATCACCAGCAGCACCAGGCCTTTGTAGACCCAGCTGCTCCAGTCGCCACCGAAGCACAGCGGGGGAAGTAGCGCCAGCGCCAGCGCCAGGGCGACTACCAGCGGCGTATAGATGCGAGCAAACCGGTCGACAAAGCGCTGTGTCGGGGCTTTCGATTGCTGCGCGGCTTCAACGGCGTGGATGATGCGCGCCAGGGTGCTGTGGTCGGCCAACGCACTGACCTGGTATTCAAACCCGGTGGCGCCATTGATGCTGCCGGCAAATACCGGGTCGCCGGGTTGTTTGTCAACCGGCAGGCTTTCTCCGGTGATGGGCGCCTGGTTCAGCGACGCAAAGCCGCGCGTGACGCGGCCGTCCAGGGCA
Organism: uncultured beta proteobacterium; assembly: GCA_903897925.1. GTDB lineage: Bacteria > Pseudomonadota > Gammaproteobacteria > Burkholderiales > Burkholderiaceae_C > Allorhodoferax. The sequence goes on along the minus strand of CAIUDG010000097.1, from coordinate 15,404 downwards.
ATGCGTTCGCCGGGCCGGACGCGCACGCTGGCCTTCAGTGGCACTGCGCGCGCCGCCATTTCGTGCCAGTGGCCATCGTCTTGCAACACGCTGGCGGTCTCGGGTGCCAGTTGCATCAGGCTGTGAATGGCCTGGCGCGCATGGTCTAGCGATCGGGCCTCTAGTCGTTCGGCCAAGGTGAATAGCACCAGCACCATGGCGGCTTCTGGCCATTGCTGCAAAAGCAGGGCGCCGGTGACGGCAAGGCCCATCAGTGCATGGATGTTCAGGTTGGCATGGCGCAGCGCGATCCAGCCTTTCTTGAAAGTGGCAGGGCCGCAGGCCAGCAGCGCCAGCATGGCCAGCAGGGCAATCATAGTGGGAGCGGCATGCATCCAGTGCATGGCTTGCGAGGCGCTGGCCAAAACGCCGGCCAGGGCCAGGCGCCACCAGGCACCTGGCCGACTGGACGCGCTTGGCGTACTGGATGTACTGGACGTAACCGCTGCGCCTTCGAGCTCAGGTGTAAAGCCCAGTGCGCGCACCGCCGCCAAAATCTGGTCCAGCACTTGTGGCGCATGGGTCACGGTCAGGCGGCGTTGCATTAAATGGAACTGCAGGCCACTGACGCCAGCGAGTGTTTGCAGTTTTTTGCGCAACAAGGCTTCTTCCGTGGGGCAGTCCATTTGCTGGATACGCAGAACGGTGTGCACAGTGTCGCTGTGGGGCTCAGGGGGCGATGGCTGGGTGGGCATAAAGGTCTTTGCAATACAACACCGGGCATTACGCATCCTGAAGTTACTGTAGAGTCAAGAACCCATTGGAGTGCCTCATGAAAATCGGTGAATTGGCCCGGGTGGCCCAGACCACGGTGGAAACCGTGCGCTATTACGAGAAGGAAGGTCTGTTGCCCGAAGTGCTGCGCACTGCCAGCAACTTCCGGGTCTATGGCCCGGTGCATGTGGAGCGTTTGCGTTTCATCCGCAACTGCCGGGCGCTGGACATGAGCCACCAGGAAATACATGCCTTGCTGCATCTGGCGGACCAGTCCAGCCAAAGTTGTGGTGCAGTAAATAGCGTATTTGACTTGCACATCGCCCATGTCGATGCGCGTATTTTGGAACTGCAGCAGCTGAAGCAGCAGTTGGCGCAATTGCGCCAGGCGTGCCAGAGCGAACGTTCGGTGCAAGCCTGTGGCATTTTGCAGGGGCTTGCAGCAATGGAAACCGAAGCCAGGCCAGAACGCCACACCCACCTGGGCTGAGATGGCCGCGGACTGTGGCCGGGCGATTTTTGCAGCGCGCAAGCGGTATATATTTGGCCCATGAACCGCTTTGAATTTGGCTTAAACATTTCAGCCCAGGAATATTTGCAGTATTACCGGGGCAGCGTCAACAAGGTCATGGCCTGCTGCACCGATGGAACGACGATCCAATTTCCGGCCGGCTTGCTGCAGCCCTTCATAACCAGTGCGGGTATTCGTGGCAATTTTGTGCTCACCTGTGACGCGGGGGGCAAGGGCGCCGCCTTGAGCCGGCGCTAGCAGCACCGGTTTTTGGGGAGCGCTTTTGTGAAATAATCCGCTGGCCTTTGTCAACCCAACGCGGCTCCAGGTTCGTGACTTGATCAACATAGATGGACCGGCATGAAACCTTCCCAAGCCCCCGAAGAATTAGCGTTGCTGCCCTACTTGGGTAAGTGGATTTTGCTGGCCAGTGCGGTGGCCGCCCTGGCCGGTTCGGCCTCGGCTTTTTTCTTGTTCGCACTGGAGTGGGCCACGGCAACGCGCATCGCCCACCGCTGGCTGATCTGGCTGCTGCCTCTGGCGGGTTTCTTCGTTGGCTGCTTGTACCTGCGCTTTGGCCAGCAGGTGGAGGCGGGGAATAACCTGCTGATCGACGAAATTCACGATCCCAAGAAAGTGATCCCCTTGCGCATGGCGCCGCTGGTACTTGCCGGCACCGTGATCTCCCATCTGTTTGGCGCCTCGGTTGGGCGGGAAGGCACCGCCGTGCAGATGGGTGGGGCCCTGGCCGACCAATTCACCCATGTGTTCAAGCTGCGCCACGAGGATCGGCGCATTATTTTGATGGCAGGCATCAGTGCCGGATTTTCTTCGGTCTTTGGCACCCCGCTGGCCGGTGCGATTTTTGGTCTGGAGGTGTTGGCGATCGGTCGCCTGCGTTATGACGCGCTGATGCCCTGCCTGATTTCGGCGGTGGTGGCGGAGCAGGTGGGCTTGCTCTGGGGGGTTCAGCACACCCATTACGCGATTGCTGCGCTGGTGGCGATTACACCCTGGAGCCTGCTGGCGATGGTGCTGGCCGGCATCGTTTTTGGGCTGACCGGCAAAGTATTTGCCGATGCTACCCACGGACTCGGTGGCTGGATGAAACGGCGCATTGCCTATGCGCCGCTGCGGCCTCTGGCCGGTGGTGTGGTGATTGCCAGCTGCGCCTGGGTGCTCGATTCCGATCGCTATATCGGACTGGGTATTCCCAGCATCGTGGATGCCTTTAACCTGGTGCTGGCACCGTACGACTTCGCGGCAAAGATGGTATTTACGATTGCATCGCTGGGCAGTGGCTTCAAGGGTGGCGAAGTGACGCCGCTGTTCTATATAGGAGCCACCCTGGGCAATGCGCTGGCGCCCCTGTTGCATCTGCCGTTTTCCATGGTGGCGGGCATAGGATTTGTAGCCGTCTTTGCTGGCGCAGCCAATACGCCAATTGCCTCGACCTTGATGGCAATGGAACTGTTTGGGACGGAAATCGGTGTGTTTGCGGCAATTGCCTGCGTTGTAAGTTATCTGTTTTCCGGCCATTCCGGAATCTACCGGTCGCAACGGGTGGGCCTTGCCGAGCACCGCCATGCGCCGGAAGGTATCAAGCTCGGCGAGTTGGCGGCCTACCGGCAGGCGCAGCGCGAGCAAGCCAGCAATGACGAACCCAAGCACTGACATGCAGCGCCGGCCGAATGGTGGTTGCCGCAGGCGCGCAAACGTGGATTGAGCGCGGCGCCGCAGGCAGAGGGCTACCTGACTTCCCTGAGGTGCTATTTGGGCTAATTGCCTGAGACACATCCCTAGTCAACGGATAATCTCCGCTGGAGCAGAACCAGTGCAGCCTATGCAGCGGTATTGCGGTTGGCATCGGGAGTGGACTGGCTATCTATTTCGGCGCCAATCCGATTCGGCTTGCCGCTGGATGGTATAAAGGAACGGGAACCTATTAATCTTCTTGAAGCTAACGGATATTGCTGATCGAAACAGGCGCATTAACTCCGCGAATTATTTTTAGTCATAGCACAATGTGGAAAAAACCAGGCACCCCGATCCCTATTCACCATTCCCAATTGGTCGTTGGTTTGTATATTTGGCTGGATATCAGCTGGATCGACCACCCTTTCATGACCAACCGGATCATGGTGGAAACCGAAAAGCAGATTAGTATTATCCGGGCGCACAATCCGGACGGGCATTTGTTCTATTACCCGGAAATGAGTACGGCGGCGCCACTGCCGCAGCAAAACAATAGCCAGGCGCAGTCAACGGACGCAGGCGCTGTCGCCGCTGCAAATGCCGAAGCGGATGCGCTGGTCGATGAGGTACGCCAGGAGAAAGAGGCGAAACGGGCGAAACTGCGGATTCAGCAGGAGATTTTGGCGCGTGCCGAGCGCGACTGGGACAACGCTGCGCGGTCCGTGCGCGATTCCCTGCTCGGACTGGCCCGGTCGCCGAAAAGTGCAGGTGCCCAGCTGCGCGAGCTGTCAACCAAAACTGCCTCGGAAATTTTTAATGGCAATGAGGTATTGCTGCATTTGCTGGGTGACAAAAAAGGGCAGGGGCCGCAATTTCATGCGCTCAATGTGATGACCTTGTCCATGCTGCTGGGAAAACAGGCCGGACTGAGTGAGCGTGAATTGTGTGATTTGGCGATTGCGGCGCTGGCCCACGATGTTGGCAAGGCACAAATTCCGACGGCGCTGTTGCAATCGGCCACCAGAAAAAAATTCGAAGAAGATTTTTATCGCCAGCATGTTCAGTACAGCATGGACCTGGCAACAAAATCCGGTGCATTCAGCCCGGAAGCGATTGCCATTATCGCGGCGCACCACGAGCATCTGGACGGGACAGGCTGGCCCCTGGGGAAAAAAGAGGCCAGCAAGGGGGCGCGGGTCCTGGCCCTGGTCAACCGCTACGACCGACTGTGTTTGCCCGAGGCCCTGGGGCGTGACGCCATGATGCCAACCGAAGCTCTGGCGCACATTTTCCGCAAGCTGACTGGAAAATATGACGCCGCCATGCTTAGTTTGCTGGTTCGTCTATTGGGCGTCTATCCGCCTGGAACGATTGTGCAGTTGAACGACGGATCTCTGGCGATTGTGGTGTCACCGGGCAAGACCAGTTTGCAGCCCAAAGTTCTGATATATAGCCCAGAAATCCCCAAGGACGAGGCGCCCATATTGGAGCTTGCCAATGCACCGGCGCTCAGCATTACTGAGGCTATTCGGCCGGTAACGCTACCTCCAGATGTATTGCAGTGGTTGAATCCGCAGGAGCGTCTGTCGTATTTTTACACCGTTTCAAACGGCAACAATTGAGCGAATTTGCCCTGGCGGCATCGGTGGCCAGGCGTTTGCAGCTAGGCGTCTGGGCGGCAAAAACTGGCCTCGCCGGGGTCGCTTTTCGCTTCGGCGATTTCTACCGCCCAGCCGCCTAGATAAATAGTTTGCTCCGGAACGGATTGTCAAAGTTACTTATTTGATAGACTCGTTTCGGCAGGCGTCCATTCAAGTCCAGGTTTCGCGCTGCTATGCGTGCAAATTCGTAACTCGACATGACTGTTATCCGAATCGCTGTCACCACGTATTTTCGATCAGGAAACTAAGAACAATGGCTATTGCAATTACTGCGGCAGAAGCCGAGGAACAACTCAATGCTTCGGCGATGCAGGACATGCTCAAGGGCATTCTGATACCGCCCAGGCCGGTGCTGGTGCAGCAAATGCAAACCGAGCTGGGAAAAGCCGAGCCGGATATTCGCAAGGCCGCACAGATTGTGAGCCAGGATATCAGCCTCACGGTGGCGGTGCTCAAGATTGTTAACTCGCCAATGTATGGATTGAGCCGCAAGGCGGATTCGGTCGATCAGGCGGTCAGCCTGATTGGGTTGCGTCAGTTGGCCATGCTGGTGACTGCGCTGTCGGTGCGCGGTTTGCTCAAGGGCGATTCGCAGATGTTGGGTCGGTTTTACGACACCTCGGCCAAGCGCTCCTATGCCATGACACGGATGGCCAAGGCGACCAAGGTGGTGGATGTGGGCCTGGCACAAATGTATGGTCTGTTTTGCGACGTTGGCATTACGCTGCTGATGAGCCGGTTTCCGAACTATATTGAAACCCTCAAGGTGGCGAACACCGACCCGGTGCGCTCATTCACGCAGATTGAGCAGGAAGCCCACCACACCGACCATGCCTTGATCGGCGCCATGATGGTCAAGTCCTGGGAGCTACCCAATACCGTTGCGCTGGCGATTCGACTGCACCATGACTACCAGGTATTTTTGGACCCCAAAATTCCGAATGAAGTGTCGCGTCTGATTGCGCTGGGGCTGGTGGCCGAGGTGGCGATCCAGCGTTTTGCACGCCTGCATTCGAACGTGGAGTGGGGCAAGGGCGGTGACTTCGTTGCTGGCGCCCTGGTGCTGTCGCCCGATGATGTCGAGGAATGGATCGAGATCATTGTGGAAGAGTTCGCCGCCGGCATCGACTAGGCCCGCGCACACTATTGCCTGAGGCACGTACTGAAATAAACCGAAACAAAGTGATACCGCGCTGACACCCAGGCGCGGCGGCTTGTTTGCATCATTGCGGTCATGTTCAACCACTCGCACAGAGTTAGAAAGATCGCATGGGTTTCTTCTTCCAACGCAAATTGCGCCACGCCCTGTTCGGCGGTGGCAGTGGCTGCAGCCGCCTTGGCTGCAACGACGGCGGCGCTGCGGCGCCAGATGCAGGCGCACAGCGGCGCAGCTGGATCGTGCGGCGCGTGAGCGACAAGCTGCGCCTGAATGCCGAACAAACGCCCCTGTTGGGCGCGCTGGTCACGCAGATGGCGGAGTCGCGCCAGGCGCTGCGGGGTGATACCAGCGATCCGCGGGCCGAGGTCCGTTCCTGGTTTGCAGGCAGCCGCTTTGATGCGGCGCGTGCCCAGCGCCTGCTGGATGACAAGGCCAGCACGCTGCAGCGCCAAAGTCCGGCGCTGCTGGCAGCGCTGGCAGCGTTTTTCGACAGTTTGAATCCGCTGCAACAGCAAGCGCTGCGCGACTGGATGGAGGGGGGCCGGCGTGGCTGGTTTCGCCGCCACTGCCGGGCCTGAGTCCGCTGCCGGCTTGCCTTTCCATCCTATTCGTTGAACCAGAAAGTACTCGATGAAATACCTATTCCAAAGCCGTATACGGCGCTTCCTGTGGGGCCTGCTTGGCGTCGCCCTGATAGTTTCGGGCCTGAGCGCCTGCGGTCTGCACTGCGGGCATTCCTGGGGCGCCAGCCTGTCTCAGGCGCAATGGCTACAACAGCGCGACAAGCTGGTGCAGCGTGCCGCCAGCAAGCTGGATTTGAGCGCCGAACAGAAGCAACTGCTCGGCACATTCAGCGACAAGCTGGCGGCGCAACGCCAGGCCATGCTGGGCGCACACGCCGATCCACGCGCCGAGCTCCAGTCGCTGATTGCGGGGCCGAAGTTTGATGGCGCCAAGGCACAGGCGCTGCTTACCGAACAGACCCAGCTGTTGCAGGCCCGGAGTCCTGAGACATTGGCGGCGCTGGCGGCTTTTTATGACAGCCTGAACCCGGCGCAACAGCAGCAACTGCGGGCGTTAATGGATCGCCACCAGGGCTGGTTTTCGCACGGTTAAGGCCGCTGCAGCGGCCACCTAGCCCCGGGTGGCCGGTGTAACAATAGCACTATGCAACGCATACTCTTGATCGACGACGACGCGCAATTGGGCCCGCCCCTGGCGGCTTATCTGGCGCGTTTTGACTTCCAGCTGGACTGTGCGCTCAAGCCCAGCAGCGGCTTGGCGCAGCTGCAGCGCGAACGCTATGACGCCGCAATTCTGGACGTGATGTTGCCCGAAATGGACGGCTTCGCGGTGTGCCGCGCTATTCGCAAGGACAGCGATTTGCCGATCATCATGCTCACCGCGCGCGGCGAAGTAATGGACCGGGTGGTCGGGCTGGAGCTGGGGGCGGATGACTATTTGCCCAAGCCGTTTGAGCCGCGTGAGCTGGTAGCACGGCTGCAGACAGTGCTGCGCCGCCGGGTGCCGTCGCCGGTGGTTTCGGCGCCACCTGACTCGCAACGCTTGCACTTTGACGGACTGCTGATTGACCTGCCCACGCGCAGCGTGTTGCGCCAGGGCGTGCAACTGGGCCTGACCAGTACCGAGTTCGACCTGCTGGTATTGCTGGCGACCGAGCCTGGCAAAGTATTCAACCGCGACGATATCCTGAACCACCTGCGCGGCCACGAGGTGGATATGCTGACCCGCGCCGTGGATATTGTGATCAGCCGCTTGCGCAAAAAGCTGGAGCCGCTGGACTGCATTAAAACCCTGCGCAACGCTGGCTATACGCTGGCGTTGCAGCGCACGCCATGAGGTGGCACCGCCGCGCCCGCCATGCCCTGGCGCATTCGCTGCGCGTACGTTTGGTGGCCTTGTTTGTGCTGCTGGCCCTGGCCATGAGTGCGATTTTTCTGGGCGGCATGCAATATGCGCTGAGCCTGGGTTGGCGCGACGCGGCACGCCCGCTGGTGATGGACTACGTAGATAGGCTGGCGGCCGAAATAGGCAGCCCGCCCAGTGTCGAGCGGGCGCAGGCGCTGGTGGCGCGTTTGCCCTTGCGTGTGACGATCAGCGGCCCGCTGGTGAACTGGCGCAGCCAGGCGCTGGAGCCGCAAATGCCGCAGCAGATGCGCGAGAACAGCCGCTGGAGCCAGGAAGAACATTTGCTGGAGCGCATGACAGCAGATGGCCACCGGATCCAGTTCGGCCTGAGTTCGGCGGTCTGGAATGAGCGGCCGCGTTATATTGGCTGGGCCACGCTGTCCCTGTTGCTGTTATTCATTGCGCTGGCCTACCGCAGGGTGCGTCGCCTGCTGCGGCCGCTGGATGATATTCGGGCGGGCGCACTGCGCTTTGGTGCCGGGGATTTTGGCCAGGCCATTGCCGTGCGCCATGCCCACCGTCCGGACGAATTGGGTGAGCTGGCCGGCACCATCAACACCATGGCCGCCGATATTCAGCAAATGCTGGACGCCAAGCGCAGCCTGTTGCTGGCTATCAGCCACGAGCTGCGCAGCCCGCTGACCCGTGCCCGACTGAATACCGAACTGCTGCCGGAGACCCCGCAATGGCAAGCCAGCCGCATGGCCCTGTTGCGCGATCTGGCGCTGATGCGCGATCTGGTCACGGACCTGCTGGAGAGCGAGCGCCTGTCTGCACGCCATGCGGCATTGCATTGTGAGGCGGTGGACCTGAACCTGTTGGCGCACGAGGTGCTGGCCGGTCTGGGCCAAGCGGTGCAGCTGGAATTGGCGCCTGATCTGCCGCAGCTGCAACTGGACCCGGCGCGCATGCGCCTGCTGCTGCGCAATTTGTTGGACAACGCCTTGCGCCACAACGCCGCGGCCGGGCCAGCACCGGTGCTGCGTTTGTTTGCTACGCCGCAGCGCGGCGTAGAACTGAGTGTGCGTGACTTTGGTAGCGGCGTGTCACCCGCGCAATTGTCCCAATTGGCGCAACCGTTTTACCGGCCTGATGCGGCGCGCGCACGCGATGACGGTGGTGTTGGTCTGGGCCTGTATTTGTGCAAGCTGGTGGCGCTGGCCCATGGCGGCAGCTTCAGCATTGCCAATGCCGGACCTGGGTTGTGTATCACCGTATATTTGCCAGCGTCGCATCTGCATAAGGCTGCATAAGACTGCATAAGGCGGCTAGCAGTAGGAGTGCTGCAGCGTGTGCCGAAGTGCATGCTCTTTTTATAGGCACTGAGGTTTGGCCATTGTTCTAGCGGATATAGTCAGGATATGGACCTCGAACCTGGGAACTCCGATCAGCAGATTGCATTGATGCAATGGAGTCTGCGGTGGATACGGATGGTCGGCCAGAAATCGCTGCTGCTTTTGATCTGCCTGTTTGCTGGCTTTGCCATGGCCGCCAGCGCAGAACCAGCGCCGCGTCCGGAACTGCATTTTGGTGTGCTGGCATTTCGCCCGAAACCTGAGACACTGAAGCGCTGGCAGCCGGTGGCCGACTATCTGGCACAGCAGATTCCGTCGCGCCACGTCATTCTGGAGGCCTACAACTATCCCGAGTTGGAGCAGGCTATTCGCGCACGCCGGGTTGATTTGGTGCTGACGCAGCCGGCGCACTATGTGGCCGTGTCGGTGGATCAGAACCTGTATTCGCCGCTGGCGACCCTGGTGGAATCGGAACAGGGGCAGGCCTTGACCAGTTTTGGCGGCGTCATCGTGCGCCAGGCGCAGAACCATGCTATTCGCAGCATCGCCGACCTGAAGGGCAAGCGCATAGCCGCCAGTTCGCGCGAATCGCTGGGCGGCTATCAGGCGCAAGCCTTTGAATTACTCAGTGCCGGTATTCCGCCGAACGACTTTGAGCTGCTGGAAACGGTGCAGCAGGACAGTGCCGTTCGCGCCCTGCTGGACGGTCGGGTTGATGCCGCTTTTGTGCGCAGCGGGCTGATTGAGCAGATGGCGCGGGAGGGCGAGCTTGCGCTGTCCGATCTGACGTTTATCCAAGCCCCCGATGTGCCGGACTACCCGCTCCATCTTTCCACCCGCCTGTATCCGCAATGGGCACTCGCCGCCATGCCCTGGTTGACACCGAGCGTATCCAGACAGATTGCCAGTGCCGTGCTGGCGCTGCCGCAAGATGGAGCCGTAGCCCGGGCGGCAATGATCAGTGGATTTACTATTCCGGGCGACTACCGCTCGGTCGATCGCCTGATGCGGGCCTTGCGCGTTCCGCCGTTTGACGAGCGGGTGCCCTTGCTGGTGGTATGGGACGACCACCGCCTCTTCGTGCTGCTGACGGCCTTTGGTACCGGTTTGGCGCTGCTGTCCATGACGGGATCGCTGTTGCGCAGCCGGCGTGAGCGCAAGCGCGCCGACCAAAGTCTGCGCCAGGCAGCCAGCGTTTTTCAGCATGCCAACGAAGGTATTTCCATCACTGATCCGGACGGCGCGATTCTTGATGTCAACGACGCATTCACACGCATCACCGGATACAGCCGGGAACAGTTGATAGGCCAGAATCCGCGTCTGCTCAGTTCGGGTCGCCAGGGGCCGGAGTTCTACGCAGCAATGTGGAACGCGCTGAAAGTAACCGATCAATGGCGCGGAGAAATATGGAACCGGCGCAAGAACGGTGAAGCCTATGCAGAACTGTTGACGATCAGCACAGTACGCGACGAACGCGGCGTGATTCAGCATTACATCGGCCTGGCTTACGAAATCACCGACCTGAAGGAACACCAAAGCCATCTCGAACACATTGCGCATTTCGACCCGCTGACGCAACTGCCTAATCGCACTTTGCTGGCCGACCGCTTGCATCAGGCGGTATCGCGGGCCAACCGCACGCGTTCCCTGATTGCGGTGGCCTATATCGACCTCGACGGCTTCAAGGCGATCAATGACCGCTATGGTCACGAAGCCGGCGATCGCTTGCTGGTGCAGCTCGCCAGCCGGATGAAGGAGTCATTGCGCGAAGGCGATACCCTGTCACGCCTGGGCGGCGATGAGTTTGTTGCAGTGTTGCCGGATTTGCAAAGCGCCTCCGACAGCGTGCCGGTGCTGGAACGGCTGCTGTTCAATGCAGCACAGGCGGTGCGCTGTGATGCGCACGACTTGTGTGTTTCTGCAAGTATCGGGGTCACTTACTACCCGCAGTCCGAAGATCTGGATGCCGACCAGTTGCTGCGCCAGGCGGACCAGGCCATGTACCAGGCCAAGCAGGCCGGCAAGAACCGCTATTACGTGTTCGACGCGGAACACAACCGCGCGATACGCAGCCGCCGCGAGAGTATTGACCGGATTCGTGCAGCCCTGGCGCTGCAGGAGTTCGTGCTGCACTATCAGCCCAAGGTGAATATGCGGCGCGGCCAGGTGATAGGCGCAGAAGCGCTGATTCGCTGGCAGCATCCGGAGCGCGGCCTGTTGTCGCCGGCGGCATTTCTGCCGGTCATTGAAGACGACGACATCATCATGGCGCTGGGCGACTGGGTGATTGATACCGCGCTGAAACAAATGGAGCAGTGGCAAGCGGCAGGGCTGGTGCTGGCGGTCAGTGTCAATCTGAGTGCGCGCCAATTGCAGCAACTCGACTTTGTAGAACACTTGAAACATCTGCTGGCACAGCACCCCCAAGTCAATCCAGCCCAGCTGGAGCTGGAAGTGCTGGAGACTAGCGCATTGGCCGATATGGCGCATGTGTCGCAGGTGATTGAGGATTGTGCGCACTTCGGCGTGAAGTTTGCACTGGACGATTTTGGCACCGGCTATTCGTCACTTACCTACCTGAAAAATTTGCGTGCATCGCAGATAAAAATCGACCAGAGTTTTGTTCGCGACATGCTTGACGACGCCGATGACCTGGCGATTCTGGAAGGCATTATCGGGCTGGCCGCAGCGTTCAAGCGCGAGGTGATTGCCGAAGGCGTGGAGACCGTGGCGCACGGCACCATGCTGCTGCAACTGGGCTGTGCTTTGGCACAAGGCTATGGCATTGCCCGGCCTATGCCGGCCGACCAGCTGCCGGCCTGGGTGGCGGGTTGGCAGCCTGATGGAGCCTGGTCGGCGGTGAAGAACGTTGCTGAGGCGCCATAGTCAGCCATCGTTATCTGGCGCCGCAGCGCTATTTGAAGCGGTATCCGGCACTCAGGCGAAAGCCTGTCAGTCCAATGTCTCTGATACCGGAATAGCGTACCGTTGCAGAATCTAATTGCCCCATGTAATAGAGACCATTGTTGGGGCTTTCCCAGCCCACAACGACACCTGCACCAAGACCGGTGCCACCGATGGCAAATGGACCACTGACGCCGACTTCCGAATATTCGGCCAGGTGCACCCCGGTAAATACATTGCCCGACCAATAGCGCAGTTCAGCGCCGCCGACGCCGTGTCCGATGGTGATGCCCGAGGCGGCAGAACTGGTTTCCGATGACGACTGCAGGAAAGGACTGATGGACAGCCGCTCGGAAATGGCAAATTGGTAATCAATGCCAAGCGTGAAGCCGCTGGAGTTGTTTGCGCTGCAACCGCCGCAATCCCGGGAGGTGGAAACGTAACCGCCATTGATGCCAAAACCGTTGCTCGGAGCTGCCAGCGCGGGCATTGCGAGAAATGCGGCGATGGCCAAAACACCCAGGGGAATGGTTTGCGGTATTGATTTGAAGTTCATGTTTAAAGTTGTAGTTGTAGTCGTAGTCGCTATACAGCAGAAGGCGGAAATTCTAGCTAGCGGATGTTGCCTGCGCCATCCCCCATAGGAGTGAGTTTGTGCAGGCACGGTGGCCGGACTATTGGGATATTTTTTTGCCACCATGTCGCCATGCTTGACCGTTGCGTAGGGAGTTCACTTTCGTTGTAGGTGGAAACGCCTAGCGTCCGTGTAGACAAAGTGCGCTATCGTGAAAGCTCATAGAAACTGATCGGCTTCATGAGGGGATCTCCTATGAAATTGCGTCATCGAATTTTTTTCCTCATTGCAGCGGCGCTCAGTGGTGTCGTGCTGTGCAGCGCATATGGCCTATATGCGTTGCGCCAAAATCTGTATGAGAGCCGCCAGGAAGAAATCTACAAGGTTGCGCTGCTTAGCCGTGGTGTGTTGGAACGTTACCAAGCGCTGGAGGCCAGCGGCAAGCTCAGCCGGGAGGATGCGCAAAATCAGGCCAAGGAGGCGCTTGCCGGTCTTCACCATGGCGATGATTATTTATTCGTCCGGACGATGGATAACAAGATGTTGGTCCATGCAGACCAAAGCCGCATTGGCAAGCTTGACAAGGGCTCTATGACGTCGGACGGGAGGATGACCTCCGATGTCTATGCCGACGGTCTCGCGAAAGCGGATCGCGTTTTCATGATTGCCTACGTGGCGCGCCCTGGCGACAGTACAAAAAAGCCGGTGCCTAAGCTGCTTGGGGCAGTTCGCTTTGAACCTTGGAATTGGGTGGTTGGAAACGGTGTTTTCATTGATGATCTTGACGCAGCGTTTATGTCCTATGCCTACAAGTATTTGACGATTGGCGGCGTGCTGATTGTGCTTATGGCGGGCCTGGGGGCGGTCTTGTTTCGTTCGATTCAGCGCCAGTTGGGCGGGGAGCCGCAGTACGCCTCCGAGGTGGTCAATCTGATCGCATCAGGTGACCTGAGTATGGCCATTGCGGTCAGTGGTCCTGCTACGAGTCTGCTTGCGTCGATGGAACGCATGCGGGCCGGTTTGGCTGATGTCGTTGGCAAGGTGAGGCGGGGCTCGGAAGGTGTTGCTAGTGCCAGCGCCGAAATAGCCCACGGAAACAACGACCTCAGTGCCCGCACGGAGCAGCAGGCTAGTGCGCTGGAACAAACTGCTGCCTCGATGGAGCAGATGGGCACTACCGTGAGTCAAAATGCCGAAAGCGCGCGGCAGGCGAATCAGCTTGCGCAGAGCGCGTCCAATGTGGCGATATCGGGTGGTGAAGTAGTCGGGCAGGTGGTTCAAACGATGAAGGGCATCAACGAGTCCAGCCGCAAGATCAGCGACATCATCAGCGTTATCGATGGCATTGCTTTTCAGACCAATATCTTGGCGCTGAATGCAGCCGTGGAAGCTGCCCGCGCGGGCGAGCAGGGCCGCGGTTTTGCCGTTGTCGCCAGTGAAGTTCGATCGCTGGCCGGGCGCAGTGCTGACGCCGCCAAAGAGATAAAGACACTGATCAACACCAGTGTGCAACGTGTAGAGCAGGGCAGCGTGCTGGTTGATAAGGCGGGAGAAACCATGCTTGAAGTGGTGAGCAGTATTCGCCGTGTGACGGAGATCATGGGCGAAATCAGTGCATCCAGCAGCGAGCAAAGTCTTGGCGTTTCGCAAGTGGGTGATGCTATCAAGCAGATGGATAGCGTGACACAACAGAATGCAGCGTTGGTGGAAGAAATAGCCGCCGCCGCCTCAAGCCTGAAGAGCCAAGCGCAAGACCAGGTGCAAACAGTGGCAATGTTCAAGCTGGCTTCTTCAACCGGATCAAGTCTGTGAGTCTGTGGGCCTGTGACTGCTATGCGAAATATGCAACAGGGAAGCGCTTGAATACTTAGTCGAACCATGTGCAATCTGTACGCGCCCAGCGGTCCCGAGAAAATCTCTATGCGCTTCGCGGTGGGTGCTCCGGTTGGCAACTATGCCGCCAGCGTGGCACCAGGCAAGCCCGGGCCTATAGTGGTGCCTGGCCGCGCCCTGGTAGCACAGTGGGGCCTGATCCCGCCCAGCGCCAAAAGCACCGTTCCCACGCTGCCAAACGGCCAGCGCATGAGCACCAACAATGCCCGCCGTGAACGCCTTGCCACAGCGCCCACCTACCGGACAGCCTGGGCACGTGGGCAGCGGTGCATCATCCCTGCCAATTCGTACGATGAACCGTATTGGGGTACGGGAAAAAATATCTGGTGGCGCTTTTGGCCTGCTGATGGCGAAGCCTGGGCCTTGGCCGGTATTTGGTCCGAGTGGACCGACCCTGCAACCGGCGAAGTAGTGCCTAGCTATTCCATGATTACGCAAAACTGCGACGGCCACCCGCTGCTGGGCCTCATGCACAAGCCAGACCCCAAGCTGCCACCTGACCAGCAAGACAAACGGGCCGTGGTGCCGCTTGCACCTGCCGATTGGGACCAATGGCTAGGCGGGAGCATCGCGCAGGCCGAAGCCTTAATTCGGGTCCCCCCGGTGGAAATGTTCAGGCATGGACCTGCGGACCCAGCGCAATGTGCGCAGTTGCCGCTGTTGTGGGCGTGAGGGGCGTTTGCCTGGCTAGCTGGAGTAAGCCTATTTTTTTGCAATAGCAGTGGGGCGATGCGATAGGCGTTATTGGTATACAAACATGTGCTGGTGGCTACGCAGTGGCTACACGGCTATCAACGCCACAAACAAAAATGCCCCAGAAATAAAAATGCCCACTTGTGAGTGGGCATATTCGCTGCAAGCCGCTCAGTAGCTTGCAATCATTTGGCTCCTCGACCTGGGCTCGAACCAGGGACCTATGGATTAACAGGGGGTGAAAACCATTATTTATCAACAACATAGGCCCGCCTTCGTTCGTCACGTTGCGTGGAAACTCGCCGGGATTGTCACGGTGGGTGACTGCTTTGGGCTG
>CAIUDG010000096.1 GCA_903897925.1 uncultured beta proteobacterium | reverse complement strand
CGAACCAACGCCCCAGTCGGGGAAGGACAAAAGCAGGCGCGCAACGCAACGCGAACCAACGCCCCAGCCGGGGAAGGACAAAAGCAGGCGCGCAACGCAACGCGAACCGATAAAGCGGGAGGTAGAAAACACAAGCAAGCGCGCAACGCAACGCAGCGCGAACCAAAACAGCAGGGGGCAGAGGGGCCAAAGCCCCCCTGTGGGCCCGCGAACTTACAAGCGCTTGAAGATATCTGCCGCGGCGGCCACCGTTTCGGCAATGTCAGCGTCTGTATGTGCCGCACTCATGAACCCAGCTTCGTACAAAGCCGGTGCAATATAGACACCGCGCTCAAGCAAGCCATGGAACAGCGTATTGAACTGGCTATTGTTAGTAGTCATCACCTTCGCGTAGTTCTGCGGCAATTCCGGAAACAGGAAAAAGCCAAACATCCCACCCTCGCTATCACCGCAGAACGGAATGCCCGCCGCGCTGGCAGCCTGGCACAAACCGCTGACCAGCGCCTGAGTCTTGCGGCCCAGGTCCTCGTAAAAACCGGGCTTGCCGATTTCTTGCAGAGTGGCCAAGCCGCAGGCCGTGGCCACCGGATTGCCAGACAGGGTGCCGGCCTGGTACACCGGGCCCAAGGGCGCCAGCTGTTCCATCAGCGCGCGCTTGCCGCCAAACGCAGCCAGCGGCATGCCGCCACCAATCACCTTGCCCAGCACCGTCATATCGGGCTCGAAGCCAGGGATGTCGCGCGCAAACACGCTCTGGGCGCTGCCATAGGCAACGCGCAGGCCGGTCATGACTTCGTCCAGGATCAGCACCGCTCCGTATTGCGTGCAAAGCTCGCGGCAGCGCTTCATGAACGGCACGCTGGCACGCACAAAATTCATATTGCCCGCAATCGGCTCGATGATCAGGCAGGCGACTTCCTTGCCGTGCAAGGCAAAGGCCTCTTCCAGCTGCTGCAGGTGGTTGTATTCGAGCACCAGCGTGTGTTGCACCACTTCGGGCGGCACACCGGCGCTGGTCGGGTTGCCAAAGGTGGCCAAACCGGAGCCGGCCTTGACCAGCAGGGCGTCCGCGTGGCCGTGGTAGCAGCCTTCAAACTTGATAATCTTGCTGCGTCCGGTGGCGCCGCGTGCGACACGGATCGCGCTCATGCCGGCTTCGGTGCCGGAGCTGACCAGGCGCACCATTTCCAGGCTCGGCACGCGCTGCAGGATGGCTTCCGCCAATTCGACTTCGCGCTCCGTCGGCGCGCCAAAGGAAAAACCTTCCAGTGCCGCTTTTTGCACCGCTTCCAGGACCGCCGGGTGGCCATGGCCCAGAATCATCGGACCCCAGGAGCCGATGTAGTCGATATAACGCTGGTCGTTGGCGTCCCAGAAGTAGGCGCCTTGCGCGCGCTTGATGAAACGCGGGGTGCCGCCAACCGCCTTGAAGGCGCGTACGGGGGAATTGACGCCGCCGGGAATTACTTGGCGGGCGCGGTCAAAAAGAGTCTGGTTGCGATCGGTGGACATGGTTAGTGACGGGTATCGTTGGGAGAAATTTCAAAGCTGGATTCCTGGGCGTCTTCTTCTTCGTCTTCGTCGGGCTGGGCCCAGAAAAGGCGGTCGGGCACCACATTGCCCATGCCGGGGCGAAAGCCGCTGTCGAGGCAGCGGTCCAGGTAACTGAGGGCTTCGCCGACCGCTTCGCCGAGTTCGGTTTCGCTCGCAATCAGCGCGGTCAGGGCCGCCGAAAGGGTTTCCCCAGCACCCGAGAACACGGCTTCAAAGCGTTCGTATTTGTGTGAGCACAGCAGCGTTGTTGGCGAGCACAGCTGGTTGTCGATGAACTGGTCGGGCAGCGGAATTCCTGTGACGAGGGTGTAGCCCACGCCATAGGCATTGGCGGCGATGGCAATGTCGCGAGCGCTGGGGTTGCGTTCGGCGCTCCAGTCAGGCAGCAGCCAGCGCGACAGGGTGCTGTGGTTTCCAACCAACACCGTGGTCTGGGGCAGCAACAATTCGCAGCAGGCATCCTGGTAGATGTCGATCTGGTCCTCACGCCACCAGGACAGGTCAGGCATGTAGGTGATGAGCGGCACTTCAGCGTAGTCCGAGGCGACTTCGGCGATCGCGCTGAGGTTCTCCGGGCTGCCGACAAAGCCAACCTTGATGGCCTGCACCTGGATGTCCTCGAGCACGGCCCGTGCCTGTTCGGTGACGGCTTCATCATCCATAGAAAAATGGTCAAACACCTCTGAGGTGTCACGGATGTAGGCGCCGGTAACGATCGGCAGCGCATGCGCACCCACCGACGCAATGGCCATCATGTCCGCCGTGATTCCGGCGGCGCCACAGGGGTCGCTGGCATTGAACACCATCACGCAGGCGCTGGGGCCTTCGTCAAGGGGGTCTTCTTCAGGATGCGGGGTGGGAGATGCGGTCATTTGGTAGCCATTTTCTTTGCCCACCATCGCGCAGGATGGCACTTTTTGGGCGGGCAAGTGTTGTATAGCCTCTATACAATCGTTGCATTCTATTCGAAGGCCCCTTAAGCTGTGACTGATAAAAATACCTGGATGTGCTTGATATGCGGTTGGATTTATGACGAGGCTTTGGGCGCCCCGGACCATGGAATCCCAGCAGGCACGCGTTGGACGGACGTTCCCATGAATTGGACTTGCCCCGAGTGCGGTGCCCGCAAGGAAGATTTTGAAATGGTGCAGCTTTAATCCCGTTTGCGCGTAATCGGAACACAAGATCGACTTTCAGTGCGACTGTTCAGCAGAGGAGCAAAGATCCGTGAGTGCAGATAAGAGAGTCTTTAAAGTTTTGGTGGTGGACGATAGCAATACCATTCGCCGCAGCGCCGAAATTTTCCTGAAGCAGGGGGGGCACGAGGTATTGCTGGCGGAGGATGGCTTCGATGCCTTGTCCAAAGTCAACGACTACCAGCCCAATCTAATTTTTTGCGACATTTTGATGCCGCGTCTGGATGGGTACCAGACCTGTGCCATCATCAAGCGCAATGAAAAGTTTGCGTCAGTACCCGTTGTCATGCTGTCGTCCAAGGACGGCGTATTTGACAAAGCCCGCGGGCGCATGGCCGGGGCCCAGGATTACCTGACCAAACCTTTTACCAAAGAGCAACTGCTGCAAGCCGTGCAGCAGTTCGGCGCAGTTTAGCAAGGAGATGTTTGATGGCCATCCACAAGGTGCTCATTGTCGATGATTCCAAAACGGAGACCATGTTCCTGACGGACTTGCTCCAGAAAAATGGCTATGCCGTGCGCAGTGCCGGTAATGCCGACGATGCCTTCAAGCGATTGAGCGAAGACAAGCCGGATTTGATTCTGATGGACGTGGTGATGCCCGGACAAAATGGATTCCAGCTGACCCGCTCGATCAACCGGACGCCGGAATACGCCGACATCCCGATTATCTTGTGCACCAGCAAGAACCTCGAAACCGACCGGGTCTGGGGCATGCGCCAGGGGGCACGTGACTACATAACCAAACCGGTCGATGCGGGCGAGTTGTTCGCAAAAATCAAAGCATTGGGTTAACCGTCAGCAATGGCCAATCGCGAAGCATTACGGGATCTTCAGGCGCGCCTGGCGGCGCGTTTGCAGACGGCGCAGTCTGAAGGCATGTCCGTGGCGTGGCTGGCAGTCACGGCAAGCGGGCAGAATTATTTGTTGCCGCTGGGCCAGGCGGGCGAAATTTTTCCGTTTTCCAATCTGCAGCCAGTGCCCTACGCGAAGGACTGGTTCCTGGGTGTGCTCAATGTCCGGGGGAGTTTGTTGGGGGTGGTGGACCTTGCCGCGTTTGTCGCCATGGATGGTGGGCGGGAACGCCCGTCGCCCACAGTGCAGCCGAGCGAGTTCAGCGTCGTCACGTTCAACGCGCTGCTGGAAGTGAATTGCGCACTGCAAATTGAGTCCCTGGTGGGCTTGCGCGGCAGTGATGCATTCGTGTCGACCGCAGCGCCGGCGGACAATGCGCCGAGTTATTTCGGCAACCAGTTTGTGGATGTTGACGGGGTCGCCTGGCAGGAGATCAATTTGCGATCATTGGCGCAGTCCCCCCAGTTTTTAAGTATTTCGGCTTAGTTCCAACCCAGGTGCCCACCATGTATGTGATTGACAAAATCAAGAACGTGTTCTCCAAAAAACCGAGTCAGTCCGACGAGGATTCGCGCTTTGGTGATGAGGGTGCCGACGCCAGTGCGACAACACAAATCGCCGCACGTTCCACGATTGCCGTGGAGCCTCGCACCATGTCGGCCCCGTTGGCCGGGACCGAGGAGCCTGCCAAGGCGCAGGCGGCCGATCTGGTCAGCGTGCCGCTGCTGGGTTCGCGAACGGTGGAGCAACACCAGCGGCTGCTGGGCGCGGTGCTGGGCCTGTCGCTGATATTGCTGGCCGGCGTGACCATTATTGCTCTGAATCAGTCGGACCGGGTGGCGCAGCAACTCGGTGCCACCGGCCAGTCCCTGATGCAATCCCAGCGCCTGGCGAAGTCGGTGTCGCAGGCTTTGACGGGTAGTGCGCAGGCCTTCCCCGACGTGGCGGACAGTGCGGGCGTGCTGGCCCGAACCACGCGTGGCCTGCAAAGCGGTGACGATGCCTTGCACCTGAGCGCCCTGGGCGACGGCTACAAGCCGGAACTGGACAAGGTGATTCCTCTGGTAGACCGGGCGGAAAAGCATGCCAAGGCGATCATGGGACAGCAGCAGATCCTGACGCAGATCGGTGCTTCGCTGCGGGTGATCAACCGCCAGTCCTCCGACTTGCTGGAAATTGCCGAGACCATCTCGTCCATGAAGCTGCAGCAAAACGCACCGGCGTTGGAAGTGTCGGCAGTGGGGCAGCTGGTGATGCTGACGCAGCGCATTGGCAAGTCTTCCAATGAATTCCTGACCTCCGAAGGTGTGAGCCCGGAGGCGGTTTTTCTGTTGGGCAAGGACTTGAATACCTTCAAGGAAATTTCCGATGGCTTGCTCAATGGCAGCGCCGATCTGCACATCAGCCCGCCCAAAGACGCCACCACGCGTGAGCAGGTCGAGGCGCTGATTAAGCTGTACGAGGACACCCGCACCAAGGCCGGTGCTATTTTGAGTAACTTGCAGGGCCTGGTGGCGGCGCGCGAGGCACAGAGCGCCATTATTTCTGACAGTGAACCGCTGCGCCGCAACCTGGAAGAATTGCAGGGCAAGCTGGCCGGTCAAACCGGCATTGACGGCGGCTCACTGGCGGTGCTGGTGGTAGCGGCCCTGCTGGCGCTGCTGTCTGCTGGCGGACTTTCCTTCGTGCAGTTGCAGGACAGCCGCAAACGCCAGGTGCACGCCGAAGCGCAACGCCAGTCGGCCCAGCAACAGGAGCAAGAGGCCAAGCGTGTGAACGATGCCAATCAGGCGGCGATTTTGCGTTTGATGAACGAGTTGCAGACCGTGGCCGAAGGCGACCTGACACAGGAAGCCACAGTGACCGAAGACATTACCGGCGCCATTGCCGACTCGGTGAACTACACGGTGGAAGAGTTGCGTTCGCTGGTGTCCAACGTGCAGAACACGGCGGCGCGGGTGGCGCAAACCACGGCCGATGTGGATGCCACTTCCACCGAACTGCTGGCGGCATCGAACGAGCAGTTGCATGAAATTCGTGAAACCGGTAGGGCCGTGGTGGAAATGGCGGGCCGAATCAACGAAGTGTCGACCCAGGCGCAGGAGTCTGCCCGGGTTGCGCGCCAGTCCTTGCAGGCTGCCGAATCCGGTCTGACGGCGGTGCAGAACGCCATCGGCGGTATGAACGCCATTCGTGACCAGATTCAAGACACTTCCAAGCGCATCAAGCGGCTGGGCGAGTCGTCCCAGGAAATTGGTGAAATCACCGAGCTGATCTCCGACATTACCGAACAGACCAACGTGCTGGCCTTGAACGCCGCCATTCAGGCGGCTTCCGCCGGTGAAGCCGGTCGCGGCTTCTCGGTGGTGGCGGAAGAAGTGCAGCGGCTGGCTGAGCGTTCTGGTGACGCGACGCGCCAGATTGCGGCCCTGGTGAAAGCCATTCAAACCGATACGCAGGACGCCATCGGCGCTATGGAGCGTTCCACGCAGGGCGTGGTGGAAGGTGCCAAACTGTCCGATAACGCGGGTACTGCGCTGTCGGAAATTGACCGCGTGTCACGCCGCGTGGCGGACCTGATTGAACAGATTTCGAATTCCGCGTCGCGCGAGGCCGGCCTGGCGAACGTGGTGGCTGACAACATCCAGCACATTTTCGCCGTGACCGAACAAACCGGAGAAGGTACCCGCGTTACTGCCGGTCAGGTGCGGGAACTTTCTCGCATGGCGGAGGAGTTGCGCCAGTCGGTGTCCCGTTTCAAGATCGGCTGAGCCTGCCCGTCGAGCCTCCATTCAAAACGCGTAAAGCGGAAAGACCGACCTCATGTCATTGAAACTTGACGCTCCTGTTGACAGCGAGCAGGTGGTGAATGACCTGGGCCCGCTGGCCTGGGTGCTGGACGAGTTGCACAAGTCGCTCGACGGCGCTACCAAGGCTTTGCGCCGTTTTGTGCGTGACGCCGATATGGCGCGCGGCTCCGAACTGACCGAACTCGACACCAGTCATCTGCGGGTGGCACGCCAGCAATTGCACCAGGCCGTAGGCGCCCTGGAAATGGTCGGCATGCCGGCCCCGGCCGGCGTGTTGCGTGGCATGGAAGCGGTGGTGCAAAAATTTTTGCAGCATCCGGAGCGCTGCAGCGAGGAGGCGGCGGCTACGGTTGAGCGCGCCGGGTTTGCGCTGGCGGAATACCTGGAAGGCGTGCTCAAAGGCAAGCAGGCTTCGCCGGTGGCTTTGTTTCCGCAGTACCGCGCCGTCATGGAACTCAGTGGCGCCGAGCGCATCCACCCGGCCGACCTGTGGCCGCTGCGCTGGCGCTGGCTGCCGATTGCGCTGAGCGCCGATACCAAGGGCCTGCCTTATGCCCCGGAAGTGCGCGCGCGCATGGACAAATCGGTGCTGGAAATTGTCAAAACGGCCGACAGCAAGGCGGCTACGCTGGTGTCGCGTTTTTGTCTGGGCCTGGCGGCGGCGCAGACTATCCCCGATTGCCACAGTTTTTGGGCAATTTCTGCGGCCTACTTCGAGGCCATGGGGCTGGGCTTGTTGCCGGCAGATATCTACACCAAACGCACGGCGTCGCGCATTCTGCAGCAGTACGCCAGCCTGGCCAAGGGAGAAACTGCCCCTTCCGAGCGGCTTGCCAATGACTTGTTGTTCTATTGCTGGCAGGCGGTTCCGCGCGCCGATCAGCCGGCTCCGGCGCTGACAGCGGTGCGCGCCGCCTACGCTTTTGCGCCCGGCCGGGTGGTGGATTACCAGACGGTGCAATTTGGCCGCTTTGACCCGGCGCAATTAAGTCTGGCCCGCAAGCGCATAGCAGCGGCAGCGGAAACCTGGTCTGCGCTGGCCGGTGGCGATGCCAACCGGCTGAAAGTGGTGGGCGAGCAATTCACGGCGGTGGCCGACTCCGTCGTGAAGCTGCATCCGGAGAGCCGATCCCTGGCGCAGGCCTTGCAGGCGACGATTGACGGTGTGCTGCGTTCCGGCGCCCCGCCGTCGGCGGCCGTGGCCATGGAAGTGGCCACCGCCATTTTGTACCTGGAAGCCGCCTACGAAGACATGGACCCCACCGACAGCCATATGGCCGAGCGTGGCGGTCGTCTGGCCATGCGCTTGCAAAAGGTGCGTGCCGGAGGTGAGCCCGAGCCTTTGGAAGGCTGGATGGAGGAGCTGTACCGCCGCGTCAGCGACCGCCAGACCATGGGCAGCGTGGTCGATGAGTTGCGCGCTTCGCTGGCGGATGTGGAAAAGTCGCTCGACCTGTTCTTCCGCAACCCGGAAGACACTGCGCCTTTGCACGAAGTGCCAAGCCGCCTGGCGCAGATGCGTGGTGTGTTCTCGGTGCTCGGCATGGACCAGCCGGCCTTGGCAACGCTGCGCATGCGCGCCAGCGTGGAGCAGATGCTGGTTGACAAGATAGATGTCGAATCGGCACGCAGTGGCATTTTCGAGAAACTCGGCGGCAGTCTGGGCGCCCTGGGTTTGTTGATCGACATGCTGAGTTACCAGCGTGCGATGGCGAAAAAGCTGTTTGTGTATGACGAGGAGCAGGGTGAATTCAAGCCCCTGATGGGGCGCGAGCGGGCCCAGTTGCAGGCGGCGGCCGACGCGCCAGAGGTGGCCCCTGCGCAGGCGCTGCCGCTGCCGCAAGAGGCGGAGCCCAGCGCCGAGCTGCCTATGGCGGTGCCAGAACCTGTAGCGATAGCGGAGCCTGCACCAACGCCCGCACCTGCAGCATCTGTGTCTGCATCTGCATCTGCATCTGCGCCTGCGCCTGCGCCTGTCGTTGCGCCGGCGTCAGAACCGGTCGCCATGCCGGCACCCGTGCCCGCCATGGCCGCAGCTGCGGCCGCCGAAGACGAAGACGACGAATCGGAAGACGATTTGCGGGACATCTTCCTGGAGGAGGCGCGCGAAGTAGTCATCAAGGGGCTGACAGCGGCACGCGAACTGGCCGCCGATCCGGCCAATCTGGCGGAACAAACCACTTTGCGTCGCGCCTTCCATACCCTTAAGGGCAGTGCCCGCATGGTGGGCTTGAATGAGTTCGGTGAGGCTGCCTGGTCGTTCGAGCAGTTGCTCAATGCCTGGCTGGCGGAACAAAAGCCGGCCAGTGACTCGCTGATTACCCTTGCCAGTCAGGCCATGCAGGCGTTTGGCCGCTGGATTGAAGACGTGGCCAATGACCAGGCCGAGCGCTGGAGTGCCGCCGATTTCCGCAAGTCTTCGGATGCCCTGCGCCTGGAGCGTGTGATGCTGCCCTTGCAAGGGCCAGGCGCTGCGCTGGCGCACCTGCCGCAGGCGGAGGATGAGCCGCAGGCGTTGGCCGCAGTCGCTGCCGTGGTGCCGCTACCGGTCTCTGTGCCTGAGCCGCAACCAGTCCCAGAACCAGAACCAGAACCAGAACCAGAAGCCGAACCAGAAGCAGAAGCAGAAGCAGAAGCAGAAGCAGAAGCAGAAGCAGAAGCAGAAGCAGAAGCCGAGCTGCTGCTGTCTGAAGCGGCAGAACCAGCGCTGCATGCGGATTTTGCCGGCACCCAGCTGGACATGGCCGCTGGGGTTCCTGCGCGCAATCTGCGGGCCGAGTTGGCACTGCCCGATGCGCCGGAGGAAATGCTGCCGGTGCAGGATTTTGAATCCACCCGGCTGGCGAACAATCTCGATTTGGATGTGCCGGTGCCGGCGTCGACCCAGCCGCAAGTGCTTGAAGTTTCGGAATCGCAGGCGGACATAGAAGCGCAGGCGCGCAGCGCCGACGAAGACCGCTGGACACTCGATCTGGCCGATGTCCTGGATTTTGGCGAGGACTCCGGCCCACGCGACTTTGCTCCAACCCAGGTATTTGATGCCAGCGGACCCGGTGCCCTGGAGTCGCTGCCTGATTTTGAGTCGACCCGTTCCGCGTCGATGGCGGACCTGCAGTCTTCCGTGCACGATGTTGCGGATGCACTGTCGCAAGCTCCGATTGAGCTGGGTGATTTTGACTTTGGCGACCTGGGTGAGACGCAACCGGCGGCCGTTGACGAATCCATCCACAGCGAACCGATTGCGTTGGATTTTCTGGATGCTGTGGTGCAACCGATTGCGCCAGAGCCAGAGCCAGAGCCAGAGCCAGAGCCAGAGCCAGAATCCCTCGCGCCGCCGGAGTCTCTAGCCCTTCTTGAAACGGCGCCGGTTGCAGCGGCTGCAGTTGCAGGCGCGGCGCAAGCTGTGGAAGCAGAGGCGGCGGAAGTAGACGAGGATGCGGAAGAGTCGGTCAAGGTGATTGGCGATTTGCGGCTGAGTATTCCGTTCTACAACGTGTACCTGAATGAGGCCGATGAGTGGTCGCGTCGGCTGCAGACCGAGCTGAGCGAATGGGCGCTGGAATGGCACCAGCCGGTTCCCGGGGCCAGTGTGGCGTTGGCGCATTCGCTGCTGGGCAGTTCAGCGGCGGTGGGTTTCAAGGCCTTATCGCAGGAAGCCCGTTTGCTGGAGCATGCGTTGCAGCACGTGCAGTTGCACAACCAGGGCAGTGCGCATTTTGCTGAAGTGTTCAACAATTCGGCAGAAGACATTCGCCGCTTGTTGCACCAGTTTGCGGCGGGGTTCCTGAAGGAAGGCCATCCCGGCGTGCTGCAGGACTTGCAGCAGATCATTGATACCGATTTCCCGGCGCCTGCGGAAGATAAGCGGTATGCCGAATTGGGCGACCCGGAGGGCCTGGATGACCTGGATCTGGATGCGCTGTATGACGCCTCGCCTGAGCCAGAAGCTGAGCCGGCAGCACCAGCCCCCGCACCAGCCAGTGCCGCACTGACGGTGGCGGCGGCACCACTGCGCTATGTACAGCGGCACAGTGACGAAATCGACGCGCATGACCATCTGGATCCGGACCTGTTCCCGATTTTCCAGGAAGAAGCACAGGAGTTGCTGCCGACCTTGGGTGCCGCCTTGCGCCAGTGGATTGACGCGCCCGCGCAGAGCCATTCGCGTGCCGAAGTGCTGCGGACCTTGCATACGCTGAAAGGCAGCGCACGCCTGGCCGGGGCCATGCGCCTGGGGGAAATGGCCCACCGCATGGAGTCCGGTATCGAAGAGCTGGGCCAGGACGGGCTGCAGGCCGTGCAACTGGAGCCGCTGCTGTCGCGCTTTGATGACTTGCAGGCAAGTTTTGATGCCTTGTGCAATCCCCCGGAAGACGCGCAGGCACTGGCATCCGAGGCCGACACCGCCGTGTCTGCCGTGGCTGACGCACCGGTCCCGAGCGCTGTTGTGCCGGGGCTGCCGGCCAAGCTGGAGGCGCTGAAGGCGCAGCAGATCAAGCTGGCCATGCCGGCACCATTGGCGCAGCCGGCACGCAACTTGTCGGGGCAGTCGGTGCGTGTGCGCTCGCAATTGCTGGACCGGCTGGTGAACCAGGCCGGTGAAGTGATGATCAGCCGCGCGCGCCTGGATGGCCGGATTTCCCAAATGCTGGGTTCGCTGGGCGAACTCCATGGCAATCTGGACCGCCTGCGCGCGCAGCTGCGTGACATTGAATTGCAGGCGGAGTCCCAAATGCAGTCGCGTCTGGCGCAAACCAAGGAAACCGCCCAGTCGTTTGACCCCTTGGAGTTCGACCGTTTTACCCGGGTTCAGGAATTGACCCGCATGATGGCCGAGTCCGTCAATGACGTGGCCACGGTGCAGCGCAATCTGCTGCGCATTGTTGATGGCGCCGAAGATGACCTGGTGGCCCAGGGGCGGCAGACACGCGAGCTGCAGCGCGATCTGCTGCGTACCCGCATGGTTGAATTCGACGGCATTTCCGATCGTCTGTACGGCGTCGTGCGCCAGGCCGGCAAGGAAGCCGGCAAGCAGGTGCGCCTGGACATCGTTGGCGGTTCTATTGAGATGGACCGCGGCATCCTGGACCGCATGACGCCGGCCTTCGAACACATTTTGCGCAACGCGGTGGCCCATGGCATCGAAGATGCCGCAGGCCGCGCTGCGGCCGGCAAGCCAGCGGTCGGCGTCATCACCATCCAGGTGCAGCAGGAAAGCAATGACATCTCGGTGTCCATGTCGGACGATGGCGGAGGGCTGCGCTTGGACAAAATCCGTGCCAAAGCCATTGCCAACAAGTTGATTGGCCCGGACGAGGTGTTGTCAGTGGCTGCGGCTGCCAATCTGCTGTTCATGCCGGGCTTCTCGACCGCGGACCATGTGACCGAACTGGCCGGTCGTGGCATTGGCATGGACGTGGTGATCTCGGAGTTGAATGCGCTTGGTGGCCGGGTCGATACCAGCACCGAGCCGGGCAAGGGCACCACCTTCCGTCTGGTGTTGCCCCTTACCACGGCGGTGACGCAGGTGGTGATGTTGCGGGTTGGTAGCTTTACTCTGGGGGTTCCATCAAACCTGATGGAAACTGTGCTGCGCGTGCCGCAGGAAGTGGTGCAAGCTGCTTATGCCCAGTCCAGCTATACCAGCGGTGCGGAGCAAATTCCGTTTTTCTGGGCTGGCGCCTTGCTGCAAATATCCGGATGCAGCCAGGAGGCGACGGCAAAGAATCTGGCGGTGGCGGTGTTCCGCAGCGCTGGTCAGCGGCTGGCCATGCATGTGGATGAAGTCCTGGGTAACCGCGAAGTGGTGGTGAAGAATCTGGGGCCGCAGTTGTCGCGCCTGCCAGGTTTGGCCGGCATGTCGGTGCTGGCCTCGGGCGCTGTGGTGCTGATTTACAACCCGGTGGCACTGGCTGCGGTGTATGGCGATGCGGCCCGCTCCATGCAAGCTGCGGCGCTGCCGCTGGCCGGTGCAGCAGCGGCAGCGCCGGTGCCGGTCGGCACTGCCATGGCCGCGCAACTGGGCGATCAGTTGCCTCTGGTGTTGGTGGTGGATGATTCGATTACGGTGCGCCGCGTGACCCAGCGCCTGCTCAAGCGCGAAGGTTTCCGCGTTACCCTGGCCAACGATGGTTTGCACGCGCTGGAAAAGTTGCGCGAGGAAAAGCCGGCGGTGGTGCTGTCGGACATCGAAATGCCGCGCATGGACGGCTTTGATCTGGTGCGCAATATTCGCGCTGATGCGCAACTCAAGGACTTGCCGGTGATCATGATCACCTCGCGCATTGCCCAGAAGCACCGTGACCACGCAGAGGAGCTCGGTGTCGACCATTATCTGGGCAAGCCCTATTCGGAAGACGAGTTGCTGGCCCTGATCCGGGACTACTGCGCCACCAAAGCGACCGCGTAACGCTGGAGCGTGCTGGCGCGTGCGCTGGCATGGTCGACCACCGGCAGCGGGTAGTCCTGGCCCAATGCCAGGCCGGCGTTGCGTAGCTGCTCTGGCTTGGCCAGCCAAGGCGCATGGATGTCCTTGTCGCTCAGGCTTTTCAGGGCTGGCAGGTAGCGCCGGATGAATTTTCCCTGCGGGTCAAATTTCTGGCTCTGGCGCACCGGATTGAAGATGCGAAAGTAAGG
The DNA here is from genome assembly GCA_903897925.1 of uncultured beta proteobacterium. Lineage (GTDB taxonomy): Bacteria > Pseudomonadota > Gammaproteobacteria > Burkholderiales > Burkholderiaceae_C > Allorhodoferax. Next base: position 15,417 of record CAIUDG010000096.1, on the reverse strand, counting down.
TTGTGCGTCGCAGCCGCTGGAACTGACCCATTGCCAGCCGCCATTGTTGGCCGCCAGATCGAAATCATTCAGGTGCTCGGCGAAGAACTGCGCGCCCCGCCGCCAGTCCAGTCCCAGGTGTTTCACCAGAAAACTGCCAGTCACCATGCGCAGGCGGTTGTGCATATAGCCGCTTTGTTGCAGTTGCAGCATGGCAGCATCGACCAGCGGATAGCCGGTGCGGCCCTCGCACCAGGCCTGAAACAGAGCGTCGGCATGGCTGCCGGTTTCCCAGACGATGCGGTCGTACGCTGGTTTGAACGCGCCCTCGGCAACGTGGGCAAAGTTGGCCAGGATTTGAAAGTAGAAGTCGCGCCAGGCCAGTTCGGACAGCCAGGTGTGGGCGCCAGCATCGCCTGCGGCGCGCTGCTGCAGCGCCAGGCGCACCAGGCTGCGGATGGAAATGGTGCCGAAGCGCAGGTGCACGCCGAGGTAGCTCGGGCCTTTGATGGCCGGAAAATCGCGCCATTCCTGGTAGTGCGTGAGGCGCGGGAAAAAGTCTTCCAGCAGTTGCATTGCGCCTGACATGCCGCAGCGGATACCGAGTTGTTGCAGATTGCTGGCTTGAAAACCGATGTCCGCCAGTGTCGGCACGCCGCTGGCGTACTGTGGCGGTCGTTCGGCCAGGCGCTGGCCCGGCAGTTCGGTGTCCGGGCGCGCCAGACCGTCGTTTTCCAGGCGTGCCAGCCAGGCACGCAGGTAGGGTGTGAAGACGCTGTAGGGCTTGGCGCCCTGGGTCAGCAATTCACGCTCTTCGTAGATGACATGGTCCTTGACCTGTTCCCAGGCCACTCCCTGCGCCTGCAGGGCCTGTGCTACCTGCTGGTCGCGCTGGCGCGCTTGGGGTTCATAGTCGCGGGCGCTGAACACGGCGCTGGCGCCCAGGCGCTGTGCCAGGGCGGGAATTTCCTGCGCGGCAGCGCCTTGCAGCACGATCAGGCCGGCGCCTGGGCGTCCGGCCAGGGTGCGCAGCGCCTGGTCGAGCTCGACCAGCGACTCGCGGATGAACTCGACGCGGCGGTCTTTGCGCGGCAGCGGTGCCAGGATGTCGCTGTCCAGCAGAAAGACGCAGTACAGCTGGTCACAGCGCTGCAGCGCCAGCGCCAGCGCGGCGTTGTCATGGGTACGTAAATCACGGCGCAGCCAGAGCAGTCCGGTGGGATAGGTAGAAGGGTGCATGCGTGTCGCTAGAATGAAGCCATGTCTGGCGATTCTGCACCTATCAATCTCACCAACCATTTTCTGATTGCCATGCCGGGGCTGGAAGATGCGGTATTCAGCAAAAGTGTGGTCTATGTGTGTGAACACAGCAGCCGTGGCGCACTTGGGCTGGTGATCAACAAGCCGGCCCAGATCGACATGACGGCACTGTTCGAAAAAGTCGATTTGCCGCTGCAACGTGCCGATTTGTGCGCCAGCCCGGTGTTTCAGGGCGGGCCGGTGCAGACGGAACGCGGTTTCGTGCTGCACGAGCCGATTGTGCTGCGCTCCGAAGCGCATCCGGAAACCCTGTATGCCTCCACCCTGAGCATTCCCGGCGGTCTGGAAATGACCACCTCCAAGGATGTGTTGGAAGCCATGTCGAGCGGCGCCGGACCGAAAAAAGTGCTGGTCAGCCTGGGTTATTCGGCCTGGGGTGAAGGCCAGCTGGAGACCGAGCTGGGCGAAAACAGCTGGCTCACGGTGGGCGCCGACCATGCCGTTATTTTTGATACGCCAGTGGCCCAGCGGTATGACCGGGCCCTGGCCCTGCTGGGGCTGCAGGCCTGGATGATTTCTTCGCAGGCTGGACACGCATGAGCGCCGCGGCCGATTCCAGTTCCCCACCAGCGGTTCCGTCCCACCTCGCCACTTTTATTGCCTTTGATTTTGGCGAGAAGCGCACTGGCGTGGCGGTGGGCAACCGCCTGCTCGGTACGGCCCAGCCACAAGGTTCGGTGCACGCCCAGGGCGAGGCCCGCTTTGTGCAGATTGCGCAGCGCATCCAGGAGTGGCAGCCGGACGCCATTGTGATTGGCGTGCCGTTCCACCCGGATGGTGCGGCCCATGAAAATACCCAGCGCGCACGCAAGTTTGGCCGCCAGTTGCATGGCCGCTTTCGTCTGCCGGTGTTTGAAGTGGATGAGCGCTACAGCACAACCGAGGCCCTGGCCAGCGGCGCCCGGGACGCAGATGCGGCTTCCGCCTGCATCATTCTGGAACAGTTTTTAAGGAGTCTTTGATGGACAAGGGCAACAGCGCGAGCGACGCGCCGGCCGGTACGCGGGTAGGGGCATTGTTTCTGGATGCCCAGGCGCTGTACCGCGAACTGCTGCGTGGTGTGCAGCTGATTTGCAAACCCGATACCCGCTTGGTCGGTATCACGTCAGGCGGTGCCTGGCTCGCCGAACGCCTGCAGCAGGACCTGCAGTTGCCGGGTAAGGCGGGGGTGATTTCTTCGGCCATGCACCGCGACGATTTTTCCCGGCGCGGCCTGACTAACACGGCGCAAACCCAGCTGCCCTTCGAGGTCAACGGCGCCCACATTCTGGTGCTTGACGATGTGCTCTATACCGGGCGCACCTTGCGTGCCGTGATCAATGAGCTGTTCGACTATGGCCGCCCGGCCAGTGTCCAGCTGGCCGTGCTGGTCGATCGCGGTGGCCGCGAGCTGCCGGTGCAGGCCGACTTCGCTGCGGCCCGGGTGGCGCTGGCGCCGCACCAGTCGTTGGCGCTGGCGCGCAGTGACGATGGTGTATTCAGTTTTGAAGTAAAGGAGCGATAAAACATGCTGTCGCGACGCAATCCCCAACTCAACAAAAATGGCGAACTGATCCACCTGCTGTCGGTGGAAGGCCTGCCGAAAAGCATTCTTGAGCACATTCTGGACACCGCCCACAACTTCGTCTCGGTCAGCGACCGCGAAGTCAAGAAGGTTCCGCTGCTGCGTGGCAAGAGTGTGTTTAACCTGTTTTTCGAGAATTCGACGCGCACCCGCACCACGTTTGAAATTGCCGCCACGCGGCTGTCGGCGGACGTTATCAATCTGGATATTGCGCGCTCCAGTGCCTCCAAGGGCGAGTCGCTGCTGGACACGATTGCCAACCTGAGCGCCATGGCGGCCGACATGTTCGTGGTGCGCCACAGCGAATCCGGCGCGCCGTATCTGATCGCCCAGCATGTGGCACCGCATGTGCACGTGATCAATGCCGGTGACGGCCGCCATGCGCACCCGACCCAGGGTTTGCTGGACATGTTCACGATTCGCCACTTCAAGAAAGATTTTTCCAATCTGACGGTGGCCATTGTGGGCGACGTGCTGCACTCGCGCGTAGCGCGTTCCGACATCCATGCGCTGACCACCCTGGGCTGTGCCGAGGTGCGTGTGGTCGGCCCCAAGACCCTGGTGCCGGCCGATATGGCCAGCATGGGCGTGCGGGTCTGTCATACCCTGGAAGAAGGCATTCGGGGCTGCGATGTGGTGATCATGCTGCGCCTGCAGAATGAGCGCATGAATGGCGCACTGCTGCCGTCCAGCCACGAGTTTTTCAAAAGCTTCGGCCTGACGCCGGAGAAGCTGCAACTGGCCAAGCCGGACGCCATTGTGATGCATCCGGGGCCGATCAACCGCGGCGTTGAAATTGACTCGGCGGTGGTCGACGGCAAGCAGAGCGTGATTCTGCCGCAGGTCACTTTCGGTATAGCGGTGCGGATGGCGGTGATGAGCATTGTGGCGGGCAACGAAGCCTGAAGGGCGGACCAACAAGATGAAACTACTGATTCAAGGCGGACGTGTCATTGACCCCGCATCCGGATTCGACGCAGTTGCCGATGTGGCGATTGCCGATGGAAAAATTCGCAGCATTGGCAGTGTGCCGGCCGACTTTGCCGCGCAGAAAACGATAGATGCCAGGGGCTGCGTAGTGGCCCCTGGTCTGGTTGACTTGGCGGTGCGTTTGCGCGACTCCGGTCAGCCACAGGAAGGCCGGCCAAGTTCGGAACTGCTGGCGGCGGTGGCTGGCGGCGTGACCAGCGTGGTCTGCCCGCCCGACACGGCACCGGTGCTGGACGTGCCCGGGCTGGTCGAAATGTTGCGCTACCGTTCCGAGCGCCAGCAACTGGCGCGGGTGTTCCCGCTGGGCGCCCTGACGCGGGCCCTGGAAGGCGAAGTGCTGACCGAAATGGTGGCGCTGACCAAAGCCGGCTGTGTGGCGTTCAGCCAGGCCGAGGTGCCAATTGCCAATACCCAGGTACTGCAGCGTGCCTTGCAATATGCCAGCACGTTTGGCTACGCGGTCTGGCTACGGCCCCAGGAAATGCACCTGGGCAAAGGCGTGGTCGCCAGCGGTCCGCTGGCCACCCGCATGGGCTTGAGTGGCGTGCCGGTGGCGGCCGAAACGATTGCGCTGCACACCATCTTTGAATTGGTGCGTTCCACCCAGGCACGGGTTCATCTGTGCCGCATCAGCAGCGCCGCCGGTGTTGCGCTGGTCAAGCAGGCCAAGGCCGATGGGCTGCCGGTGACCTGCGATGTCAGCATCAATTCCCTGCACCTGATCGATACCGATATCGGCTTTTTTGACAGCCGCACCCATTTGCTGCCACCGCTGCGCCAGCAGCGCGACCGCGACGCCTTGCGCCAGGCCCTTGCCGATGGCACCATCGACGCGCTGGTCTCCGATCACACGCCGGTGGACGACGACGCCAAGGCCTTGCCGTTCGCGCAGAGCGAACCGGGCGCAACCGGACTGGAGCTGCTGCTCAGCCTGGCCCTGAAGTGGGCGCAACAGGCCGGGGTGGCGCTGCCGCAGGCGCTGGCTACCATCAGCAGCCGTCCGGCGGCGGTGTTGGCCAGTTCGTGCAAAAACCTGGTTCCTGGTCTGGGCACGCTGGCAGCGGACCAGCCAGCCGATGTCTGTGTGTTCGACCCCGATGCCGACTGGGTGGTGCAGCCAGAAGCGCTGCGCAGCCGGGGCAAGCACACGCCGTTTTCGGGCTATGCGCTGCCGGCACGCGTGCGTGCCACGGTGGCGGGGGGCCAGCTGGCCTTCGAGGCCTGAGTTCAGATCCACAAAAAACAGGGAGTTCCGGGTGGGATACATGCGCGCTGTGGGGCGGATGCTGGGCGTGCTTGCGCACATTCTTGCGGGCGTGCTGGTGGTCTGGCGCGTGTTTCCGCAGCTGAGCCCGGCGCAACGCGATGCCCGGGCCCAGCAATGGGCACTGGCGATGCTGCGCCATCTGGGCATCAGTCTGCAGGTGCAGGGCGCGCGTCCGGCACATGGGCCCCTGCTGCTGGTGGCGAACCACGTTTCCTGGCTTGACATCGTGGTGCTGCATGCGGCCGGCCACTGCCGCTTCATTTCCAAGAGCGACGTGCGGGATTGGCCACTGGTGGGCGTGCTGGCGCGCGCCGCCGGGACCTTGTTCATTGAACGCGCGTCACGCCGTGACGCCATGCGCGTGGTGCACCAGATGGCGGCTTGTCTGCAAGCCGGTGATGTGCTGGCGGTGTTTCCCGAAGGCACGACCGGCGACGGCTCCGGTGTGCTGCCGTTTCATGGCAATTTGTTGCAAGCGGCGATCGCCGTGCATGCGCCAGCACTGCCAGTAGCCTTGCAATTTATAGACCGCCTGAGTGGCCAGCGCAGCTATGCGCCGTGCTATATCGGGGATGACACTTTGGTGCAGTCCCTGTGGCGTACGCTGCGCGCGCGCAATCTGCAGGCAGTGGTGCAATTTGGCCAGCCGCAACGCCATGACGGGCGTGAACGCCGGGTCTGGGCGGAAGACTTGCGGACCACTATTATTGCCATGCGCGGCTGAGCGGGCGCCCCAAGTTGGCGCAATAAAAATAGATTGATTGAATACTTTAGGCTAGCTACAGTGATGTAAAGTAATTTCTCTGTTGCCGTGGCGATATCTTGAAGATTTCAACATGAAAAATAACCACACTGCGCCGACCCAAAAAGAACGCGTAATGCGCGAAGATGACTTTCTTGTATCGAAGACCGATCTGAAGGGGCGCATCCTGTATGGGAATCGGATATTCATAGAATTTTCCGGCTATTCGGAAGAAGAATTGCTAGGCACCCAGCACAATATTATTCGCCATCCGGATATGCCACGCGGGGTATTCAAATTCCTCTGGGACACGCTGCAGTCCAAGCAGGAATGCTTTGCCTATGTGAAGAATATGTCCAAAGACGGCGGCTATTACTGGGTCTTCGCCAATGTCACGCCGTCCTTCAATGCGCGCGGTGAGGTGGATGGCCTGTTTTCGGTACGCCGCAAGCCCCACGCCAGCGCCATCGCCATCGTCTCGGGCTTGTACCGGCTGATGCTGGAAGAAGAAAAGAAAGTCGGTGCCAAAGACGCCTGTGCCGCTTCGCTGGCGCTGCTGACCGATGTATTGAAGCAAAAGGGAATGAGTTATGAATCCTTCATCCTCTCCATCTGAGTCGGTCCGCTTCGCCGGCGCAGTGCTGGCGTTGCTGGTGCTTGGAGTCGGAGCCCAGTGGTGGTGGTTCGAGGCCTCTTGGCTGGCGGGGCTGGCTTTGCTGCCTTGCCTGGTATTGGTGCTGGTGTGGTCGTTCCGTCTGCAGGCGCAGCGGCGTTTGCTGGACAAGCTGCGACTGGTCACCAATGAGGTGGCGCATGGCAAATTTGAGCAACGCATTACCCATATTCCGCGCAGTAGCGAGCTGACTTCCCTGTGCTGGGATGTGAACGACATGCTGGACCAGATTGAGACCAGCTTTCGCGAACAAGGCACTGCCCTGCAGGCGGCGATCAGCGGCAAATATTTCCGCAAGGCGCAAACCACCGGCTTGCGCGGTGGTTTTCACAAGGCCCAGGAACAGACCAATATTTCGCTGGCGGCGCTGGAAGAAAAAGTCTTGCAAGAGCATAAGAACGCCGAGGAAAAATTGCACGCGCAAGCGTTGGAGCGCCAGGTGGCCAGTGCCAACTTGCGCATCAAGATTGCCCTGGACAGTTTGCATGAATGCGTCACCGTCTCGGACGCGGATGCCAAATTCGTGCACGCCACGCCATCGGCCAAGGCCCTGCTGCGCTTGCTGGCCGGACCTGGTTTTGACGCCGATACCTTTGTTGGTAACAAGCTGAGCAGCCTGTTCAGGGATGCCACCATTGCCAGCCAGTTCGATGCGGCAGTGCTGTCCGGTGACACGGTCGATATGGAAATTGAAGGGCGCCAGATTCGCCTGCTGGCGAAACCCATTCTGACGCCCGGCGGTGAGCGGCTGGGGCGGGTAACGCACTGGGTGGACCGCACACTGGAAGTGGCCTCGGAGCGTGAGCTGGCGCACATGGTGGCCTGCGCCGAACAAGGCGATTTCAGCCAGCGCATCCAGCAGGCCGGCGCGAGCGGATTTTTTGCCACCATGTCGGGCGGCATGAACCGCCTCATGGATACCAGTGAGCAGGGCTTGCAGGACGTGGCCGATCTGTTGACGGCGTTTGCCGAGGGCGATCTGACGCGGCGCATCGAACGTGATTATTCGGGCCTGTTTGCGCAGGTCAAGGACAGCGCCAACTCCACCGCCGACAGCTTGTCGCGGGTGCTGGGCGAGGTCCATGCCGCCGCCGACGCGCTGACCGGTGCGGCGCTCCAGGTCAGTGCCACAGCCTCGTCGCTGTCCCAGGCCGCCAGTGAGCAGGCCGCCAGCGTAGACCAAACCTCGGATTCGATTCAGCTGATGTCGACCTCGATTGCGCAGAACAGTGACAACGCCAAAGTCACCGACGGCATGGCGGCCAAGGCCAGCAAAGAAGCCAGTGATGGCGGGCAGGCGGTGAGCCAGACGGTGGTCGCCATGAAGCAGATTGCGGCCAAGATTGGCATTGTTGATGACATTGCCTACCAGACCAATTTGCTGGCGCTGAACGCCGCCATTGAAGCGGCGCGCGCTGGGGAGCACGGCAAGGGCTTTGCAGTGGTGGCGGCGGAAGTGCGCAAGCTGGCCGAGCGCAGCCAGGAAGCCGCACGCGAGATCGGCCAGCTCGCCAGCAGCAGTGTGGCTACCTCGGAGCGTGCCGGACACTTGCTTGACGAAATTGTGCCGAGCATTCAGCGCACCAGTGAACTGGTGCAGGAAATTGCCGCGGCCAGTGCCGAGCAAAGTGGCTCGGTGACCATGATCAGCGGCGCCATGACGCAGCTGAGCCGGGCCACCCAGCAAAACGCCTCGGCTTCGGAACAGTTGGCGGCGACCAGCGAAGAGTTGACCGCGCAGGCCGATCAGCTGCAGCAGTCGATCGCCTTTTTCAAGACCGGGCGCTAACGCTAAGCGCCAAGTGCGCCACGCGCGTTGCCGCGGCAGTGGCTTTAGTGCACTTTCAGTTGCGGCGCGCCGGCGCTGAAGTGGCCAATTTGCGCCGCCTCGGCAAAGCCGTCCTGGTGCAGCAGCGCCAGCACCTGGTCCGCTGCCTCGGGCGCGCAGGCAATCAGCAGTCCACCACTGGTCTGCGGATCGGTCAGCAGGTTTTGTTGCCAGACAGGAAAAGCGCCGGGCAGGTCGATGCCGGCGCCATAGCTGTCCCAGTTGCGCTTGGAGGCGCCGGTGGCGACACCGTCGGCGGCCAGACTGGCCGCCAACGGAATCAGCGGTGTCTGGCGGAAATCCAGGTGCGCCGTCAGGCCCGAGCCACGGCAGATTTCCAGCAGGTGGCCGCCCAGCCCAAAACCGGTGACGTCGGTGATGGCGTGCACCTGGGGCCAGGCAGACAGTGCCGTGCCCGGTGTGTTCAGGCGCGTGGTCCAGTGCAGCATGTCGGCATAGCCAGCGGCAGACAGCGTGCCTTTTTTCAGGGCCGCCGAGAGAATGCCGACGCCCAGGGGTTTGCTCAAAATCAGCGCGTCACCAGCCTGGGCGCCGCTGTTGCGCTTGACGCGGTCCGGGTGCACCACGCCAATGCCGACCAGGCCGTAGATCGGCTCCAGCGTGTCGATGCTGTGGCCCCCGGCAATTGGAATGCCGGCGCGGGCACAGACGTCCTGGCCGCCGGCCAGAATGCGGCGGATGGCTTCTTCGGGAATTTTGCCCAGTGGCATGCCGACAATCGCCAGCGCAAACAGCGGCGTGCCGCCCATGGCGTACACGTCGGACAGGGCGTTGGTGGCGGCGATGCAGCCGAAGTCGTAGGGATCGTCGACGATGGGCGTGAAAAAATCGGTGGTGGCGATGATGGCCTGTTGGTCGTTCAGGCGGTAGACCGCGGCGTCGTCGCTGGTTTCGGTGCCGACCAGCAGGTCGGCGGGTAGCATTGGCAGTGCCACATTCGCCAGCAGGCGTGACAGCACTGCGGGTGCGATCTTGCAGCCGCAGCCGCCGCCATGGCTGAATTCGGTTAAACGCAGGGGCGCGGGAGTGGGGGCGCTTATTGGCATGACAATCGGGGCCTCTGGGGCCTTGGTGATGGAGTAGTTCGGTGAGTTCAATTAATCATACCTTTGCCACGCTGGACCAGCGTGGCGACTTCGATACGCTGATTGACGCGCGCTCGCCGTCCGAGTTTGCCATCGACCACGTGCCCGGCGCTATCAACTGCCCGGTGCTGAATGACGAGGAGCGCATTTTGATCGGCACCATGTACAAACAGGACTCGCCGTTTGCGGCGCGCCGTGTCGGTGCGGTGCTGGTGGCGCGCAATGTGGCGCAGCATATCGAAACCCTGTTCAGCCAACAGCCGAAGTCCTGGAAGCCGCTGGTGTATTGCTGGCGCGGTGGCCAGCGCAGCGGCGCTTTCACGCACATATTGCGCGAAGTTGGCTGGGGCGCCAAGCGCCTGCAAGGCGGTTACAAAACCTGGCGTCAGCATGTGCTGGACCAGCTGCAGGTGTTGCCGGCGCAATTTCGCTATACCGTGATAGCCGGGCCTACCGGTAGCGGCAAGACGCGCGTGCTGGAAGCCTTGCAGCGCCAGGGCCACCAGGTGCTCAATCTGGAAGGCCTGGCGGCACACAAGGGCTCGGTGCTGGGGGCCTTGCCGGATGCCGCCCAGCCGTCGCAAAAAATGTTTGAGAGCCGGGTCTGGCAGTGCTTGCAGGGGATGGACCCGGCGCAGCCGCTGTTTGTCGAATCCGAGAGCCGCCAGGTGGGCGCCCTGCGTGTGCCGGAGGCGGTGTACCAGGGAATTCAGGACGGCGACTGGTTGCACGTGCAGGCCGATCTGGCGCAGCGGGTGGCGTTTTTGTTGCGCGACTATCCGTATTACCTCGAAGGCCAGCAGCTGGGTGCCGATCTGGATCGGCTCAAGGAGCTGTGCGGCAGCGCGCAGATCGCACAGTGGAAGCAGCTGATTGCCGAGCGCGACTTTCCGACCCTGGTGTGCGAGTTGCTGGAGCGCCATTACGACCGCCATTACACGCGCTCGCTGAATCGGCACCGCGATGCCGAGGCGGCGCCGCCGTGTTTTGCTACCGCCGATTTGTCCGATGCGGGAATAGAAGCACTGGCGCGCGCAATTGGCGACTACCGTGCGCCCACCTGAACCTGAGCCTGGGCAGCGGCTGCGCCACGGCGGGTTGCTCTGGGTGGTCCCGCCGACTGGAATCGAACCAGTGTCCCACGCTTAGGAGGCATGTGCACTATCCACTGTGCTACGGCGAGACGGGAGCGACCGAGGCGTTGATTCTATCCACTCACCTGCATTCGCTACGCGCCATGGCGTGGCGGGCGTACCATGGGTGCTTTTCCTGCGAGTCTGCGACATGACACTAAAAATTCTGCTTCTGCTGCATCTGGTCAGCGCCATGGTCTGGGTGGGCGGCATGTTCTTCGCCTATTTCTGCCTGCGCCCAGCCGCCGTGGCGGTGCTGGAGCCGGCACAACGCCTGCCGTTGTGGGCGGCCACTTTTCAGCGCTTCCTGCGTTATGCGGCAATCGCCGTGCTGTTGTTGCTGTTCAGCGGGCTGAGCATGCTGCTGCAAGTCGGGTTTGCCGCAGCACCGCTAGGCTGGAATTTGATGATGCTGTTTGGCCTGACCATGGCTCTGGTGTTTGCCTATGTGTATGGCGTTGCGTACCGGCGCCTGTGCCAGTATTGTGCGGCGGCGCAGTGGAAATTGGCTGGTGCAGCGCTGAACCAGATCCGCCAGCTGGTTGGCATCAATCTGGTGTTGGCCGGGGCGGTGCTGGTGGCGGCGGTATTTGCTCGTTGAGCGCGGACTGTGCCAGCATACGCCGGAAAAACAGGTGAAAACCGAGCGCCAGTGCCAGGGCGACCAGCGTAGCCGCCAGCGCGATCAGACCGTCTGCGGTGGTGAACAGGGAAAGAAACAGTTTCATTGTGGTGTGGGCCTTGGCTGGATTCTAGGAGCCTTGGTGGCAGAAAATGCGCCGGGGTCGCTTTTCGCTTCGGTGATTTCTACCGCCCGGACTCCTGGAGCGCCAGGGAATCGCTCGGGTACTTGCACAGGTGCGTCTGCCGCCGCGCCAAATGCGATGACAATGGCAGCCTTGTTGGCGAAGGCGCAGAGGACAGAATGGCAAAACGTGGTCAGGCGGGGGCGGTTGCAGAAGCAGCCGGGCAGGAAGAAATATTTTCTGCGGCAGCGTCGCTGTTTCGCGTGCTGTCTGCGCCGATGCGTTTGAAAATTATCAAGTCGCTGTGTGTCAACGAAAAAAATGTCAGCGAACTGCTGGCCGAAATCCAGACCACGCAGCCGAATATGTCGCAGCATCTGCACACGCTGTACCAGGCGGGCATTCTGGACAAGCGGCGTGAAGGGGTGCAAATTCATTACCGCATCATTGACGAGCGCGTCGCCAATTTGTGCAAGGTGGTGTGCACCCAGGTAGCCGGCGACCTCGACGCCCCGGCGTCCTGATTGAGGGTTTCTCCGCTACTAGCCTGGCGCGCTGCCGTCTACAGTGCGGCACTCCATATATAAGGAATTGATGATGAAAAAATGGCTGCTTTTGCTGGCGGGTATTCTGGCCAGTGCGCTGGCCTGGGGCCAGGTCAAGGTGGTGTATGACTTGAGTGAAGGGACGGTGCAGGCCAGCCGCGCCATCAGCAATATGCGCAACCACCTGAATGCCGATCCGAGCGTCAAAATCGTCGCGGTGGCACACGGCGCCGGCATTGATTTTTTGCTGGATGGTGCAGTCAACAGCCACGGCCAACCCTTCGCCGGGGATATCGGTGAACTGGCCGGACGCGGCGTCGAGTTCCGGGCCTGCAACAACACCCTGAAGTCGCGCAATCTGACACGCGACCAATTGGTCATGGAGGCCGATGTGGTGCCGTCCGGCGTGGCCGAGGTGGCGCGGCTGCAGGCCAAGGAAGGCTACGCCTACATTCACCCCTGAAATCAGGGCGCGACCACCGGTGCCGGCGGGGTTTCAAAGATCTGCTGCGCCAGTGAGGCACCGTCCAGCAGTTTGTCTGTGACACCGGCGCCGACCCACATACCCATCAGGGTAAGCCAAGCCGTCACAGCGAAAATAGCACCACCGCTCATGCCAGCTCCTACCGCACAGCCGCCCGCCAGCATGGAGCCGAAGCCCATCAGGATCGCGCCTGCAATGTAGCGGGTCATGCTGTAGCCGTCCTTGAAGCCTTCCAGCTTCAGGTCTTTGCCGACCAGCGCCCCAATGAAGGAACCGACAAACACGCCCGGCAGCATGCCGAAATCAAAGCCCATTTTCTGACCGGCCGGGGACAGCACCCGCATCAGCCATTCGGCCGAAGGGCCACTGAAGGTCAGGCCCTGAATCGCCACCGTGTCAAACGACTGGCTGGAAACCAGGCAGGTGTACCACCAGGCCAGGGCCACGCCCAGACCGCAGCCAATGGCGGCGAGCCACAGGCGCATGCGCTGCAGGCGCCGGTGCCGGATCAGGTAGACCGCACAGGCGAGCCAGAACAGGCCGACTAGCACGCCGCTCAGCGGCCCCAGCCCCAGGCTGCCCAGAATGCTGCGCGAGGGCCCGGCTTCTACTGTCCACCAGCCGCTGATCCACAGGCGCAGCGGTGCCAGCACGCCCGCCAAGGCGGCTTGCGCAGCGACGGCAAAGACCAGTCCCGAGAGCAGTGCGCGCAGGTTGCCGTTGGCCGACAGCACCAGCAGCCGGCTGGCGCAGCCGCGCGTCATCACCATGCCGATGCCGAACAGCAGACCACCGATCAGTGCGCCCGACAAACTGCCGCGTGTGGCCAACTGGCGTGCGCTGCTGACGTCCAGCAAGTGCAACAACAGCAACAGCTGCACCACAATGACGGCGGTGGCAAAGGCCAGCAGCCAGACCGCCAGGCGTTCGCCAAAGTTGTGGTGCCAGAAATCAATCACTGCAGCGCGCAGGCAAAAGCGCGAACGCTGTGCAAAGTAGCCAAACAGTGCGCCGATCACGGCGCCGCCCGTCGCGAGCACTGTGCCGTCGCCCCACTGCTCCAGTATGGTTGCCAGATCCACCGCATTCCCCAATAATTCGGTAATTGCTTATATTATGCTTTCGTTGCTATTTCAGATACCCCCAGGGGTTGACTAAGCGCAATGGATAGCAAGGCAGACAAAGCCCGACGGCACGCACTGTCTGGCAACTTATAAGAATCGAGGAGACTGGATGGCAAGTGCTATGTGGCCCGGCTTGGTCCGGGCATGGATGCGTTCGGCATTATTGCTGTGGCTGGCTTGCAGCAGTGTCTGGGCCCAGAGCGATGCAAGTCCTGCGTTGTCGCAAGCGGCTGACCAGGGGCCGCAGATGCAGGCGATTCGGGTATCGGAGTCGGCCTGGTATGTGGAAGGTTTGTCGGCCCTGGGTTCTTCGGCGAATCAAAACTTTATATCGAACGCCGCCTTTGTGCTCACACCGGGCGGTGTGGTGGTGATTGATGCGCTGGGCTCTCCGGCACTGGCGAATCGCTTGCTGCAGGAGATACGCAAGATCACGCCACTGCCGGTGACGCACGTGATTGTGACCCACTACCACGCAGACCACATCTACGGCTTGCAGGCGTTCAAGGCGCAGGGGGCGCACATTATTGCGCAGCGCGCCGCCAAGGAGTATCTGAATTCGGATACCGCCCGCTTGCGCCTGATCGCTTCGCGCCATGACTTGGCGCCCTGGATTGACGAGACCACGCATCTGGTGGAAGCGGATGAATGGATTGATGGTCCGATGCAACTGGATGTCGGCGGCTACCAATTTTTGCTGCAACCAGTGGGGCCGGCCCATACACCGGAGGATCTGGTGGTCTATTTGGCGCGGGAGAAAGTGCTATTTGCTGGTGACCTGGTGTTTCGCAGCCGCATTCCCTATGTTGGCCAGGCCGACAGTGGGCACTGGATCAAGGCGCTGGATGCGCTGCTGTCGTTTGATGCCACGGTGGTGGTGCCGGGCCATGGCGGCTTGTCGCTGCACCCACGCGAGGATATGGAACTGACGCGTGACTATCTGGTGTATTTGCGCCAGTCGATGGGCACGGCGGCAAAAAATATGGAGCCTTTTGAGGATGCGTACCAGGCTGCCGACTGGATGCGCTTCGAGCACTTGCCCTTGTTCCGGATTGCCAATCGGATGAATGCCTACAACACCTATTTGCTGATGGAGAAGGAAGCCCAATGAGGTTTGTGCATGGCGGCTTGACGCGGCGTGATTGCTTGGGTGCGGCGCTGCTGGGTGTTGCCGGGGTGGAGCTTGGTCGGGCCGAGGACGGGGTGACGTCGGCTAGCTTGCCGTTGCCAGTATCACTGGCGGATGCGCTGGCTGCAGCGTTGCTTGTGGCGCAGCCCTTGGTGGTTTTGGTTAGTTTGGAAGGCTGTCCATTTTGTCGGGTGGCGCGGGAAAACTATCTGGCGCCGTTGCGGCGGCGTGAGGGCTTGCCGGTGGTGCAGTTGGATATGCGTTCGGCGCGCGTGGTGCGTGATTTCCAGCAGCGCGAGACCAGCCATGAGGCGCTGATCCGGGGGTGGGGTATTCAGGTGGCGCCGACGGTGTTGTTTTTTGGAGCGCAGGGGCGGGAGGTGGCGGAGCGCCTGAAGGGTGCCTATATTGCGGATTTCTATGGTGCCTATCTGGAGCAGCGCTTGGAGACTGCACGCAAGCGTTTGCTGTGATGTTGGCGGATGGGTGGGCACTGCGTTGCGCACCTGCTTTTGTCCTTTTCCTCCTGCTTTGTTGGTGTTCGCTGCGTTGCGTGCCCGCTCTTGTTCTCTTTCATCTGCTGTGTTGGCGTTCGCCGTGTTGCGCGGTTGCTCGTGGTCCTTTTCTCCTGCTCTGTTGGCGTTCGCTGCGTTGCGCGCCTGCTTTTTCCCTTTTCCTCCTGCTTCGTTGGCACTCGTTGCGTTGCGCGCCTGCGGGTTGGCAGGGGCTGACGAAGTGGGTGTACGTTCTCCGGCCTCGGGTCGCCGGGGTCTGCTTCTGGTGCGCT
>CAIUDG010000095.1 GCA_903897925.1 uncultured beta proteobacterium | reverse complement strand
TCGGGGACTAAAACCGCCCAAATCAGGTTGATTTGATGCCGTGCGCAACTCCCCAATACAATCTGCGCAGCGCAACTCTTGCACGCTGCGCAACCGGTCACGATCGACCGGAATCAGTGGTCACGATCGCCGGAATACGCACCAAGCATCTGGACACGTCTAACGAGTCGCTGGTCAGAAGCGTGCTCATGCTGCGACAGAACTGGAAGACCGAAGAGGAAGTGCGGCTCGTGTTTGACCGCATGCAAAACGACGTATGGAGCGATGAGCATGCATCACTTCAACCCAGCAACAGCGCCGCCACTCGCCTGTCCCTTCCTTTCGACTGGTCGCAGGCTGGCGTCAAGCTCTATAAAGGGCCAAGCCTCGACGAGAAACAATTTACTCAGATCCGCAAAAGCCTCCATCGCAGCAGATGATCTTGACCGGCCGACTTCGACGCATCAAAGTGGCCGCGTCAGGCCGTACTGTGCAGGTGGTGCCACCGGATGCTCCTTGCCGACTGGCGGACTCCAAGCGCGCCCGTCAAACGACGGCCGACGGCGCGCCATGCCGGTGTCACTCCAATTCAAATCCGATGGCTTCTTGAGCGTCGGGGTCGGCAAGATAGTCATCAACGACCAAGAAACTCTTGCCGAACTTGTTCAACGACAAGATCAACACGTAAGTTTCGGTCTCACCGTTGTCTGAAACTGGGACAAGGGCCGTCGGCGATTCGTACCAGTCGTCGAAATCTTGGCTGTAGAACGATTCCCCTGTTTCCGCGTCATGGTATGAGTAGCACTCCGCCTCGTATTGGTCCTGCGCCCCCTCCTCATGTTCATCGCCGTCCACAGTGAACTCCGCCCACGGGAAAAAATGTTGGAGCATGCCTTCGATACCCACTCCTGGGGCATAGAGAGTGGGCCAAGCCTCCTTCTCGTCGTCGGTGTAAATGGTGACCTGATAGCGCGGGAGTGACTTATTTACCCAATTGTCGAAGGTCACACGGACTTCGCCACCTTCGTAGATTAGGTCCATCCAACGGCGGTCAATGCGCAACCTGTTCAAACGCTGGACGTACGGTTCTGGCTGGGTGAGCGACTCCAGATCATGAAGCGACTGCTCCGGGTTGGCGAGCATGTCAATCTTCGGGACTTCAATTTTCCACTTCTTGCCGGTGTTCGTGACGGTGTCGCGGGTCACCTCACGGCAGTGCGCCGTCTTCGTATCGGGGTTGTAAAGGACTAGTACCACTGGCATTGAGTGACCAACCCAGTACGCGACGTGCTTGTCGTCGGTCCTGAAAACGAAAGAGTCCTCGGTCTCCTCAGTGAAGAAGCTTGTGCCACTCTTGATTTGCAAGGCGACAAGCTTTCCAGTCGGTCGCTCGTTGTCCACGACTTCAACGTGCGCATCGATCCCATAGTCATGGGTGGGTTGCTCTCGGAACAACCAACCATGCTGCGAAAAGAAGTGGTCTAGCGCTGAAACGCCAAGACGCTCGGTTTGTGGTGTGGCCATGCAGTGCTCTCAGCTGCTCGTTCAAGTGACGGCCACTGCGCGTTGTGGCGCCGCGCTGAAAGCCGATTCCAAATTATCCCAAAAAACTCGTGGCCAAGTGCTGGTGCACATGACTTCCGCTGGGGGCCTAGTTCCCACATGGCCTGGCAGGCAAAAAGTTGAACCTTGTCCGAGACGATCAAGGCAATGTGCGGTTCCGGTTTCATTGATCTACTGGGTGATGGCCGCCCAACTCTAGCGGCGCGCTTCGCTGCTAAATGGCCGATGCTTACGAAGGTCGGCTTGTGGCCCACAGAAGGTGTTGATAGCGCTTGCCAACCAAGGTCAAAGTGCCTTTGTTTACGACTTTAAAAAACCCGTCTCCAAAATCCAACACCCCGCTAACCCGCATGAATCCTAGAGGCGTGTTTACGACTTTAATGACCTGTTTACGACTTTATTTGTACGGAACAATAGCAGACAGTCTTTACCGCCCCCTATTCCACCGTCACACTCTTCGCCAGATTACGCGGCTTATCCACATCCGTTCCCCGCGCACACGCCGTGTGATAGGCCAGCAACTGCAGCGGCACCACGTGCAGCAGCGGTGACAACTGGCCATAGTGTTCCGGCATATGAATCACATGCAGGCCCTCACCGCTTTCAATATGCGAATCGGCATCCGCCAGCACATACAAAACACCGCCGCGTGCGCGCACTTCGTGCAGATTGCTCTTCAGCTTTTCCAGCAAGGCATCATTCGGCGCCACCGTTACCACCGGCATCTCGCTGGTCACCAGGGCCAGTGGTCCGTGCTTGAGTTCTCCGGCCGGATAGGCCTCGGCGTGGATATAGCTGATTTCCTTGAGCTTGAGCGCACCCTCCAGGGCAATCGGATAGTGCATGCCACGGCCCAGGAACAGCGCGTTTTCTTTTTTGGCAAAGTCTTCGGCCCAGGCGATCACCTGCGGCTCCAGCGCCAGCACCGCCTGCAGCGCCGCCGGCAAATGGCGCATCGCCTTCAGATGATCGGCTTCCTGCGCGGCACTCAGATGGCCCTTGGCCTGGGCCAGGCACAGGGTCAGCAGGAACAGGCCCGCCAGCTGTGTCGTGAACGCCTTGGTCGAAGCAACGCCAATCTCCACACCGGCACGCGTCACGTACGCCAGGCTGCATTCGCGCACCATCGCGCTGGTCGCCACGTTGCAGATCGTCAAGGTGTGCTGCATACCCAGCGACTGGGCGTGGCGCAAGGCCGCCAGGGTATCCGCGGTTTCGCCGGACTGGGTGATAGTCACCACCAGGGTGCGCGGGTTCGGCACCGATTCACGGTAACGGTATTCGCTGGCCACTTCGATCTGGGTCGGTATTTTGGCAATACTCTCAAGCCAGTATTTGGCGGTGCAGCCGCTGTAATAGCTGGTGCCGCAGGCCAGAATCAGAACCGAATCAATCTGCGCAAACACGCGTGCGGCATTGGCGCCAGGGCGGTGGTTCATTTGCTGATCGAATAGCTCAGGGACAATGCCTACCACCCCTTCCAGGGTGTCGGCGATGGCGCGTGGCTGCTCAAAAATTTCTTTTTGCATGTAGTGGCGATACGGGCCCAGCTCGGCGGCACCGCTGTGCGCAATCACCGTCTTGACCGGCCGCTGGGTCGCATCCATAGCCTGCAGCGAACGGTCCAGCAACCAGTATTTGCCCAGCTGGATATCCACCAGATCGCCCTCTTCCAGATACACAATCTGGTCCGTCACGCCGGCCAAGGCCATGGCGTCGCTGGCCAGGAAGTGTTCCTTGCGGTCTTTGCCCACGCCCAGAATCAGCGGTGATCCGGCGCGCGCGCCAATCAGGCGCAGTGGCTCGTCTTTGCAGAACACCGCCAGCGCGTACGCACCCTGCAACTGCGCTACGGCGGCTTGCACCGCTTCAAACAGGTCGCCGTCGTACAGGCTGTCCACCAGGTGCGCAATCACTTCGGTGTCGGTCTGGCTGACAAACACGTAGCCGCGCGCCTGCAGCGAGGCACGCAGTGCATCGTGGTTTTCAATAATGCCGTTGTGCACCAGCGCAATGCGCCCGGCACGCGTCGCTGCATCGGCACCGGTGCCGTGGCTGAAATGGGGATGCGCGTTGTGCACGGCCGGCGCACCGTGGGTGGCCCAGCGCGTGTGGGCAATGCCCAGCGTGCCTTGTAAATCGGTGCTGGCCACCTGCTCAGCCAGCTCCGCCACCCGCGAGGTACTGCGTGCGCGCTGCAAATGGCCGCTGGCGCCGGGGGTCTGGCTATACACCGCCACGCCGCACGAGTCATAGCCCCGGTATTCCAGACGCTCCAGTCCCTGAACCAGAACGGGAACAATGTTTCGGGTCGAAACCGCACCGACGATGCCGCACATAAACGCACTCCTTGAAAATCAATGGCCGCGATGGTATTCCAGTCGCCATGAAATATGTTTTACATTTAAACGCAATTATTGAAATTTTATTTATTCAAATTATGGATTTGAAATTTTGTTTCAATAAAATAGCAGCCATGAAGAAAATCACGCTAGACGCCATGGACCTGCAACTGCTGGCCTTGTTGCAACGCGATGCCTCGCTCAGCAACCAGGCCCTGGCCGCGCAGGTGCACACATCGCCGGCCACCTGTTTGCGCCGGGTCCGGGCGCTGCATGACAGTGGCCTGATTGAACGCCAAATTGCCGTGCTCAATCCCCATCTGCTGGCCCAACACCAGGGTGCCGGGCTCAGCGCCATCATTGAAATCACGCTGGACCGCCAGGACGCAGAAGCCTTGCAGCGCTTTGAGTCCCGCGCCATAGCCGAAGCCGCGGTGCAGCAGTGTTACCGGGTTTCGCCGGGACCGGATTTCATTCTGGTGGTGCACTGCGCCGACATGCCCAATTACCAAGAACTGACGCAGCGGCTGTTTACCAGCGACAGCAATGTGCGCAACGTAAAAGCATTTTTCAGTATCAGCCGCAGCAAGTTCGGCGCCGAAGTGCCCTTGCAAGCCTGATACAGTGCCTTTTCTATGGAGGAGAACAAATCAAGGCACTGGCGTGACCGCCTCAAATCGGCATGGGGTGTTCATCCACAGGAAGAAATCGAACTGCAAGAGCGCATGCAGCATGTGCGCACCACTACCACCATCATCATTGGTGCGGTGCTACTTTTTTCTGCCTTCAATCTGGTCACGCCGCAGATGGCGGGATTGGGGTTTTCCGAGCTGTTCAGCCTGGCCGCGTTCTTCATTCCTGCGGCCTTGCTGGGCCCAAAGGCCGCGTACATTGCTCGGGCGGAAGCCTTGGTAATGCTGGGTTCGGCCTGGGTCTGCAGTTCGCTGTATATCTTTGGTGGCATTGAGGGCACCGGTCTGTACTGGGTCTATACGCTGCCGTTTCTGTTTTTCTTTCTCAAGGGGCAGCAGCGCGGCTGGTACTACAGCCTGGGCTATCTGGCCTTCATGGTGCTGTGCTGCGGCGTGCTGGCGCCACGCCTGCCGTTCGCCTACCGTTTTTCCAGCGTGGTCCGCGTGCAGTTTCTGCTGTCGTTGTTTTTTTATACGCTGGTTGCCGCCGCCTTCAACCACGCCCGCAATCGCTTCGAAGCGCAGTTGCGGCTGCGCCGCAGCCACGCCGAAGCGGCGAACCGTGCCAAGTCGCGTTTTCTGGCAGCGGCCAGCCACGATCTGCGCCAGCCGGCCCATGCCCTGGGACTGTTTGTGGCGCGCCTGAACCAGTTGCCCCATGCGCCGCCAACGCGCGACCTGATTCAGGGCGTAGACGCCTCTGTGCGCGCACTACAAGAAATGCTGGACGCGTTTTTTGATTATTCGCGCCTTGACTCGCAACTGACGCGCGCCCAGGTACAAGACTTTGCCCTCAACCAGGTGCTGGACAAACTGCGCACCAGCTTCAGCGACACCGCGCAACACAAGGGCGTGCGCCTGCGCATCCGTCCCAGCAAACGCTGGGTCCACAGCGATCCGGTGCTGCTGCACCGGATACTGCTGAATCTGGTCAGCAACGCCGTGCAGCACACGCGCCAGGGCACTGTGCTGGTGGCCTGCCGCCCCAGCCAGGATGGCCAGACACTGCGCATCGAAGTGCGCGACAACGGCATTGGCATCGCCCGCGAGCACCACCAGAAAATTTTTGAAGAATTTTTCCAGATTGAAAACCCGGAGCGCGACCGCGACAAAGGCCTGGGCCTGGGCCTAAGCATTGTGGAGCGCTCGTGCAATCTGCTGAATCACCCGATCACCCTGCGCTCGCGCCTGGGCCAGGGTGCTTGCTTCAGTCTGCGTGTGGCCGCTGCCACCGCGCCAGCGCCAGCGCCGACGCCAACGCCCGCCCAGACACGCCAGACCTCGGAGCTGGCAGCACCGTTTCAAAACACCCACGTAATGCTCATCGAAGACGACGCGCTGGGCAGCGTGGCGCTGCGTGGTCTGCTGGAATCCTGGGGCTGCACGGTCACCCTGGCCGACAGTGCACAAGCCGCCTGCAGCCAGTGGAATGCCGCGCACCCGGTCGATTTTGTGGTGTCCGACTTCCGCCTGCGCGGCGCCCAGAACGGCGTCGATGCGGTGCAACTGCTGCGCAGCACGGCACAGCGCCGGCTACCGGCCTGCATCATCAGCGGCGACACGGCGGTCGATGTCAAATTGCTGATTCAGGCGGCCGATCTGGTATTGCTGCAAAAACCGGTCCGGCCGGCCAAATTGCGCAGCGTGATGCGCCATGCACTAGCCGGCCACCGCGCAGCGTAATTCCAGCTGCACACAACACCCACCCTGCGCCAGAGTTTCAATCGCCACGCGTGCGCCCCAGCGCTGCGCCATCTTGGCAGTTAGGGCCAGGCCCATGCCAATGCCGGGAAACTGTTTGGCACTGTGCAGGCGCTGAAACGGGCGAAACAGTTTGCCCTGCAAGGCCGGGTTGTAGCCAACGCCGTTGTCACGCACTTCCAGCACCAGGGTGTCGGCGCCGCGCACCGCACTGATGTCGATGCGCGCGGCAGCCTGCGGCGCACTGAATTTCACCGCGTTATCGAGCAAATGGCCGAGCGCTGCGCGCAACAGCACGGGTTCAACCAGCACCTCGCACTCGGCCTGCAGGCCGGGCGCCAGGTGCCAGTCAATGGCACGTGCTGCGTGCACTGCCTGCTGCTCGTCCAGCGTTTCCTGCAGCAGCCCGGCCAGCTGAACCGCCTGCAACTGCACCGGCGTGCTGCCCAGGCGCGAGAGTTCCATCAAGCCGTCCATCAGACGCCCCATCTGGCGTGCCGCATCGGCGGCGGTGTGCAGAAACCCCTGCACCTCCGGTTCCAGCTGCGCGCCCGCCTCTTCCTGCACCAGCTGCACATAGCTGCTGACGTGGCGCAAACTGGCACGCAAGTCGTGCGACACGGTGTAAGTAAAGTCCTGCATCTCGGCGCGCAGCGCCTGCAGCTCGGCTTCCAGCTGCGCAATGCGTTCGTGGTCAGACAAGGCCATGCGCGGTCGGCCCTCAGGACTTGCTGATTTTTTTCGGCCGCGACCAGTTCGGCACACTGATCTGCTTGCCGCGTGCCACCGTCAGGGCGCCGGCCTCGGTACTCTTGGTGATGGTGGAGCCCCCGCCAATGGTGCCGCCGGCGCCCAGTGTCAGCGGTGCCACCAGCACGCAGTTGCTGCCAATATGCACATCGGCCTCAATCACGGTGCGGTGCTTGTTGGCGCCGTCGTAATTGGCGGTAATGCTGCCGGCGCCATAGTTGACGCGCTCGCCCACCGTGGCGTCTCCCAGGTAGGCCAGATGGTTGGCCTTGGCGCCCGCCGCCAACGTGGAGTTTTTGACTTCAACAAAATTACCGATGTGCACTTCCGCACCGAGGCGCGCGCCCGGACGCAGCCGGGCAAACGGCCCCACCAGCGCCCCCTGGCCCACGGTGACGCCGAGTTTCTCGCCGTCGATATGGCTGAACGGGTGAATCACGGCGCCGGCATCGATCACGGCATTCGCAATCACGCAATGGGCACCGATGCTGACGCCCTCGCCCAGACTGACCTGGCCCATGAACACACAATTGACATCAATGCTCACATCGTGGGCACACGACAGATCGCCGCGCACATCGATGCGCGCCGGGTCGGCCAGGCGCACGCCCTCTTCCATCAGGCGGTTGGCAACGCGCAGCTGATAGGCACGCTCCAGCGCCGCCAGTTGCACCGGGCTGTTGACGCCGGCAACCTGCACCGCGTCGGCGATTTTGTAGGCCTGCACCGAGCAGCCTTCGGCAACCGCAAATTTAACGATGTCGGTCAGGTAGTACTCACCCTGGGCGTTGCGGTTGTCCAGCCGTGCCAACCAACGCTTCAGCGCTGCCGCCGGCAGCGCCATGATGCCGCTGTAGACCTCGGTGATGGCGCGTTGCTCCTCACTGGCGTCCTTGTGTTCCACAATCGCCTGCACGGCACCGTCGGCGCCACGCACAATGCGCCCGTAACCGGCGGGGTCGGGCAACTCCAGCGTCAGCAGGGCCAGATGCTGGCCCGCCGCCACCGACAGCAGATGGAACAGCGTGTCAGACTGGGTCAGCGGCACATCACCGGACAGAATCACCACCATGCCATCGTCGGCCAGTGCCGGCAGCGCCTGCTGCACTGCGTGTCCGGTGCCGAGTTGCGGCTCCTGGCGCACGAACTCCAGGGCAAAGCGCTCTGCCATGGCGGCATGCTTGCCACACGAAGCTTCCACCACCTCGGCACCATGGCCGGTAATCAGCACCACCTTGCGCGCCATCAAGCCGGCCGCTGTATCAAACACATGCTGCAACAGTGGCTGGCCAGCCAGGGTGTGCAAAACTTTGGGCAGGCGGCTCTTCATGCGGGTGCCTTTACCGGCCGCCATGATCACCACATCCACCGGTTTGGACGCCAGGTCTGCGCCCTTACCGGAACCGGAACTAGGAATAAAACTCACAAAAACATCCTCTTCTATTTACACATACGGGCGACGGCGTATATTGCCCGCGCCCACTCCCTGCCGCGGCCGGCATCACACGGGCCAGACCACGCCGTTGTCGTTCAAGATGGCGTCCAGCGGCATGTCATGCGCCTGGGGCTCCAGGTCAGCCACGAAATCGCTGGCAAAACCCAGCCCCACCGTGACCGGCTTGGGTTCCAGGGTGGCCAGCATGCGGTCATAAAAGCCGCCGCCATAACCCAAGCGGTAACCGCCCGGGCCGTAACCCACACACGGGGCAAACAGCAGCGTCGGCACAATTACTTCGGTATCTTTGGGCTTCGGAATGCCATAGGCATCTTCTTCCATGGGACAGCCCGGGTACCAGGCATGGAAGGTCATGGTCTTGTGCTCTTTGTTGACCACCGGCAGACCAATGCGCCGGCGCTGCGGCTGGTCCAGCAATTCGCCGTCTTCCTTCCAGCGGTGCAGGGCCGGCAGCGGGTCAAATTCGCCCTTGATCGGCCAATAGGCGCCAATCACGATATCCGGGCGCCCGACCAGCCAGATGCGCATCACGCGCTGCAACAGGTCGGCGCGCTGGAGCCGGTCCGGTAACTGCAGGCGTTGCTCAATCAGGGCCTTGCGAAGGGCTTTTTTCTCCAGCGCTTTTTGGTGATCCGAGTTGTCCATAATCTCCACATGCAGTTTTCAGCCATTCTGACATCGTTGGCCCTTCTGGGCACCACGATATTGCCATTGAATTCCCCCGCTTACGCCCAAGGGCGCGACAGCGCCTATTTTGACGATGCCATCACCGAGATGGCGCAAGCCTACAAGAATCGGGACCGCAAACGCCTGACAAACCTGCTGCCGCAGCTGCGCGGCTACATTCTGGAGCCCTGGGCCGCCTACTGGGAACTGTCTAGCCGGCTCGATGAAGCCGATCCAATCGAAATCCAGGAATTTTTCAGCCGCTTTGCCGACACCTACCAGGAAGACCGGCTGCGCGTCGATCTGCTGCAGCAACTCGGCCGCAACCACGACTGGACCGCCTTCAAGCGCGAACTGCCACGCTACCGCATGGGCGACGACAAGGCGGTCCGCTGTTACAGCCTGCTGGCCGACCACGCCACCAGCAAGGCCGACATCACCGACGCCCTGACCCAGACCTGGCTGCCGCTGCGCGACGCCGAAGAAGCCTGCAGCAGCGTGGCCGGACAGCTTTACACGGAGCGCCTGCTGCCTGCCGCCACCGTCTGGCAGCGCGCCCGCCTGGGCATGGAAAACGACCGCCTGCGTGTCGTCACCCAAGCGGTAGGCCTGCTCAACGACGGCTGGCTCAAAACCATCAACAAAATCTACAGCACGCCGGAACGCTATCTCAAGGAAAAATTCACGGCACTGCAGCCGCAAACCCGTGAATTCGTCGCGCTGGCCATCCTGCGCCTGGCCTACCAAGACCCGGAACAGGCGGCCCAGCAACTGCGCCAGCTGCGCTGGAAGGCCCAGCTGGCGCCGGAAACCCGCAGCTGGCTCTGGGGTGCCATCGGTCGGCGCGCCGCACAAAAACAGTCCGCCGATGCGGTCGGCTATTTCCGCCAGGGCCAGTTCAGCCAGATGCATGAAGAGCACCTGGCCTGGGCCGCCCGCGCTGCGCTGCGCGCTGGCAACTGGAGCATGGTGCAAAGCGCCATTGCCGCCATGCCCGCCGCACTGCGCAATGACAGCACCTGGGTTTACTGGGGCGCACGCGCCGACCTGGCACTGGCCAGCAACGACGCCGCACGCCAGCCCGCCCTGCGCGCCCTGACCGGCATTGCCGGCATCTACGGCTTCTATGAACAACTGGCACTCGAAGAAACCGGTCTGCGCATCAGCACGCCGCCACGCCCTGAGCCGCCCACCCAAGCAGAAAAAGACGCAGCACGCGCCAATCCTGGCCTGACCCGCGCGCTGTATGCGCTGCAGATCGGGCTGCGCCAGGAAGGCGTGCGCGAGTGGAACTACAGCACCAACCTGCATGTCCGCGGCGGCCTCGACGACCGCGCCCTGCTCGCCGCTGCCGATCTGGCCTGCCACGCCGAAATCTGGGACCGCTGCATCAGCAGCAGCGACCGCACCAAAACCGCGTTCGACGCCGAGCAGCGCTTCCCGATGCCGTTTCGCGCCGGCGTGCTGGCGCAGTCACGCCAAATTGGTCTGGATCCGGCCTTTGTCTACGGTCTGATTCGCCAGGAAAGCCGTTTTTTCATGGAAGCCCAGTCCAATGTCGGCGCCTCCGGCCTGATGCAGGTGATGCCAGCCACCGCCAAATGGACCGCGCGCAAGCTCGGCATGGGCAGTTTCCAGGTCAGCCAGCTGAACCAGCTCGACACCAATATCGCCATTGGCACCGGCTACCTGAAATTGCTGCTGGACGATTTCGGCGGCTCCATACCGCTTGCCACCGCTGCCTACAACGCCGGCCCAAGCCGTTCCCGGGCCTGGCGTGGCGCCAGTGGCGCACCGGTGCTAGAAGGTGCTATCTGGGCCGAAAACGTGCCCTTTAATGAAACCCGCGACTACGTCAAGAAAGTCATCGCCAACACCACCAGCTATGCCGCCCTGATTACCGGGCAGCCGCAATCCATCAAGGCGCGCCTGGGCCAGGTCGGCCCGCGCGACAGCGCCACGCCGGAGGCCAACGCCGACCTGCCCTGAGCAGGAAGCACCGACCCCGGTTAGCATAGAGGGCCTGCTTTGGAGGTGGATTCATGCGCAAGCTGTACGTTGGCAACAAAAATTATTCGTCCTGGTCCATGCGCCCCTGGGTGCTGATGACCCAGGCCGACATCCCGTTCGAAGAAGTGCTGCTGCGGTTCGACTCCTTTGACGCCCAATCCACGTTCAAGCAAGGCCTGCTCGGCGTGACTCCCACCGCCAAGGTGCCGGTGCTGGTCGATGGCGAACTGGCCGTCTGGGACACCCTGGCAATCGCCGAATACCTGGCCGAACAGTTTCCGGAGCACCAGCTCTGGCCTGCGGCAGTGCAGGCGCGCGCCCGTGCGCGCAGCATCTGTGCCGAAATGCACAGCGGCTTCACCCAGCTGCGCAGCCACTGCCCAATGAACATTGAAGCCGACCTGGCGCACATCGGCGCGCTGGTCTGGCGCGACCACGCCGGCGTGCGCAACGACGTGGCACGCCTGGTGCAAATGTGGAGTGAACTGCTACAACAATACGGCGGACCGATGCTGTTCGGCGCGTTCAGCATTGCCGACGCTTACTTCGCGCCGGTCTGCATGCGCCTGCACACCTACCAGCTGCCGCTGCCGGCCGCCATTGCCGACTACGTGCAACGGGTGCGCCAGCTGCCGGGCGTCGCTGCCTGGATTGAGGGTGCGCTGGCAGAACACGACTTCCGCGATTTTGAAGAGCCTTACCGACTGTCGCGCTGACCCGGGTCCGCGCCTGCATACATGAAAATTTACCTGGTTGGCGGAGCCGTCCGCGATGCCCTGATGGGCCTGCCGCTGCGTGACCGCGACTGGGTCGTGGTAGGCGCCACACCGCAAGCCCTGGCCGACCTGGGCTACACCCCGGTCGGGCGCGACTTCCCGGTGTTTCTGCACCCACACAGCAAAGAAGAATACGCACTGGCACGTACCGAGCGCAAAAACGGCGTCGGCTACCGCGGCTTTGCGGTACAGGCCGACCCCGGTGTGTCCCTGGAAGACGACCTGGCGCGGCGTGACCTGAGCATCAATGCGATGGCGGTTCCTGCCAACGCCGTGTCCGCCGATGGCCAAATCGACGCCAGCCAGGTGGTCGACCCCTATGGCGGGCGCCGCGACCTGGCGGCGAAACTGTTGCGCCATGTGACACCGGCGTTCCGCGAAGACCCGGTGCGCATCCTGCGCCTGGCACGCTTTGCCGCACGCTTTCCCGATTACCAGGTGGCCCCGGACACCCTGCAGTTCATGCGCAGCATGGTGCAAGACGGCGAGACCGACCACCTGGTCGCCGAACGCGTCTGGCAGGAACTCGCCAAGGGCTTGATGGAAAACCGGCCCTCGCGCATGTTCCAAGTGCTGCGCGACTGTGGCGCGCTGCAGCGCCTGCTGCCGGAACTCAATGCCCTCTGGGGCGTGCCGCAAACCGCCATCCACCATCCGGAAGTCGATACCGGCGTGCATGTGATGCTGGTGCTGGACATGGCGGCCCAGTTGCAAGCCCCGCTGACAGTGCGCTTTGCCTGCCTGATGCACGACCTGGGCAAAGGCAACACCCCGGCCGACGTGCTGCCGCGCCACATCGGCCATGAAGGCCGCGGGGTCAAACTGCTGGGCCCGCTGTGCCAGCGCCTGCGGGTGCCTCTGGATTGCCAGGAACTGGCGCAACTGGTGTGCGCAGAACACAGCAACATCCATCGTTCCAAGACCCTGGATGCCGAAGCCCTGCTGCGCCTGCTTGAGCGCAGTGATGCGATCCGCAAACCGGAACGCTTTAGCGAAGCCCTGCTGGCCTGTGAATGCGATGCACGCGGCCGCACCCACCATGCCGATGACGCTTACCCCCAGCGCCTGCGCCTGCAACAGGCACTGCAACGGGTGCTCGCCGTCGATACCGCGCCGATCAGCCAGGCGGCACTGGCAGCCGGTCGGGCCGGACCGGAGATCGGCAAGGCGATTCGCCAGGCGCGTCTGCTGCCTCTGGCGCCCCTGGCGCCACAAACGTCGGCCAGCTGAACTGCGCCGGAGCGCCCCGGTAGCGCCCCGTAACGCCCGATAGCGCTCGGTAACGCGCTGGCCAGGGCCCTGTTTGTTCAATTCAAACAAATAGACGCCGACTTCAGCGCATACCCACCTATATTGCGCCCCGTGCCCTGTCCCGCCGATGGGGCGGGTGGTCTGCGCTTGCCCGCCGGCCGCTTCCCCTTCAACTTCAGGACTGATGCAATGACTATCCAACTCGCAAACCTTCGCTCCAGGCACTCTGCCCTACCGCACGCAAGGCGTTACCAGACGCCCCTGCTGGCCCTGGTTCTGGCTCTCGCCCTGATCCTGTGTGCGGCAACCAAGGCGCAAGCCAACGGCACACACGCGGTGGTGGTCAGCACCACCACCACCATCAGCGCCACCCCGGCCAGCGCGCCGCTGGGCGCACCGGTCGTACTGACCGCCACAGTCACCTCCACCTCGGGAACCGACCCGGACGGCGAGGTTGTCTTTGTCAGCCGAACCTGGCCTGCCAGCACCAGCAACGATATTGACCTGGCATCACAGAGGACCCTGCGCGCCGTACCCCTGCAGGGCAGCGGCCCGGTGCGCAGCGCCAGTTTGCAACTGCGCAGTGACCGCTCCGGACGGTACTTTGTCGGCGCCAATTATTCGGGCGATGGCAAAAACGCACGCTCGGACGCCGAAGCGGTGGCGGTCAGTTTCTACATAAACAATACCGTAGACCCGAACCAGGCCCGGCCACTGCCGGAAGAGGTACTGCCGCACGACATCGTCCGCATGGAATAGGCCCGCTCAGGACGGTCCCAGCGCCGCCGACACTTTCTCCAGCGCCAGCACCACGGCGGACATTTCCAGCGCGTTGCTGGCGAGCTGGCGCCAGGCTTCGGAGTCGACCTGCACACCATAGCGAAACATGGCCTGCTCATAGGGGCGCCGGGCCACCAAGCGCGCCAGCGTGGCGTCCGAAGTATCCAGCCCCAGCGCCGCCAGGATCAGGCATTTCTCGTCGGTCAACAGCGGCGCACGCAGCAGTTTCACCAGCCGCTCATTCAGGTCGGGCCGGTATTCCATTTCACGGATCTTATGAAACAGCAACTCGTTCACCAGCACCGCGCGCAGCGCATCCGCATCGGTGTTGCGGGCACGCCAGACAACATTGCCTTCAAACATTGTCAGACCCCGCTTGAACTGCAAGGGTCCGAGTGCAATTGCCTGCGTGCTGTAAAAATTGAAACCCTGCGCATTCCAGCCCAAAGCCCGCAGCTGGTGCCATTGGGCGTCGTCTGCGTGGTACCGCAAACTGACGCTGATGTGGCTGTAGCGCTCGTCGTAGCGCGGCGCCGGCGGCTGACGCTCTGTGGCGGGACGCGTGTCGGGGCCGTTGTCGGGACTCATGGGAGGACCAGCGCCAGCGCGGCAAAATCACCCACCCGTTCGCCCAGGCCGGCCGCCACAATGTCCAGCCCCTGGGTCAGGGGCGGCAGCCTGCCGGCCAGTGCCGCCCGCAGGCGTGGCAGCAAATAATCGCGGTGGTGCCAGAACACGCTGCCGCCAATGGCAATGCGCTGCAAGTCGAGCGTTGCGCTCAGGTTGAACAAGGCCCGGCCCAGCACGGCACACAGGCTGTCAACGATGGCTGCCGCCGTGGCGTCCCCGGCGACTGCCGCGCTGAAAAGTTGCGCCGCATCAGCGTAGCCCTGTGCGGCAAAGCGGCGCGCAATGGCATTGCCCGCCACCAGGGCCTCGACATCGCCGCGCTGACCGCAGCCACACAGCGCACTGCTGTCGTCGCACACCAGGGTGTGTCCGGCATGGCCGGCATTGCCGTTCCTGCCGCGAAGCAGCCGCCCGTCCACGCACAGGCCCATGCCGATACCGGTGCTCCAGGTGACATAGGCGCAATCGCTGCAGCCCTGCAGGGCGCCCCAGCGGCGCTCGGCTTCCAGCGCGGCAATGCCGTCGTTTTCCACCCGCACCTGGGCAAAGGCAGCGCGCAGAGGCGCCTCCAGCACGGCGCTGGTCCAGTCATTGGGCAGGCCCCGCGCTTGGCCGGCCAGGCCTCCACAAATATTGGGCGCGACCAATTCGATCAGCCCCTGGCGCAACACAAAGGGTCCGCAAGTGGCCACGCCAACAGCAGCCACCTCGGTTGGCGCAATGTCGGCGAAGGCGCACGCCTGGTCAATCAGGCGCAGCACCTGCTGCGCCAACACATGGTTGGCGCCTTCCGTGGCGGTAGGCTCCGACACCCGGCTGCGCAAGCCGCGCGCATCGACCACGCTGACCGCCACCTTGGTGCCGCCAATATCGACACAGACCAGCGGCGCCTGCTCCGCTGGCAGGCGAATCGGTGCGGAAAAGGGCACGTGGTAATTGGACATGCTGCAATTGGCCGGAAACTCAGGCGCGACCGTAGTCGTCCTGCAAACGGACAATATCGTCCTCGTCGAGCCGGCTGCCATACTGGACTTCGATAATTTCCAGGCCATCTGGCCCGGAATTGGCCAGGCGATGGACCTGGCCGCAGGCGATGTCGCAATGCTGGCCGCACAGCAGCGCGAACGCGCGCGCGCCCAGTGTTACCTGCGCCGTTCCCGCAACCACGATCCAGTGCTCGGAGCGGTGCTGGTGGGTTTGCAGACTGATTTGCTGACCGGGCCGCACGTGAATGCGCTTGACCTTGCTACCCGCCATCTCGCAGACGGTTTCAAACCAGCCCCAGGGGCGCTCGGTGCGAAGAATGGTTTCAGTACGGCTGTTCATGGTGCATGCGTCGATGGGAGTTGCATGCTAACCGCAAGAAAAAATGCAAAGTTACCGCAAGGGTACTCCGTTGGAAATCGCTCACATCAGAGCCGATGCGGTCAAAGTCGATGCGTCTTGTCGCCACGCGAAAACCCCATGGCTTCGAAGGGTGCGCCCTTGACCAGACCGATCACTTTGAACAGCTCGCCCATCTCATGTTCCATGATCAGCTTCTGCGCCGCCACACGCTGCGCCAGCGGGGCGTTTTCCAGCAGCTGGACCAGACCGCAATTGATCAGGAAATGTGCCTGGTTGGTATAGCCCAGCAGCTCCAGTCCGGCGTCCTGCGCCGCTACCGCCACGCCGGTAAAGTTGACATGCGCTGTAATGTCTTTCAGCCCCACGTCGAGCAAGGGGTTGTCGTCGGCACGGTGCGCCCGGTGGCACATCACGGTGCCCATGTGGCGCTGCGGATGGTAGTACTCAGACTCCGGAAAGCCGTAATCGAGCAGGAACACCGCGCCCTGTGTCAGGCGCGCGCCCAGGGTGCGCACAAAGGCCTCGCCCTGGGCGTGCACTTCGGTCAGGTAATCGTGCGGTCCGTCAATATCCAAGGGCGGGCGCTGTGCCGTCGGCCGGTCGGCCCAGGCCAGCGCCGCGTGCGGCTGCGCCGACAACGCCACACCACGTTCCAGCCATTGCCCGCTGACCCGCGCCAGCAGCTGCACCGGCATCGCGTCCAGCACTTCATTGCCCAGCACCACGCCCTGCATCTGCGCCGGTAGCGCGTCGACCCAGCGAACTTTGTCCAGGTGCTGTTCCAGCGTCACGCGCTGGCGCGCCTTCAGGCTCGGCGACAGGTCCACGATGGTGTAGCGGTCCACGCGCTGCCCCATGGCGGCCAGCGCGTCCAGCACTTGCAGCGCCAGCGCCCCGGTGCCAGCACCAAATTCCCACAGTTCGCAGGTGGCCGTGGCCTGCAGCGCCTGCGCCAGTTGCTGCGCCAGACTGAAACCAAACAGCGGCGTGAGTTCCGGCGCGGTTACAAAGTCGCTGCCCTGACCGCTGAGCACCCCGGCGCCATCGCGCAGGCCCTGCGGCATGGCGCCAAACTTGGTCGTGCCGTTGGCGTAATACCCCAGACCCGGCGCATACAGGGCCAGGTCCATGAAGCGATCGAAGCCAATCCAGCCGCCGGCGTGTTCAATTTCCTGGCGAATATGCGCCAGCAAAGCCACGGAGAGC
Source organism: uncultured beta proteobacterium (assembly GCA_903897925.1). Classification (GTDB taxonomy): domain Bacteria; phylum Pseudomonadota; class Gammaproteobacteria; order Burkholderiales; family Burkholderiaceae_C; genus Allorhodoferax. The sequence continues at coordinate 20,219 of CAIUDG010000095.1, read as the reverse complement.
TCGGAGGGGGTCGTTAAACTAGTCGGTGTTGTCATTTCGCTTCGAATTGTCCCTCAATGTCTGCCCCCTCTTCCCCCTCCCTAGCGCGGTCGCCCGCGGCGCCGGTCACAGCGCCCTCGGTACTGGTCACCGGTGCTGCCAAATTGCTCGGCCGCACCATCGCCCTGGCGCTGGCCGCCAAAGGCTGGCGTGTCGCCGTGCATTTCCGCGACTCGGTGGAAGACGCGCGCCGAACGGTGGCCGAATGTTCCCGCCTGACGCCTGGCGCCGCCGCCTTTCGCTGCAATCTGGGCAATGAAACTGCGGTGCGCAATTTGCTGCCCGGCGTGATCGAAAAATTCGGCCAGCTCGACGCAGTGGTGCACTGCGCCTCGACGTTTGAGCACGACGACGCCGCCAGCTTCAACTTTGCCGCCATGGAAAAACACATGCGCAGCAATGCCGGCGCGGCGATTGTGATCAGCCAGGCCCTGCACACCCACATTGCGCAGCGCTGCCACACGCACCCGGAGAGCCGCGGCACGGTGGTCACGCTGCTGGACCAGAAACTCTGGAACCAGACCCCCGACTACGTCAGTTACACCCTGTCCAAAGCCGCCCTGGACGCCGCCAACCACATGCTGGCGCTGGCCTTGCAGCCACTGGTGCGGGTGGTCGGCGTGGCGCCGGTACACACCTGCAGTTCGCCCATGCTGCAGGGCGAAAAACTGTCCGAGCGGCACGGCCTGCCAGCCTACCTGAAAGCCACCCCGCTGGACATCCAGACCGCGGTGCTGCTGGCCTTGCAGGACGACAGCATCGCCGGCACCACCCTGCTGGTGGAAGACGACACGCGCAGCGACGCGCCAGCCGACCATGGCTAAGCGCGTACTGGTCACCGGCGGCGCGCAACGCCTGGGTGCCGCGCTGTGCCTGGAATTCGCCCGTGCCGGCTGGGAAGTCTGGTGCCACTACCACCGCTCGGCCAGCGCCGCGCAGGCGCTGCAGGCAAACTTGCTGGACCAGGGCCTGGTGCTGCACACGGTACAGGCCGACCTCGGCGACGAAGCTGCGCGCCAGCACATGATGGCCCACATTGGCCAGCACAGCGGCGCGCTGCACTGCCTGGTCAACAACGCGTCCAGCTTCGAACCCGACCAGGGCGACCAGCTGCAAATGGACCTGGTCCGCCAGCAATGGGAAATCAATCTGCTGGCGCCGCTGTCGCTGTCGGCCCTGCTGCACCAACAGCTGGCGCCGGACGCTGCCACGGGCAGTTGCAGCGTGATTCATGTGCTGGACCAGAAGGTGTTCAATCTGAACCCGGACTATTTTTCCTACACCGTCTCGAAACTGGCGCTGGAGCGCGCTGTGGCGCTGCAGGCGCAGGCCCTGGCACCGGCCCTGCGCGTTTGCGGCGTGGCGCCCGGACTGATGTTCCAGAGCGGCCCGCAAAGCGCCGACAATTTTGCCCAGGCCAGCCGCGTCAATCTGCTGCGCACGCCGCTGGACCCGCAGCGGGTGGCACAAAGCTGCGTATTTCTGGCCGAAAACCCGTGTATCACCGGCTGCACCCTGAGCGTTGACAACGGCCAGCATCTGCTGCCGTTGGCGCGTGACGTGATGTTTACCGTTCCCGACAGCAGCAACCCACAAAACCCAAGCGCATGAGCCCCGACCGCCTGACCCGCCTCCAACTGGACTGCCGCCGCATCTTCCTGCGGGACCTGGAAGTACCGGCGCGCATCGGCGCGCACGACTTTGAAAAGTCCGGCACCCAGCGCGTGATCTTCAATATCGAGCTGTTCGTGCCCTACGCCGACAGCACCCCGCAGCACGACCAGCTGCACGAAGTGGTCGACTACGACTTCGTGCGCCAGGTAATTGCGCGCCAGGTTGCCAGCGGCCACGTGGAATTGCAGGAAACCCTGTGCGACGCCCTGGTCAGCACCCTGCTGGCGCACCCGCAGGTGCGCGCCGTGCGCCTGTCCAGCTGCAAACCCGATGTCTACCCTGACTGCGCCGGTGTTGGCGTGGAAGTATTCCGTATGAAAGAAAGCCCATGATGCCCCGCACCGGAAACCAGACCCTGACCCTGAGCGGTCTGCGCTTTGACGCCAGCCTGGGCATCCTGGAGTCGGAAAAAGCCGACCCGCAACCGATCCAGGTCGATGCCGAACTGTGTCTGGGCGCGCAGCCGCTGCTGCCCCATGATGACGACATCAACCATGTGCTGGACTACCGCAAAGTGCGCCAGATCATCATCGACGAATGCACCGCCGAACACGTCAATCTGCTGGAAACCCTGATCGGCAAACTAACCCACCGGCTGATGCAGCTGCCCGGCGTGGTCGGCGCCCGCGTGCGCATTGCCAAACTCGAAATTTTTGCCGACTGCGAGGTGGCCATCCGCATGGAATCCGGCCAGTGGAGCGATTCCGGCGACGCCAAAACGCCCTGACAGCGGTTTCAACACGGTTCAGACATGGATGTTTTCCCGGATTGTGTGTTTCCGGTATTGGCCGCAGAATCGCGCCCACACCGACCAGGGAACGATAAAAATACGCGCCCGGAAACACCATGAACCACTCCAGCCTATCGGCATTTGGCAGCGCCGCACACGGCTCCCGCATCAGCCCGCCCCTGCACAGTCCGGAGCATGCCAGCCTGATTGATGGCGCGCGCCAGCGTTCGCGGTCCTTTGGACTGCGCGAAATCGACGAGCCCGACTTTTCGCCGCTGGCCAATAACATGATCCAGCTCGCCCTGGAAGAAAACCGCCTGCTGTACCAGCACGCCACGCCGGTCATGGAGACGCTCTACCACCAGATTGCCAACACCCACAGCATGGTTTTGCTGACGGCACGCAGCGGCATGGTGCTGCACTCGCTGGGCGACGCCGACTTTCTGGAAAAAGCCTCGCAGGTGGCGCTGCGCCCGGGCAGCGACTGGTCCGAGCAAAGCAAGGGCACCAACGCCATCGGCACCGCCCTGGCTCTGGAAGTGCCGCTGGTGGTCCATGGCGACCAGCATTTTCTGCAAGCCAATAACTTCCTGACCTGCTCCTGCACGCCCATCTTCGACCCGCACGGCAAGATGGTGGGCGCCCTCGACGTCACCGGAGACCAGCGCAATTACCACCAGCACACCATGGCGCTGGTGCGCATGTCGGCGCAGATGATTGAAAACCACATGTTCGCCGACGTGTTTCCCAACGAACTGCTGGTGCGCTTTCACTCGCGCCCGGAATTTCTCGGCACCCTGGTCGAAGGCATTGCCGCGTTCAGCCCGGACGGCCGCTTTCTCACTGCCAACCGCAGCGCCCAGTTCCAGCTCGGCCTGTCGCAAAACGCGCTCGGCGCGCACACTTTTTCATCGCTGTTCGGCTGCGCCGTGTCGCAGTTGCTCGACCGTATGCGCCATGCCGGTGGTCGCCCGATCAGCCTGTGCCTGCACAACGGAGTGACGGTGTGCTGCCTGAGCGAATTCAACCCGCGCCGACCGACGGTGCTGGCACCAGCGGCCAGCGAAGCACTGCCACGTGAACCCGCCGCCGCTTTGCCAGCAGCCAGCAAACTGGCCGGCGCGCGCGAGTCGCTGTCCAGCCTGCGCTATCTGGACACCGGGGACCCCCAGGTCGCCGCCGTGATCCAGAAACTGACGCTGGTGCGCGGGCGCGATATCCCGATCATGATCCTGGGCGAAACCGGCTCCGGCAAAGACCTGCTGGCGCAGGCCATCCACAACGATTCACCGCGCGCGCACAAGCCCTTTGTCTCGGTCAACTGCGCCTCGATCCCGGAAACCCTGATCGAATCCGAGCTGTTCGGCTACGAAGAAGGCGCCTTTACCGGCGCCAAGCGCAAAGGCTCGATCGGCAAGATCCAGATGGCCCATGGCGGCACCCTGTTTCTGGACGAAATCGGCGACATGCCGAAACACTTGCAGGCGCGCCTGCTGCGCGTGCTGCAAGAACGCAAAGTCAGTCCGCTGGGCGCCGACCGCGAAGTCGAAGTCGATGTCTCAGTGGTCTGCGCCACGCACCGCAATCTGAAGGACATGATTGCCAAAAATGAGTTCCGCGAAGACCTGTACTACCGCCTGAACGGCCTGGTGGTGCGCCTGCCGGCGCTGCGCGAACGCCAGGACCTGGAAGTGGTGATCCGCAAAATTCTCGCCAGCGTCAGCCAGAGCGCCGTACCGATTGGCATTTCCGGCGAAGTGATGCAGCTGTTTCAGCACTTTCCCTGGCCCGGAAATTTCCGCCAGCTGTTCAATCTGCTGCGCACTGCGGTGGTCATGGCGCACGGCTGCGAAGCCATTACGCTGCAGCATTTGCCGGACGATTTCCTGGAAGAAGTGCGCAGCATCGGCATGCCGGCGCTGACCCCGGAGCAGGCCGCGCGCGCGCCACTGATGCCACTCCTGCCACTGTGCAGCGAAGCCGCACTGGCGCCAGCTTCCGCCAAACTCGACCAGTTGTCGCTGGACGCCATTACCCAGGCGCTGCGCAGCCATGGTGGCAATGTGTCGGCGGCAGCGAAAGCACTGGGCGTGTCGCGCAATACGATCTACCGAAAGAAGTCCCAGCTGCCAGACGACCTCTGGAACTGACAAGCCGGGTGGCCGCTCTGCGGTTCAGGCCGCACTGCTGGCGGCTTGGCACTCCAGGTAGGCGCGCAGCTCATTGAGCAGGGCATCAACCTGGCTCGCCAGTTGCTCCGCCAACAGCGGCAGATTGGGCGCGGCACACTGCGCCGCCTGCTCCAGCCACTCGGCCTGGTCCATCAGCTGGCGCGCATGCAGATTGCCGGCAACGCCGCGCATCACATGGGCCAGCCGCGCCAATTCTTGCACCTGGCCCTGGGCCGCGGCCTGGCGCAAACTTGCGGGTTTGTCGGCCTGGCTGACCAGCGTGCGCTCCAGCAACTGCGCCACCAGACCCTGGCGTGCGCCAAATTGCTGACACAAGCCAGGCCAGTCCACCCATTCGCCAGGGAACAGCACGTCACTGGCGTGCGCTGGCGCCTGCGGCGCCGGCTTGGGCGACGGCGACGGCGGCGCCCGGCGCAGCGGCACGCACTGCTGCAAAGCGGCAACCAGGCGCTGCGGGTCAATCGGCTTGGTCACATGGTCGACCATGCCACTCGCCAGACAACGCGCACGCTCTTCGGCCTGGGCATAGGCGGTCAGGCCTATCACCGGCAAATCGGGTGCTATGGCGTGGATCTCCACGGTAGCGGTGTAGCCATCCATGATGGGCATTTGCACATCCATCAGCACTGCGTCAAAGGCCGCCGGGTCAATCGCCACCGCCCCCACCGCCTCACTGCCGTTTTCCACAAAGCGCACCTGGGCCCCGGCGTCTTCCAGCAGCGCCTGCAGCACTATGCGATTGACTTCCACGTCCTCGGCCGCCAGCAAACGGTAGCCGCTCAGGCTTTGGCCCAGGTCCAGTTCCGGCTGCGTAGTCAACGCCGGTGGCTGGGTCGGCGGCAGCGGCAACGCCAGCGTGAACACCGAACCACGCCCGGCTTCGCTGCGCACCGTAATCTGCCCTCCCATCAATTGCGCCAGACGCTGGCTGATGGCCAGGCCGAGCCCGGTGCCACCGTAACTGCGGGTGGTCGAGCTATCGGCCTGTTCAAACGGGGTAAACAGGCGCCCGATGTGCTCCGCCTGCATGCCGATGCCGGTATCGGACACCACAAACTGGCACAAGGCACCGTCGCAGGCCAGCGCCAGCCGCACTTCGCCCTGGCTGGTGAATTTCACCGCGTTGGACAAGAGATTGGTCAACACCTGCTGCAAATGCTGCTTGTCGCCCAGCACCCAATCCGGCAATTGCTGCACATCGACGCGGTACTGCAAGCCCTTGTCCTGAGCCGCCTGCAGCACAAAGTTATTGACGTTTTGCACCACGCTGGCAATCTGGAACGGCGCCGGCTCGATGCGGAACTTGCCGGATTCGATCTTGGAGTAGTCCAGGATGTCGTTGATCACCCCCAGCAGGTGGGTTCCGGCACCGGTGATGCGCTCAAACTGGTGTTGGCTGCGGCTGTCGCTGCTGTCACGGGCGCCAATGCGGGCCAGGCCCAGCACCGCATTCAGCGGCGTGCGAATCTCGTGCGACATATTCGCCAGAAACTCCGACTTGGCCTGCTTCGCCGCCTCCGCCACGTCGCGCTGGATCTGGGTCCGAAACGACTGTATCGCAAACGCCACATTGGCCGCCAATTCCTCCAGCAACTCGACTTCCTGTGGATTGAACGCATTCGACTCGGCCGCGCACAAGGTCAAAACGCCGAGCACCTGCTGCTGAAAACACAGCGGCAGCGCAATATTGGAGCGAAACGCGCGCCGCATCGCCGCATCGCGCCAAGGCGCCATGGCCGGGTGGCTCTGTATGTTCTGAATGACCTGGGTCCGGCCACTGCGCAGCGCCGTGCCGGTCGGCCCCTGGCCATGGCTATGTTCCGCATCCCAGGAAATCTGCAGGCCGTCCAGATAGCCCTCTTCGTAACCGGATTGCGCCACCATGCGCACCGACTTCTGCGCGTCCTGCTCGGCAAAGCCAATCCAGCCCATCATGTAATCGCCGGCCTCGACCACCTTGCGACAGATGTTGTTCAGCAATTCGGCTTCATTGGTGGCATGCACGATGGTCAGATTCGAGTCGCCCAGCAGGCGCAGTGCCCGCACCAGGCGCTGCTGCTCGTGCTCGGTCTGCTTGCGCTCGGTGATATCGCGCGTGATTTTGGCAATGCCCAGCACTTCGCCCTTGCGGCCATGGATCGCCGTCAGAATCACATTGGCATAAAACGTGGTGCCGTCCTTGCGCAGACGCAAGCCTTCGTCTTCAGCGCGCCCGGTGGCCGCGGCCTGGGCCAGCAGGCGCTCGGGCTTGCCCGCGGCAACATCGTCGGGCAAATAGAAGCGCCGCGCCGACTGGCCGATGATTTCGGCCTCGGTGTAGCCCTTGAGCACGCGGGCGCCGTCATTCCACGCCGTGACGCAACCCTTGGGGTCGAGCATGATGATGGCGTAGTCCTTCACGTGCGAGGTCATCAGACGCAGCCGGGTCTCGCTGTCACGCAGTGATTGCTCGGCCTGGCTGCGCGCCTCCAGCATGCGGTTGACCTGGCGCGCCATCTGGGCCACCTCGTCCGGCCCGCCTTCGGCAATACGTACGTCCAGCTTGCCTTCCTGGGCCGCCTGCGCCGCCACCATCACGCCCTGGATCGAGCGCAAAGTCTGGCGCCCGAACCACCAGGCCAGCATCAGGCTGCAAATGCCCATCAGGCCAATCGCCGTGACAGTCACGGCCATCGACTGCCAGATGCGCGCCCGCACCACATGCAAGGGCACGGCAATCGCCACCGAATAGCCGGTGCTGGCCGACTTGGTAATCACGCCCAGCGACGGAGTGCCCTCCAGCGTATCGGCCTGAAACACGGCCTCCTTGCCCTGCAGCAGGCGGCTCTCATAACCTGGCGCGAGCTGACCACCGATGTGCTGCTCCGGATTGACGTTGCGCGCCGCAATCACCCCCCGGGCATCGGCGATGACCACAATCCAGTGCTCTGGGAACTGTTGCGCGGCCAGCATGTTTTGCAGGTTGCTGGTCGAAATTACGCTCGTCAGCACATACGGCACTGCATGCTGGATGTGCACCGGAACGTCCACCAGCACCACCGGTCGCCCGGTACTGGTGCCAAGCAACAAGTCCGACACCGCCGGCTTGCCGGACTGCACCACCTGGCGGATGCGCTCCATGTTTTTGGTGCTTGGCAAGGCCTGGCCAAACGGCACCCTGGTATTGATGATTTGCTGGCCTGCGGCATCGGTCAGCACCAGGTGATCAGAAAGCGCGGAGACCTCTTCAAAGTCTTTCAAACGCGCATAGAAAGCCGGCAGGTCCTTTTTTTGCAAGGCACTGGCACTCGACAAGGCCTGCAAACTCAGCACGTTGTTGGCAAATTCCTTGTCCACCGCATGCGATATTGCACGCACCATCTGTAGCGAATCGCTTTGCGCCGCCGCCTTGTGTGCCTGGTACTCAAAATAGGACACCAAAATCAGGGCCAGCAGAGTCGGCAGCAGGGTCAGCAGGCCCACTACGCGCAAAGACATGGCGCCATGCAAATATTTACCCAGCGAAGCCAGAGAGCGTTTCATTTTTTAAAAACCGTGCTAGAGGTCCATAGAATATGCGACTGGCAAGCATTGATATCTTTCACAACCGGGCCCCCACCATGCAAGCGTCAGACGCTCACCCTGCATCAACCACTGTTCTGATCGTCGATGACGATGAGAGCAGCCTGGATTACACGTCATTGGTGCTCGAAGGTCTAGGTGTGCTCCATGTCAAAGTGGCACGCAACGGCTTGCAGGGTCTGCAAACCCTGGACAACATGCGCACCCGGCCCGATTTGTTGATCTGCGATGTTTTCATGCCGGAACAGGACGGCATTGAATTCTGTGCCGAACTGCAGCAACGTAAATTTGACGGCGGCCTCATTCTGGTCAGCGGCGGAGACCGCCATATGCTGGCACTGGCACGCCAGCTGGCCGAATCGCAAGGCCTCAAGGTGCTGGACGCATTAAGCAAACCGCTGCAGGCAGCCCAGCTGTCGGATTTGCTCGCGCGCTGCTGAGTCCGCGCAGGCGCCGAAGCCGCACGGCGCATCACGCGGCCCGGCCTCGCGCCGTAACACCGCCATCGCCATCGCCATCGCCGCCGGCGCCGCTCAGGCGCAGCGCCAGGCGCTCCAGCTGCACGGCCAGCTGCTGCATGAATGACGCCGCCGAAAACAGCTGCCGCTCCTGCGCCAACGCGCGCAGCAGCTGGGTCTGCTTGCGCACCTCCTCCTGGGCCAGCGGCACATCCCGGTGTTTCGCGTACTCCAGCACATGCATCAAGGCCTCGGCCGCCGGCGAGACCTCGCTCAGGTCCGAGCGCTGGTCCAGCCAGTCCATGATCAGCGCGTAGATTGCGCTCGGCATGCCCGGCTGCATTGCCACAATCGCCGCGACCAGCGGCACCGCAGACACCGGCAATGCGGCCACGGAATCCTGAATTTCCTGCAGCAAGGGTTGAATGTTTGAATCGAATTTCACGCGCCACTTCCCATGCGCCACGGGACCTGGCGCAAACTGCTGGAAGTATTCTGAAATCGGCGCGGGCGCGCAATCGGGCGAATCCTACGCGCCTGTCAGGCGAAACCTACACGCCGGCGGCGCCGGGGCTCAGGACTTGGGCGTCGTGACAAAGCTGATTTTGTGCAGGCCGGCGCGCTGCGCCTCGACCATGGCCGTGGCCACGAATTCATAGCGCACTGCCCGGTCCGCCCGGATATGCAGCTCCGGCTGCTCGCTCTGCTGCGCCGCCTGCGCCAGTTGCGCCGACAGTTGGTTCAGCGACAGCGCCGCGCCATTCCAGAAATAGGCGCCCTGTGCGTCAACGCTGAGCTGAATGGTTTGAGGCCGCATCTGCTCCGGCTGGCTGGTGGCGTGGGGCAGATCAAGATTCACCGCATGCTGCATCACCGGTACCGTAATGATGAAAATGATCAGCAACACCAGCATCACGTCGACCAGCGGCGTCATGTTGATCTCGTTCATCACCTCGTCAGTGTCATCCTGCGTGCCAAAGGCCATCTCAGTGCTCCTGCCGGTTGCCGACCCGGGCACCGGTGACAAAGTAGCCGTGCAAATCGTGGGCGAAACGGTTCAGACGCAGCAGCACCGACTTGTTGGCGCGCACCAGCGCGTTGTAGCCGAGCACCGCCGGAATCGCCACCGCCAGGCCCAGCGCGGTCATGATCAGTGATTCACCAATCGGTCCGGCCACCTTGTCGATGGTTGCCTGACCCGCCAGGCCAATCGACATCAGTGCGTGGTAAATACCCCAGACCGTGCCAAACAGGCCGACAAACGGTGCTGTGGAGCCGGCCGAGGCAAGCACCGCCAGTCCGGACTGCAATTGCGCCGTGCTGTCATCAATGCTGTTGCGCAGGCAGCGCGTCACCCAGTCGCTCAGGTCAAAGTTGGCATGCAGCGCCTGCAATGCCTGGCCGTTGTCCTGCTGCAGGTGCGCGGCGGCCTGCTGGCCCTCGCGTGCCAGCGCCAAAAATGGATTTTGCGGCTCCTGCGCCAGCGCCTGCAGGCCCTGGTCAAAGTCGCGCGCGCTCCAGAACGATTCGGCCTCGCGCGCCAGCACCGCCAGGCGCCGCAGGTCCAGCAACTTGATCAGGATCACGATCCAGGAACCCAGCGACATGGCCAGCAACAGCAACAGCACGGCGCGCGTCACCAGGTCGCCCTGCATCCACACATTCATTAATCCAAACGGGGCATCCATGGCAACTCACTCCAAAACAAAATTGATCGGCACGCTATAGGTCATCGCTTGCGGTACCCCGCCGCGCTTGCCTGGCACATAGTGCCAGGACAGAACGGTGCTCAGGGCCTGCTGGTCCAGCCGCGCGTAACCGCTGGACTCCTTGATCTGTGCTTTCAGGGCCAGCCCGTCAACGCCAATCAGCACTTCCACCACCACCCGGCCCTGTTCATTGCGGCGCTGGCTCAGCAGCGGGTACGGGGCCTTGGGGTTATGCAGGTATTCGGCATCGCTGGACGGCAACTCCACCTTGGCGCTGGCCGCTGCCGGAGCGGGCGCCAGCGCCGCTGTCACCGGCCCGGGCTGGTTCGGCGGCGCCACAGCGACCGGCAGCTGCGGCGTTTCGTCGCTGCGCAGCGGCTGCGGCGCCTGCAGCGGGGCCGGCAGGGGAATCGGCTGCTGTGCCTGCGCGGGCCGCTGCACCACGGAGCGCGGCGGCGCGACCGGGCGCGGCGGCTCCTTGACCGTGGGCGCCTCGACCACATCACTGATCACCTGGACCGCCAACACCGATTCCACCATCCGCTGCAGCAGGCCGGTCTGCAAGGCCCACAAGGCCAGCACGTGCAGCACCAGCACGCCGACGATGACGCGCAGGTGGCGGTGGCCGAGGAAAAACGAGGCTTTCATGGAGGTCCGAAAAAAGGCATGCCAGTGTAGCCGTGTTACAGCAGCTTTCGTGCCGACGCGACACGGTGGCACGGCTATTGCGGACAACTGTCACAATATGCGCCAATTTTCCCGCCCCACCCCGCTCCCAACGCTTCACGCTCGGGCACTGCAGCTGCTCGCTGCCCTGTGCCTGCCACTGCTGGCACTGTTCTGTCACAGCGCCCAGGCCGGCACTGACACACTGCGCATCGGAGTGCTCAAATTTGGAACAGTGCAGTGGCAACTCGACAGCATCACGGCACACCAGCTGGACCAGCGCAACCACATTTCTTTGCAAATCGTGCCATTGGCGTCGGCCGATGCCGCCACCGTGGCACTGCAGGGCGGTGCGGTGGACCTGATTGTGTCGGACTGGATCTGGGTCACGCGCCAGCGCGCCGAAGGCACGCCCTACACCTTTGTGCCGTTTTCCAACGCGGTCGGGTCGCTGATGGTGCCGGCCGACAGTGCGCTGAACAGCCTGGCCGACCTGCGCGGCAAAACCCTGGGCGTGGCCGGTGGCGCCTATGACAAAAGCTGGCTGCTGTTGCGCGCCTATGCCCTCAAGCAGCTCGGCAGCGACCTGACCCAGCTCGCCAAGCCGGTCTATGCCGCGGCGCCGCTGCTCAACGAACTGGCGCTCAGTGGCCAGGTGGATGCGACCCTGAATGTCTGGCACTACGACGCCCGGCTGCAGGCCAAAGGCATGCGCGCACTGCTGAAACCGCCCGACATCCTGGCCGGCCTGGGCATCCACACGCCGATCCCGCTGCTGGGTTGGGTCTTCAACGAGAACTGGGCCCGGGCCCACCCCGGCACCATGGAAAACTTCCTCGCCGCCAGCGCCCAGGCGCAAAGCCTGCTGGCGCAATCGGACGCCGAATGGGAACGCCTGCGCCCGCTGCTGCACGCCGAAGACCAGGCGACTTTTGTCGCACTGCGCAGCGGCTACCGCGCCGGCATCATCCACTGTACCGACAGCGACTACCAGCAGGGCGTGGCGCAAACCCTGCAGCTGCTGGCGCAAACCGGCGGTGAAAAACTGGTCGGCAAATCCAGCACCCTGGCGGAAGGCACCTTCTGGCCGGGCTACCACTTCCCCACATGTCCCAAGAAATAGCGCCAGCGGCGGCGCCAGTACGCAGCCTGGGGCCACGGGTGCTGCCGCTGCTGTTCCTGCTGCTGCTGTGGCAGCTTGCCGCGGCCCATGCACACAGCAAAGCCCTGCCGCTGCCCGGCGCGGTATTCCAGGTGCTGCTGCAGGAACTGCGTTCGGGTGAGCTGCTGCAACACCTGCAAGTCACCTTGCTGCGGGTACTCATCAGCTTCGTGCTGGCGATGCTGATCGGCATTGCCCTGGGCATTGCCATGGGCCGCTCGGCACGGCTTGACCGCTGGCTTGATGCGGTGCTGATTCTGGGGCTGAACATCCCGGTGCTGGTGACCACCATTCTTTGCTACATCTGGTGCGGTCTGAGCGAAACCGCCGCCATTCTGGCCGTGGTGATCAACAAGGTGCCGATGGTGGCGATCAATCTGCGCGAGGGCGCACGCGCAGTGGACCAGAACCTGCTCGAAGTGGCCCAGGCCTACCGGCTGCCGGCGCGCACACGCTTCTTCAAAGTCTATCTGCCGCAGCTCTATCCCTATCTGTTCAGCTCGGCGCGCAACGGTCTGGCGCTGATCTGGAAAATTGTGCTGGTGGTGGAGCTGCTGGGGCGCAGCGACGGCATCGGCTTCCAGATTGGCAACTTCTTTCATTTCTTCGACATCACCAGCGTACTGGCCTACACCCTGGCTTTTTCCGCCGTGATCTTTCTGATCGAGCTGCTGTTGCTGCGGCCGCTGGAAAACCGACTCAACCGGTGGCGCGCATGACAGCCATTACCGTACAAGACCTGCGCAAGTGCTTTCCCAACGGCCAATGCGCGATTGACCAGCTGTCCTTCCGTGCTGCAGCGGGCGAATTCGTGGCCATCGTCGGCCCTTCGGGCGCCGGCAAGTCCAGCCTGCTGAAAATCCTGTGCGGGCTGGACCACCAGTTCAGCGGTCAGGTGCACAGCGTGGCGGCCGCGCACACCAGCCTGGTATTTCAGGAACCCCGCCTGATGCCCTGGCTGACGGTGCTGGGCAATCTGCAGCTGGTGCGTCCGGATGCGCCGCTGGCGGAGCTGCAAGACATGCTGCAGTCGGTCGGGCTGGCGCACAGCGCCGCACTCTATCCGCACCAGCTCTCCGGCGGCATGCAACGCCGGGTGGCGCTGGCGCGCGCCTTCATCACGGCACCGCGCCTGCTGCTGCTGGACGAACCGTTTCAGGCGCTGGATGCCCCCACCGCCGAGCAGCTGCGCCAACAACTGCTGGCACTGTGGCAGCGCTGCGGCTGCACCGTGCTGTTTGTCACCCACCAACTCAGCGAAGCGGTGGCACTGGCTGACCGCGTGCTGTTTCTCAGCCAGGGCCCCTCGCATGTGCTGCACGACCTGCCAGTGGCATTGCCGCGCCCGCGCACGGTGGACACCCCGGCAGTGCAGGCGCTGTGCCACCAGTTGCTGTTACAACGGCCCGACCTGCTGCGCGGGGCCTAGCCCAAACACACTTGGCGGTGCCCGGGGGATGTATCAGATCGCAGTTGCGCCCTGGCACTGTTGCAAAAAGGCCTGCTCCAAGGTGGCCTGACCGGACTGCGCCACGAAGTCAGCGGGCACACCGTCAAAGGCCAGGGCGCCCTGGTGCAGCACCAGCAAGCGGTCCGCATGGGCCACTTCATCGACCAGGTGTGTGGCCCACAACACCGCCACTTCACCCGTGCGCGCCAGCGCCTCAACGCTGCGCATCAGGTCATGGCGCGAGGCCGGGTCAAGGCCAACCGTGGCCTCGTCCATCAACAAAAAGCGCGGCCGGTGCAGCATGGCGCGGATCAACTCGACCTTGCGCCGGTTGCCGCCCGACAGCGCGCGCACCGGCAGCGCCGCCTGCGCCTGCAGACCGTGTTGCAGCAGGCCGGCCTGGATGCGCGCGCGCGCCAGTGTGCGCGGCAGTCCATGCAGATCGGTATGGAACAGCAAATTGGCCTGCACCGACAGGTCCAGATCAAGTGAGGCCTGCTGAAACACCACGCCCAGACCGCGCAAGGCCTGCGCCGCCTGGGTGCGCATGTCAAAACCCAGCAGCGACAGTTCACCGCGCTCGGCCACAAACAGACCGCTGAGCACCTGCACCAGGGTCGACTTGCCGGCCCCGTTCGGACCGAGCAGGGCCACAAACTGGCCCGGATACAAACACAGGCTGACCCCATTCAAAGCCAGTTTGGCGCCATAGCGCTTGTGCAAACCGCTGGCCAGGACGACCGGATCGGCCATCACATCGGCACCGTCAGGCTGATGCCAACGGTCCAGTTGCGCGGCAAACCAGGCTCGTAATACTGGGCGCTGCTCTGGTTGACGATCACCGAGCCGACATATTTTTCGTCGCTGGCATTGTTGATGCGGCCATACAGCGCCAGGTTGCCCTGGCCCACGGCCCAGCGCTGGCTGCCACTCAGGTTGAGCACCGTGTGGCCATCGGCGGAATCGGTATTGGTGTCATTGGCATACAGGCGACCCGCCTGCACCAGCTCGATGCCAAAGCGCGTGCCCATCGGTGGCGCGCCCTTGCGTGCGGGGGTGTTGTCACTGCTCCAGGCCAGCTCCGAGAACAGCGAGGTTTGCGGAATGCCGGGCAACTTGTTGCCCGAGGCCACCGTCACATTGCTGGTCACACCATTGACGACGGTCTGATTGACGAAGGGCTGGGTATAGTGCGCATCGATCACAGTGGCCGCGCCGCTCAGTGTCACATGCGGCGTCAACTGGTTGCTGCCGGACAACTCCCAGCCACTGCGCGAGGTGCCCGGTGCGTTTTTGTAAGAGGTCTGGCCGGCGCTGCTGATGGACACCACAATCTCGTCGCTGGTGTCAATCTGGTAGAGCGCAAAGTCAATCCGCGCATTCGGTGCCGGCACCCATTTGCTGCCAATTTCGTAATGGTGGCTGCTGGACGCATTCAGGTTTGGATTGAACATGCCAACCACCGGCTTGTTCGGCACGGTGCCGTTTTCATAGGCCACTTCGGCCAGCGTCGGCGTTTCGAAGCCCTTGCCCATGTTGGCGTACAGATTCAGCGCATCGGTGGCATGCAGGGTTGCTCCCAACACCGGACTGACCGAGTGGAAACTGTTGTTGCCAGAGCCATCGACACCGTCGCCCAGGTAATAGTCGTCGCTGACAAAACGCACGGTGCTGTAACGCAGCCCAGTGGTCACAGTGACGCGATCGCTCAGCAGCACGTTGCCTTGGGTGAAGAAGTCGCTGTTTTCCGACTGGTTGTCTTCGCTGCGGTTGATCACGCCGGTCTTCTGTCCGGCAATGGTGGTACCAGCCTGGCGGAATTCGCGCGAACGGTCGAATTCATAACCACTGACCCACTCGACCGGGGTGTCGTCCCACCGACTGCGCTGCTGGTACTGCAGGCCCAGGCCGTAGTAGTTGCGGTTCAGTCCGGTCCAGGCGCCATTCGCCGGAAACACGCCGCTGGCCGGGACCGTCGCGGCCTGGTATTGCAGGTTGTCGCGGGTGCCCAGGTAAGCGCGTGCCGTCACACTGCGGTCGGCGTCCAGGCGGTAGCTGGCCGAGCTGCCAAGCTGGTTTTGCAAAATTGTTTTGCGCGTGGAATATTGGGTCGCGCCGGTGCCGGCCTGGCTCGGATCGGCCGCCAGTTGGCGCGCTGTCAGGCCCAGCGCATCGAGCGCCAGCGGCATGTCGAACTGGTTGAACACCACGTTGACGTGGGTCTGGTCATTCGGATCGAACACCAGCTTGCCGTTGAACTGCTTGCGCTGCGCGCCACTGTTGGTGCGGAAACCATCGGTGCTAAAGGTGCTGTAATCGGCCACCAGCCCATAGCCGTCAACGGTGTCGCCGAACTGGTAGTCGGCGCGGTGCATGTCATAAGCGCCCAGGTAGTACTGGTAATTGACTTCCGGTGTCAACGGTGCCGGCTTGGTGAAGGCCTGTATCACGCCGCCCGAGGCATTTCCATACAGCTGCGCCAGCGGCCCGCGCAAGACTTCAATGCGGTCCATCGAGGTCAGGCTGATTGAGGAGCCCTGGCCCTGGCCGTCCGGCGTGCTGGCCGGAATGCCGTCGATCAGCAGGCGAATGCCGCGAATGCCAAAACTGGCCCGGGCACCGAAACCGCGAATCGACAGCTGCAAGTCTTGCGCATAGTTCTCGCGGTCCAGAATCGTAAGCCCGGCAACGCGCGTCAACGACTCCGACAAATTCACCTGCGGTCCGGCGTCCTGTATCACATCCCGGTCCACCCGCTGCACCGCCGCCGGACTGTCAAAGCTGCGCTGCTCGGTGCGCGATGCCGACACCACCACTTCGTCCAAAGCCTGCGCACACGCCGGCAACGCGGACATGGCAAGCAACAGGGGCAGCATGCGCTGCGGGCACACATCAATTTGTCTCATGGCGTTTTCTTTTTAAAAAAATAAAGGGCGGAACAGGGGGCGTGACACACGGATCGCACGCACTGTGTCAAGCTGGAACACTGCCCTGAATGGCCGCAAATTGCGTGCCGGTAGCGCCTGGTACAGCACCTCTCCCCTGGGCGAACCCTGACACACAGGTGTTTACCCCTAGCGCTGGCCGACTGGCATCCATATTGCTGTACCTTTCTGATGCAACACCTCACCACTCCCCTGTTCCAGCGCATCTGTGCCACGCTGCTGCTGCTTGTGTGCCAGCACGCCAGTGCCGATGTTTTTGTCAGTAGCGAAAAAGACAACGCCATCCTGCAACTCGACAACGATGGCAAAGTTTTGCGCGCGATTCCGGTGTGCTTGCGCCCGCGCCACATGGCCTGGGCTCCGGGTGGGCAACAGATTCTGGTGGCCTGTGGCGACAGCAACCAGATCGGCATCGTCGACCTGGCCAGCGGCAAGCTCAGTGGCAGCTTCAACACCGGCGAGAGCCCGGAACTGTTTGCACTGTCACCCGATGGCAAGACGGTGTATGTGTCGATTGAAGATGGCAGCCAGCTGGCCGCCTACGAAGTCGGCAGCGGCAAGCCGCAGTTTTCCGTCAAGACCGGCGCCGAGCCCGAAGGCGTGCTGGCCAGCCCGGATGGCAAGCTGGTCTATGTCACATCGGAAGTGGCCAACACGGTCTACCGCATCGACCTGGCACAACACAAGATCAGCGCGCAGGTCAAAGCCGGCATGCGGCCACGCCGCTTTGCCCTGACGCCTGACGGCGGCGAACTCTGGGTCAGCAACGAAATGGGCTCTAGCATCAGCATCATCGACAGCGCCAGCATGAAGGTGAAACAGACCCTGGGCTTTACCGTCACCGGCATGCGCAGTGCCGACATCACGCCGGTTGGCATGGTCATGTCGAAAGACGGCAAGACGGTCTGGGTCGGACTCGGACGCGCCAACCACGTGGCCGAAGTCGATGTCGCCACACGCACTGTGCGTGGATTGGTACTGGTCGGCAAACGCGCCTGGGGCCTGGCCCTGAATCCGGACGGCTCGCGCCTGTATGTGGCCAATGGCCTGTCCGACGACATGAGCATCATCGACACCGCCAGCCGCAAGGCGATTCGCACGGTACCGGTGGGCCGCTCGCCGCACACGATTTTGATCAACTAAAAAAAGAAACCCCGCGCCATGCCCATGCCCCCCTTCGCGCGCACGCTGTGCTGCGCCGCCCTGGCCTCGCTCTGGTCGCTGCTGGCCAGCGCACAGAGCAGCAACGACGGAACGCTGGCAGAAGTCACCATCGTTGCCAACAAGCCGGTCGGCAACACTGGCATTGCCCTGAACAAGTTTGCCGGCAATGTGCAGACACTGTCCCACGATGCGCTGTCGCAAGACAGCATCGACCTGGTGCAAGGCCTGAACCAGGCGGTGGGCTCGCTCAATGTCAACGACACCCAGGGCAATCCTTTTGCCATGGACGTCAACTACCGCGGCTTCAGTGCCTCGCCAGTGCTGGGCACACCGCAGGGTCTGTCGGTGTATCTGGACGGCATGCGCATCAACGAGCCGTTTGGCGACATCGTGTCCTGGGACTTGTTGCCGGGACTGATCGTCGACAAGGTCACGGTGATACCGGGCTCGAACCCGGTCTATGGGCTGAACACCCTGGGTGGCGCTATTTCCATGAGCAGCAAGGACGGCCAGAACCTGAACGGCACGCAGATGGGCGTTACTGTCGGCAGCTTTGGCCGCACCAGCGTCGACGTGGAACACGGCAGCCACAGCGAGGACGACCGGCTCTACCTGGCCAGCGCGCTCTACAACGACGCCGGCTGGGCCAGCTACAACCCGAGCCGGGTACGCCAGCTGTTTGCCAAATACACGCGCTTTGGCAACAACTGGGACGGCGCGCTGTCGGTGCTGTATGCCGACAACCTGTTGTACGGCAACCAGTCGGTGCCGCAGTCCATGCTCGACAATGCGGCCCAGGGCTATTCGCACCCGGATTACACCGCGACCCAAAACCTGACGCTGAACCTGAGCGGCAACCTGGAACTCGACAGCTCCAACACCTACGCTGGCAACCTCTATTACCGCCGCCTGCAGCGCGACATACTGAACAGCAATATCAACAGCCTGGTCTCGGCCTCCACCAACGACGCCAGCTGTGTTGGCAGCGGCGACTGCCCGGCCTCCAACCTGCTGGCGCATGCGCTGCAGGACATTGTGGGTGCCAATCTGCAGTGGAGCAATACCGACCCGATCTGGGACCACACCCAGACCCTGACGCTGGGTCTGAACCTGGAGCTCAGCCACACCGCCTTCGACAACCAGGGCCAGGACGCCTATGTCGATGCCAGCCACGGCATGGTAGCGACCGATGCCTATATGCCGCAGGCGAATATTGCCGCCGACACTACACGCTGGGGTCTGTTTGCCACCAGTACCTGGGATGCCAGCGAGGCGCTGAGCATTACGGCGTCGGCGCGCTATGACTATGCCCAGCTGAATCTGGACGGCTGGTCCTGCGTCAGCAATGATTTGTGCGACAACAGCGCCACGCTGGCGTCCGGCCAGCTGACGGCAGTGACCGGCAGCAATAGTTACCAGCGGCTGAATCCGTCGCTGGGCATGACCTATGTGCTGGCGCCGCAACTGATTGGTTTTGCGAATTACGCCGAGGGGCTGCGCACGCCATCGGCGATTGAGCTGGCATGCGCGGATCCAGCGGTGCCTTGCAGTGGTATTCCGAATGCGTTCGGCGCCGATCCGCACCTGGATGCGGTGGTGTCGAAGACCTATGAGCTCGGGCTGCGCGGTAACTGGGGTAGCCAGCTGAAGTGGCGCGGGGCCTTGTACCAGACGCGGCTGGAGAACGATATTTTGTTCAATCAGAGTACCCTGACTTCGGGCTATTTTTCGAATGTCGGGGCGACGCTGCGCCAGGGTCTGGAGTTGGGCCTGGATGGGCGGACTCGGGCCTGGGACTATGCGTTGGATCTGGACTGGATTCAGGCGACTTACCAGAGTTCTTTTATGGTGGCGAATCCGGCGAATAGCGCTGCTTCAACGCCGGTGCAGGCGGGTGATTTTCTGCCCGGTATTCCAGCCTGGGTGCTGAAGTTGCGGGTGGGCTATGCGCTGAGTGGTGCGGATCGGGTGGGCTTGGCGTTGCAGGCGCAGGGGTCTACTTTTGCACGGGGGGATGAAAATAATGCGGATGTGCATGGGCAGATTCCAGGGTTCGCTACGCTGGCTGTGGACTATCACCGTAGTCTGGGCAGGTCTTGGTCGCTGACGGCAGGGGTGAATAATTTGCTGGATCGGCGGTATGCGAATTACGGGGTGTTGGCTACGAATTTGCTGACTACTGGAGCAGCGGAGCAGTTTCTTTCGCAGGGGGCGCCGCGGAGTGTTTATGTGGGGGTGCAGGTGCGGTTCTAGTTTTTCTGCGCGTTGCTTGGCCGCTTTTTTCTCTTCTTCCTGCTTTGTTGGTGTTCGCTGCGTTGCGCGCTTGCTCTTGTCCTCTTTTACCTGCTGTGTTGGTGTTCGCTGCGTTGCGCGCTTGCTCTTGTCCTCTTTTACCTGCTGTGTTGGTTTGCGTTGCGTTGCGCGCCTGCTCTTGTCCTCTTTTACCTGCTGTGTTGGTTTGCGTTGCGT
>CAIUDG010000094.1 GCA_903897925.1 uncultured beta proteobacterium | reverse complement strand
TGCTCGCCGTGCTGATGGCCGGCGCCTGGCTGTGCGCTGGCGCGCAAGAGTCGCCCCAAGCCACTCCTGCAACACCCTCTGCCAGCGGCGCCAGCACACAATCGGGCATCCGCCATGATGCGGCGGTTGCCGCCAATGGCGTCGAAAAAGGCGTGCGCGCCGGCGTGCACGGCGTCGAACGTGGCGCCCACGCAGCGGCGCACGGTATTCAACGCGGCGCCCAGGCCGCAGCAAAAGGCATTGAACATGGTGCCGCAGCAGTAGCGCGCACCGCCAAGCGGGTTGCCAACAAGGTCAAGCCGGAGGCAGCGCATGCGCCGTCGTCTGCTGCCGGCAAAAATGAGGGCGTCTGAAACAGTTGCCCGTAGGAGCCTGGGCAGCGCTCAGGCGGCGTGCTGGGCAAACCCGTCCAGCACGTTCACCGCGTTGACGCCCACCGCGTCAACCGCGTAGCCGCCTTCGAACACAAACACCGTTGGCAACCCGGCCGCCGCCAAATCAGCGCCCACCTGCAAATAGTCTGCGCTGCGCAGCGTGAAGCCTGAAATCGGGTCGCCCTCGAAAGTATCCACGCCCAGCGACACCACCAGTGCCTGCGCGCCGCTGTGCGCAATGCGCTGCAGAGCCTGCGCCAAGGCCGCACGCCAGCGCGCAAAGTCGCTGCCACGCGGCAGCGGCAGGTTCAGGTTGTAGCCCAGGCCCGGACCCGCGCCGAGCTCATCGGCATAGCCCAGATAGAACGGGTATTCGGTATGCGGGTCGCCGTGCAGACTGGCGAAAAATACGTCGGCGCGCTCATAAAAAATGGACTGTGTGCCGTTGCCGTGGTGGTAATCAATGTCCAGCACGGCAACCCGTGCGGCGCCGGCATCGCGCAAGGCCTGCGCCGCGATGGCGGCATTGTTCAGGAAACAGTAGCCGCCAAAAAAGTCGCTTCCCGCATGGTGGCCCGGTGGCCGGGTCAGGGCAAAGGCGCTGCGCGCACCTGCATGCACCAGGTGCGCCGCCGTTACGGCGCAACAGGCGCCGTCATACGCGGCGGCCCAGGTACCCGAGGTCAACGGCGTGCCGGCGTCATAAGAAAACAAACCCATGCGCGCCGCAAAATTGGCCGGCAGCACGTCGCAGCGCAAGCTGCGCACCGGCCAAACTGAGGGCAGCGCATCGCGCCCGGCGTTGGCCGGGTCCAGCGCCACCCACTCGTCCCAGGCGCTGGCCAGGAAGTCCAGATACCGGGCACTGTGGATACGCTGCAGCGCTGCGCGCCCGCAGTCCAGCGGCGCCCGGATCTCGCCGAGCTGGCGCCGCTGCAATTCCTGCAGCACATAGTCGGCCCGCGCCGGCACTTCGAAACAGGGCACCAACTGGCCGCGAAACATTTCGACCTTGCCCTGGTGCAGAGCGTGGCGCTGGTTATAAACAGTGATCATGGACAAGCTCGGATAGTGAGGAATCGATGGTGCAAACACCCGCCTGGTGACAGGTACCGGGGGCAGCCATTATTGACTGGGTCGCTGGCGGTTCGGCCGGTGGCGGGAATGCTGATGCAAGGCCTTACCTTCCTAATCCAAGCGCTCGGGCCATTGCGTTGATAGAGGTGTCACGGGGCATTCAATTTCGCAACTTGCATCAAACGCGCCTTAACAGAGGGCTCGCGCTCCGGGTCACTTAGCAAGCCTGGCAACGCATTGTGAAAAGCGGGCATATCCATTAGCGCCGCCACAGATTGGGCTACGTATTTGCGGACAGGCGCACTCGCGGCGCCCACTTGCTGCGACACTGCTGCGCGTCCTTCCATTACCGTCATGATGTCTTCAAGGTCATGGCTTAGGTACACGTCATTGTGGCCGCGGCTTTTAAAGGCTTCGAACTTTGTCGCCAAAAAGTTCGGGGCCGACAAGTGCCGCAATTGCAAGCCATTGCCCAAGTCCACCGTCAAGGCCTCTTCAAAGCCTACCCGGTACCACGGGTTGGCAAAGCCCAGCACCTTTTCCTCTATGGGCAGCAAGTCGAGTTGCATGCGATTCCACAACCAACGAAACGGCGGCGTGTTGTCTGCTAAGGTTTGCTTAAAGCCCCGCGCCATCAACTGCTCCGACAAGTGGTGATACGCGAACAGGGAGGCCACTTCCACAATGGCATCTGAGTGTGGTCACGTAATTTGCTGGGCTTCTGATCAAGTTACGCGATGGCCATCAAGTGCCTGATCGCACCAGGTAAAAACGCCACCGGCATTTGATGCGGGTGGCGTTTTGGTCAGGTTGGTGATGGCCTCATCACCCC
>CAIUDG010000093.1 GCA_903897925.1 uncultured beta proteobacterium | reverse complement strand
CTGTCCTTCATGCCGGCCAAATGCTGAATCGCACCGCTGATACCGCAGGCCACATAGAGCTGCGGCGCAACAATCTTGCCGGTCTGCCCCACCTGCCAGTCGTTGGGCGCATAGCCCGCGTCCACAGCCGCACGCGAAGCGCCCAATGCTGCTCCCAGCTTGTCTGCCAGCGGCGTGATGACTTCGCTGAATTTTTCGGCACTGCCCAAAGCGCGGCCGCCGCTGACGATGACCTTGGCAGCGGTCAGTTCCGGCCGGTCGTTTCTGGCGATTTCCGCCCCCAGAAAATGCACGCTGTCCGTGGCCGGCACGGCGGCCCGTGTTTCCACCAGCGCGCTGCCGCCCTCAGCGGACACCGGATCAAAGCCGGTGGCACGCACGCTTAGCAGTTTGGTGGCGTCGGTGGCCTGCACGGTTGCCACTGCATTGCCGGCATAGATGGGACGCTCAAAAGTGTCGGCGCTGATGACCTTGGTGATGTCGCTGACCTGCGCGACGTCCAGCCTGGCTGCCACACGCGGCGCAATGTTTTTTCCCGAGGGGGTGGCCGCAAACACAATGTGGCTGTAGTCAGCCGCCATGGCCAGCACCTGGGCGGCGACGTTTTCCGCCAGTGCATGCTGCAGACCCGGGTCCTCCACATGAATCACTTTTGCCACACCAGCAATGCGTGCGGCGGCGGCCACGGCAGCGCCGGCCTGGCATCCGGCCACCAGCACATGGACGTCACCGCCACACTGCGCGGCAGCAGTAATGGTGTTGAGGGTGGCAGGTTTGATGGAAACGTTGTCGTGTTCCGCGATGACGAGAGCAGTCATTTAAATCACCTTCGCTTCATTTTTTAATTTATCCAGGAGTGCAGCCACATCCGCCACCTTGGCCCCGGCTTTGCGCAGCGCTGGCTCAGCAACTTTGAGCGTTCGAATACGCGGCGTGACGTCCACTCCGAGGTCTGCGGGCGTAACGGTTTCCATCGGTTTCTTCTTGGCCTTCATGATGTTGGGCAAGGTCACGTAGCGCGGCTCGTTCAAACGCAAATCGGTGGTGATGACGGCCGGTAGCGACAAGCCCAAGGTTTGCGCGCCACCGTCGACTTCGCGTGTCACCAGCAGCCGGCCATCCATCACTTCCACTTTGCTGGCAAAGCTTGCCTGCGGCCAGTCGCCCAAGGCCGCCAGCATCTGGCCGGTTTGGTTGCAGTCGTCATCAATCGCCTGCTTGCCCAGAATCATCAGCCCGGGTTGTTCCTTGTCCGCCACCGCCTTCAAGAGCTTGGCCACCGCCAGGGGTTGCAAGTCCGCAGCGGTTTCCACCAGGATGCCGCGGTCGGCGCCGATCGCCATCGCCGTGCGCAGGGTTTCCTGGCACTGGCTGACGCCGCAGGACACCGCAATGATCTCGGTCACAATGCCCTTTTCTTTCAAACGCACGGCTTCTTCAACGGCGATTTCGTCAAACGGGTTCATGCTCATCTTGACGTTGCCAATATCCACAGCGCTGCCATCCGAGCGAACCCGAACCTTGACGTTGTAATCCACCACGCGCTTGACCGCGACCAATGCTTTCATGTTGTCGTTCCCCCAAAATTAAAAAGCCGCAATGCCGGTGATGGCACGGCCCAGAATCAGCGCGTGCACGTCGTGCGTGCCTTCATAGGTGTTCACCACTTCCAGGTTCACCATGTGGCGGGCAATGCCAAACTCGTCGCTGATGCCGTTCCCGCCCAACATGTCGCGTGCGGTGCGGGCAATGTCCAGCGCCTTGCCGCAGCTGTTGCGTTTCATGATGGAAGTAATTTCTACGCAGGCGGTGCCGGCGTCCTTCATGCGCCCGAGTTGCAGGCAGCCTTGCAAGCCCAGCGAAATTTCCGTCAGCATGTCGGCCAGCTTCTTTTGCACCAGCTGGTTCGCCGCCAGGGGTTTGCCAAACTGCTGGCGGTCCAGCACATACTGGCGGGCGCGGCTGTAGCAATCTTCGGCCGCGCCCAGTGCGCCCCACGCAATGCCGTAACGGGCGCTGTTCAGGCAGGTAAACGGGCCTTTCAAACCACGCACATCGGGGAAGGCGTTTTCTTCCGGGCAGAACACCTCGTCAAGCACGATCTCGCCGGTAATGCTGGCGCGCAAGCCGACTTTGCCGTGGATCGCAGGAGCGCTCAGGCCCTTCCAGCCCTTCTCCAGAACAAAGCCACGAATCGCGCCTTCGTCGTCCTTGGCCCAGACCACAAACACATCGGCAATCGGGCTGTTGGTGATCCACATCTTGGCGCCGCTGAGACGGTAGCCTCCGGCAACTTTTCTGGCCCGCGTGACCATGCTGCCAGGGTCGGAGCCATGGTTGGGTTCGGTCAGGCCGAAGCAGCCAATCCATTCGCCGGTGGCCAGCCGCGGCAGGTACTTCTGCTTTTGCGCTTCGGTCCCAAACGTATTGATAGGCACCATCACCAGGGATGACTGCACACTCATCATGGATCGATAGCCGGAGTCAATCGCTTCGACCTCGCGCGCCACCAGCCCATAACACACATAGTTCAGGCCGGCACCACCGTACTGCTCGGGAATGGTGCTGCCCAGCAAACCCAGCGCACCCATCTCGCGGAAGATGGAAACGTCGGTGGTCTCATTGCGAAAAGCCTGCACCACGCGGGGTGCCAGTTGCTCCTGGCAGTAGCTGCGCGCGGCGGCCTGGACGGCGCGTTCGTCGTCGCTGAGTTGTTGCTCCAGCAACAGAGGATCATTCCATTGGAATCGGGTAACAGAAGGGGACATGGGCTTCGCTTTGTAAAAATGAAAATGGATGCGCGTTAACCGGCGTCGCGCAGCAAATTTTTCGCAATCACCAGTTGCTGGATTTGGGTCGTTCCTTCGAAGATGCGGAACAGGCGGACATCGCGGTAAAAACGTTCTATGCCGTACTCGGCCAGGTAACCTGCGCCACCAAAAATCTGCACCGCGCGGTCGGCCACGCGGCCACACATCTCGGACGCAAACATTTTTGCGCAAGCCGCCTCGGTGCTCACGTTCAGGCCTTCGTCGCGGCGCCGCGCTGCGTCCAGCACCATGCAGCGCGCGGCGTAGATTTCGGCATGGCTGTCGGCCAGCATGGCCTGTATCAGCTGAAACTCGCCAATCGCCTTGCCAAATTGTTTGCGCTCCTTGGCGTAGCGGATGGCGTCGCGCAAAATGCGTTCCGCAGCACCGACACTGGCCGCCGCAATATTGATGCGGCCCTTGTCCAGCACCTTCATGGCCGTCTTGAAGCCGACGCCTTCCACGCCACCGATAAGCTGGCTGGCGGGGACACGCACGTTGTCAAAAATCACGTCACAGGTATGCGCGCCCTTTTGCCCCATCTTTTTGTCGATGTTGCCCAGCGACAGACCCGGCGTGTTCTTTTCCACAATGAAGGCCGAGATGCCGTCGGCGCCCTTGCGCGCGGCGTCGGTACGGGCCATCACCGTAAAAATACCCGCCTCGGGCGCGTTGGTGATGTAGCGCTTGGTGCCGTTGATGACATAAGCGTCGCCCTCTTTGCTGGCACTGGTGCGCAAACTGCCGGCGTCGGAGCCGCTGTCGGGTTCGGTCAGGGCAAACGAGCCAATGATCTCGCCGGTGGCGATTCTCGGCAGGTAAAAGTCTTTCTGTTCCGGCGTGCCATCAATCACGATGCCCTGCGCACCGATGCCGTTATTGGTGGCAAACAAGGAACGGAAGGCTGGCGAGGTTTGCGCCACCGCAAACCCTGCCATGACCTCCTCTTCCATCGTCAGTCCCATACCGCCGTAGGCCTCGGGAATCGACATGCCAAAGAGACCCAGCGCCTTCATGTCGGCAACCACGTCGTCAGGAATCTGGTCGGTTTCGGCGACATGGGCTTCCATCGGCACCAGTCGCTCGCTGACAAAACGTGAAATGCTGTCTAGCAACAGGGTGAGTGTTTCCGGGTCTCTGATCATGGTGCTTTCCTTTGGGTTGGCGGCTTACTTGGCGTACTTGCGGAAGTCGGGTTTGCGCTTTTCGCGGAAGGCATTGCCGCCTTCGGCCGACTCTTCGGTCTGGTAGTACATTTTCAGGGCATGCATGGCCAGTCCGCCCATGCCACGGATCATTTCGGTATCCACGTTGAACGACTTTTTCGCCAGTGCCAAAGCGGTGGGGCTCTTTTCCAGAATTTCGTCACACCATTTTTTGACTTCCGCGTCCAGCTGATCGGCCGGCACCACCGCATTCACCAGGCCCATGGCCAATGCCTCTTTCGCGGTGTAACGACGGCACATGTACCAGATTTCCCGTGCGCGCTTGTCCCCCACTACGCGGGCCAGCAAGGCGGTGCCAAAACCGGGATCGACCGAACCCACCTTGGGGCCGACCTGTCCCAATTGCGCGTTTTCCGATGCGATGGCCAGATCACACACGGTGACCAGCACGTTGCCGCCGCCGATAGCGAAACCGTTCACCCGCGCAATCACCGGCTTGCTGCTGTCGCGGATGGCACTTTGCATTTCCTCCACCGGCAGTCCAATGACGCCGCGCCCGCCGTAGCCGCCGTCCTGGGTGCCTTGGTCACCGCCCGTGCAGAACGCCTTCTCGCCGGCACCTGTCAGGACAATGACACCGACACTGCGATCGAAATCCGCGTCCTTGAAAGCGCTGATGATTTCTTCGCAGGTGTTGGCGGTAAACGCGTTATAGGCCTTGGGCCGGTTGATGGTAATGGTGGCAATGCCGTCAACCTTGGTATAGAGAATGTCCGTGTAGCTCATGGTGATTCTTTCAATGGTGAATGAAGGGTTTGAAGAGTTAAGGTCAGCCGACCATGGTCAGGCCGCCGGAAACGCTGATGACTTGCCCGGTGATGAAGGCAGCGTCGTCACTGGCCAGGAAGGCAATCGCACCGGGCAGGTCGGCGGGCTGGCCCAGTCGGCCAAACGGAATCGCGCGGGCCAGGCCCTGGCGCAATTTGTCGGCTTGTTCACCTTCTCCGGCAAAGTCGGCAAACAACGCGGTGTCGGTGGGGCCGGGGCATACCACGTTGACATTGATCTGCTTGCGTGCGAGTTCGCGCGCAATGGTTTTCGAAAACGCAATCATGCCGCCCTTGCACAGCGCGTACACCGCTTCGCCGCTGGAGCCAACCCGGGCTGCGTCCGAGGCCACATTGACCACCCGACCGCGGCCACGCTCAGACATACCAGCCAGCACGGCGTGGTGCATGTGCAGTGAGCCGTACAGGTTGATTGCAACAATTTGTTCCCACAAGGCTTTGTCGGTTTTCAGAAAGTTGCCAGCACGGTCCCAGCCGGCGTTGTTCACCAGCACGTCAATCGGGCCGAGTGCGGTTTCCACTGCCGCCACACCGGCACGCACCTGATCCTGCTGGGTCAGGTCGATGGCAAACGCCTGTGCGCTGCCTCCGGCCGCGGCAATCTCTTGCACCACAGCTTCGGCGGCAGCCAGGTTGATGTCCACCACTGCCACCTTGGCGCCTTCTTCACCAAAACGCTTGCAGGTTGCCGCACCAATGCCACCGGCACCACCGGTTACCAAAACCACTTTGTCTTTCAGTCCACGCATAAAAATACTCCATTAAAAAATTGAAACTACTGGAAGGCTGTGGCGTTCATCCATTACGATGAAAGCCAGCCCGCTCTACCCAGACCTGTTGATATGCCCCACCTTCGCTCCGATAAAGACCACGCCGTTAACGAGATCAATAACCGTCTTTTCTTTCGCCTTTTTCAGGTCGCCAACACACTGCACACCAAGGGCACACGCGCGCTGGAAGCGTTTGGTGTGACCACGCAGCAGTGGTCGGTGCTGGGCGCGTTGTCGCGGCCGCAGGCGCTTGAAGGCATGTCCATCAACGACCTGTCGCACTTCCTGCTGATGAGCCGGCAAAACCTCACCGGCCTGCTGTCCCGGCTCGAGCGCGATGGCCTGATTGAGCGTGGCGTCAGTGCCGAGGACCGGCGCTCGCGCAAGGTCAAGCTCAGCCCCAAAGGCGATGCCCTGTGGCTGCAACTGCAGGACCCGATCCATGCCTTTTACGACCAGTCCCTGAAGGATCTGTCGTTTGATGACCGACTGGCGTTTATCCATTACTTCACCAAGTTGCAAACCAATATGTCGAAGCTGTAATGCACTGAGGCAGGGCCTCAGGTCAGACGCATTCCCGACTTTTCCCGGGCGATGATCATCTTCATGATGTTTGCCGTGCCGTCACCAATCTGCAGACCCAGCACATCCCGATAGCGCTGCGCAAATGCGTAGTCGCTGGCGTACCCACCGTGGCCATGCGTCAGCAGACATTGGTGAATGATTTCGCAGGCAAGCTTGGGTCCCCACCACTTGCACATGGCAGCTTCGGCCGAATGCGCTTGGTTGTTGTCCTTGAGCCAGAGCGTGCGCAGGCAGTGCCAGCGCAGCGCCTCGAGGTGGGTCTCGCCCTCGGCCAACGGAAAGCTCACGCCCTGGCGTTCAATGATGGGCAAGCCAAAGGTTTCGCGCGTCTTGGCATATTCCCAAGACTCGTCGAGCGACGCGCGGGCCACGCCCATGCACTGAATGCCAATCAGTGCACGGCTGTAATCAAAGCCCTGCATCACCTGAATAAAGCCCTTGCCTTCGCCACCGAGCATGTGGTCCGCCGGGACGCGCACATTGTCAAAAAAGATGGAGCCACGGCCTACCGCGCGGGTACCCACGTCATCAAAGGCAGTGCGGGTCAGCCCGGGCAGGTCCATCGGCACCAGAAACGCGCTGATGCCCTTGGCGCCGTCTGCCTCGGTGCCGGTGCGCGCGAAGACCACCGCCACGTCGCACTGGTCGGCGAGCGAAATCGAGGTCTTCTCGCCATTGATAACGAAGTGCTCGCCGTCACGCACGGCCTTGAGTTTGAGACGGGCCGCATCCGAGCCGGCACTTGGTTCGGTCAAGGCAATGGCGACCAGTTTGTCGCCGGCCAGAATCGGCTTGAGCCAACGCGCTTTCAGGAATTCCTGCGCATGGGTGGAGATGATCTGACCGCACAGCGAGGTCAGCAGATTGACGTACGACATATTGAAATCGCCATAGGCAATCTGCTCCAGCAACAGGCCACTGGTGACGCAGTCCACGCCCATGCCACCGTAGGCCTCGGGCAGCTCCGGCCCGAGAAATCCCATGTCGCCCATGGCCTTCACCATGGCCCGGTCCACGCGACCGCTTTTGTCACCTGCCCGATAGCCCGGTGCCAGCTTCTGCACGGCGAACTTGTGCGCACTGTCTACCAGTGCCCGCTGGTCTTCGCTGAGTTGGAAATCCATGAAAAGCGCTCCTTGTTTGATCGCAGCGAAGTTTAGAAGCAAATCGCCATTTACGTCAACATCTTTACATATTTAAGCAGATTGGTAGTTTCCCTAACTGGCATCGCATCGGCCCTGTCGCAGCCTGAGCATCACCCCAAAACCTTGGCAAACACGCCCTTGCAAAGCGAAAAATGCTTGTGCAGCATGCTGAATAGGCATAAATGGCGGAAGTCGATGGGCCGCAACAGACTAGGGAAAATACCTAGCGGCTTTTCGCAAACAGGCTATTGTGCAATGGCTCTTATGACAATATATTGTCTCAACTGCAGAACCCAAACTCCGCTGCATGTATCCCTTCCCATCTAAGCAAGACACGCAAAAGGCCGCCCTATGCAATTCGACCCCGTACTGATCGCCCCACGCCTGCAATCCATGACGTCTGCCGGCTACTGGCGCAACCAGACCATCAATGACGTCATGGCACAGGCCCTGCGCGTGTGCCCACAGAAAACTGCCGTCGTGGCGTACCGCAGTGACCAGACTGCGCCGGTTCGACTGAGCTACGCCGAACTGGAACAGCGCGTGCTGCGCATTGCGCGCTCCTTCACCGCCATGGGCGTGGGGCACGCTGATGTGGTGAGCTTTCAATTGCCCAACTGGTGGGAATTTATTGCGGTGTCGCTGGCCTGTGCCCGGGTGGGTGCCGTGGTCAACCCGATCATGCCGATCTTCCGCCAGCGCGAACTCAAATTCATGCTCGACTTTGGCGAGTCCAAACTCCTGATCGTGCCCAAGCGCTACAAAGGCTTTGACTACGAAGCCATGGCGCGCGAAATGCTGCCCAGCCTTGCGCATGCACCACGGCTGGTGGTGGTCGATGGCAGTGGCCCGGACAGCTTTGAGGCAGCGCTGCTGGCGGACACCAGCACTGCGCTGCCAAGCCGTACCCTGGACGCGAATGAAGTCATGCTGCTGATGTATACCTCCGGCACCACCGGTGAACCCAAGGGCGTGACACACAGCTCCAACACGCTATTTGCCAACCTGCATGGCTTTATCAACGCCTACCACCTGGACGGCAGTGACGTGATTTTGGGCGCCTCGCCCATGGCCCACCTGACCGGCTTTGGTTATCTGGCCATGATTCCGCTGATCCTCAACGCCACCACGGTGCTGCAGGACATTTGGGAACCCAAACAGGCACTGGAACTGATTCGCGACGAAGGCATCAGCTTTAGCATGGCCTCCAGTCCATTTGTGTCCGATTTGTGCGCCGCCGCCGAAGCGGGTGGCCCGGTGTCACCCCGATTTGCCAACTTCTGCTGCGCCGGCGCGCCGATTCCGCCGGTGCTGATCGACAAGGCGCGCCGACTGCTGGGGCTCGCGGTGAGCTCGGCCTGGGGCATGACGGAATGCGGTGCCGTCACGATTACCGAACCCGAGCGCTGCGCCGAAAAATCCGGCACGACCGACGGTCGGCCCCTGCCCGGCATTGAAGTAAAAGTCGTCAATGCCGATGGCGCCGCCCTGCCGCAGGGCCAGACCGGCGCGCTGCTGGTGCGCGGCAACTCGCTGTTCTGCGGCTACCTCAAGCGCCCACACCTGAATGCCACCGATGCGCAAGGCTGGTTTGAAACCGGCGATATGGCCTATATGGACGCCGATGGCTATGTGCGCATCAATGGCCGCAGCAAAGACATCATCATCCGCGGGGGTGAAAACATCCCGGTAATGGAAGTGGAAAACCTGCTCTACAAGCACCCGGCGGTGTCCATGGTCGCCATCGTTGGCTACCCCGACGCGCGACTGGGCGAGCGTGCCTGCGCCTTCGTCACAGTGCGCCCAGGCCACACCTTCTCGCTGGAAGAGATGCGCCGCTACCTCAGCGAAAACCAAGTCACCCGGCAATACCACCCTGAGCGGCTGGAACTGATGGAAGACCTGCCCAAAACGCCCAGTGGCAAACTGCAGAAATTCAAGCTGCGCGAGTCTGCCAAGGCCTTTGGAGATGCCGCATGAGCGACGTGATTCAACTCGAACTGCAGGGCCGTGTCGCGCTGATTCGCATCCATCGTCCCGAAGCCATGAACGCGCTGAATGACGCGGTAATGGACGGCTTGCGTGCCGCACTCGATCAAGCAGAAGCCCATGCCGACATCGGCTGCGTGGTGCTCACCGGATCGGAAAAAGTATTCGCCGCGGGTGCCGATATCGCCGCCATGCAGCACCTGGATTTTGCCGAAGCCTTCAGCACCGACTTCATCACCCGCAACTGGGAACGGCTGCGCACGTTCCGCAAGCCGGTAATCGCCGCGGTGTCCGGTTTTGCGTTGGGAGGTGGCTGCGAACTGGCAATGATGTGCGACCTGGTATTTGCCTCAGAGAGCGCACGCTTTGGTCAACCCGAGATCAAGATCGGCACGCTGCCCGGTGCCGGTGGCACGCAGCGCCTGCCGCGCGCCGTGGGCAAAGCCATGGCCATGGACCTGTGCCTGACCGGCCGCCTGATGGATGCCCAAGAGGCGCTTCGCGCCGGCTTGGTTTCGCGCGTGTTGCCGACCGACAAGCTACTGGAAGAGGCGCTGGCTACCGCCCAGAAGATTGCCAGCTATTCACTGCCGGCGCTGATGATGATGAAAGAGACCGTCAACCGTTCTTTTGAAAGCCCTTTGAGTGAAGGCATCTGGTATGAGCGGCGCATGCTGCACGCCACCTTTGCGCTGGCCGACCAGAAAGAAGGCATGAACGCCTTCCTGGAAAAACGGGCGCCGCACTTTCAACACAAATAAATCCGCCCCCCGTTAGCGCGGCTCATAGCGCAGGCAGCTGCAAAGGTTCGTTCGCCAGATCGGACCTTTGCATCGCCGCCATGGCTTTCACCCGAAAGGCCTTGGGACTTAACCCGGTGTGCTTGCGGAAGAAGCGGCAGAAATAGGTCTCGTCAGAGAAGCCCAAAAAATAGGCCAGCTGCTTGGTGCTGTTGCCGGTGTACACCAATTCCCGCTGCGCCTCTTGAATGAGCCGCGCATTGATAAGGTCCAAACTGGAAATACCCAGCATCTCGCGGCACAGCCGGGACAGTTGGCCCGGCGTGATTCCCAATTGCTCTGAATACGCACTGACCGGCAAATGCTTCTTGAAGTTTTCGTCGACCATCCCCCGGAATTTTTCCAGCTGGGACGTTTTGCGAAGGTTGGGCTTGCTGTTCGGAACTTCATCGACGCGCGACAAGCGCGCCGTAAAAACGGACACCGCGGCGAGCAGGGCCATGCCCGCAGTAAGTTGCCCGATGGCCTGATTTTTGGCTTCCCGTTCGATCGCTAAAAAGAGCGGCATCAGCGATTCGGCATGCCCGCTGGCGGCATCCAGTGCAAACGTCATGGGCTTGCGAATCAGCGCAATAAGTTCAGGATTGGCAACCCCGAGCAGCGACTCCAGCGAACGCTGGGCAGCGGTTACCGCCGGTCCGTTCACGTCTTCGGAGAAAGTAAAACCATGCACGGTTTGTGCAGGAATCCAGAGCAGACACGGTGCCTGCACAAACACTTTCACGTTGTCCAGCAGAACTTCGGCCGAGCCTTCAATCATGTACAGGATCTGGATCAGAGCGTCGTGCTTGTGCGGCCGGATGGTCCAGTTATAAGGGCGGGAGCGCTGGGAAATCCACTCGAAATCAAACAGGCTGTCCCAACCGGGCTGGGGCTGAACGCCATACAAGGAATAGTTCGGGATAACCCTAGTGCGCATATTCAGCCTTGATCACGGAGGCACGAATTGTCCAATTCTTCGCCTGATTCGTCAATGCGTTTGTCGGCGTATTCGCAAACAATCCAAACCAGATTCCCTGCATAAAGTTGACGCCGAGCAGCTGCAGTGGAACGCAACAAATGCTCCGCCGCCACACCGCGCGGCGGTGCAAGCTGGAGACAAACATGACACTGCTGGCCCGACATATTTTCAGCGCGGAACACGATGCTTTTCGCGATTCCGCACGCCGCTTTTTTGAGAATGAAATTGCCCCCTTTCACCACGACTGGGAAATAGCCGGCGTAGCGCCGCAAGAGATCTGGCGCAAAGCCGGCGCCGCAGGATTTCTCTGCACCACCCTGGCCGAGGAATACGGCGGCAGCGGTGCAGACCGGCTGTTTGCGTCGATTCTGATTGAAGAGCAAGCGCGTTTGGGACTATCCGGTCCGGGCTTTTCGACCCACTCGGATATTGTTGCGCCCTACATCAACAACTACGGAACACCAGAGCAAAAACAACGCTGGCTGCCGGCCATGGCGCGCGGTGAGCTGGTTGGCGCGATCGTCCTGACCGAGCCAGGCGCGGGCAGCGATTTGCGCGCCATGCGCAGCACCGCCATTCAGCAAGGCGATGCATGGATTCTCAACGGCCAGAAAACGTTTATCACCAACGGCCAGTGTGCCGGCATTTTGATCGTGGCGGCAAAGTCCAGCAAGGACCCGGAATGCAAAGACCTGACCCTTTGGGTGGTGGAAGCCAGCAGTGCCGGAGTGTCCAGGGGACAAAACTTCAAAAAGATCGGCATGAAGGCGCAGGACACCTGCGAACTCTATTTTGACAACGTGCGCCTGACCCGCAGCAACCTGCTGGGCGAGGAGAACAAGGGCTTCCAACTCCTGAGCAAGGAACTGGCCTGGGAGCGCTTGCAGATCGCACTCGGTGCCGTGGCCACCTGCACTGCTG
>CAIUDG010000092.1 GCA_903897925.1 uncultured beta proteobacterium | reverse complement strand
GTCGAGCAGCTGGGGTGTGGTGATGTTGAGGGCATTTTTCGTGCCGACTGGGCCAAGGCCTTCAGACATTGGAAGCCTCCAAAGGTGCGCCGCGCGAAATCAGGTCTGCAACCTTGGCGGCATCGGTTTCAATGAATCCAGGCTGCCATGACTGAAGCGCGCCGTCCTCGTCGAAATAGACAAAAGGCGCGGCGAGCACAACCTGAGCGGGTGCAGTTTCGTCGGCCTTTTTGCTTTTTTTCTTCGATTCTTGAACGGGTGTGGTTTCAGCCATTGGGCCTCCTGTTATGCGATGGGCAGGCCCTGCGCCACCAATTGGGCCCAGAGCGTCGGGTCCTTCATGTCGTAGGCCGTATTGGCCTGAAACGACAGCGTGACGCCGTTGTATTGGAAATCGAAGTTGGCCGAGCAGATGCGGACATTGCTGCCAGGGTTTTGCGCCTGGTAGTCAGTGATCGGCATGGTCTGGACATTGCCGGTGCCGTCATCGGCCGTGATGTAGAGAGCTGGCATGGTTCACCTCAAGCAACTGGGGAGCCGAGAGCGGTCAGAAGGGCCAAAAGCCCAGCATCTGGCACAAACGGGACGCCCTGCTGAAAGCTTAGGGTATGGCCGTTGTAGTGCACGCTGAAAGCCTTGGTCGGCGTCTTAGCCGTGGGGTTCGCTGCCTTGTAAACGGGCGCGGTCTGCGCTTGAACAATGCCGCCAACCATCGAAGGGATGACGTCGGGCACAAAGGGTGCGGTAAGTGACATGAATTGCTCCAAAAAATGGAAATGGGGCAGCCAGAAAGCCGCCCCACTTGTCACCAACGATCAGCCCGCAGTCTCGATGATCACAGCACGCTTGTAGTAAGCGTTGGATGCGGTCGGGATGATGTTCTGCGTGGTCGTGATGTCCGACGGAGGGCAGAAGTCACCGATCCAGTACCAGGACTGGGCGATGATCTGGCCCAGGCGGTCCAAAGGCGGACGGGTGACCTGAATCACGCCATCTGCCTCATGCACGATCTGGGTCTCGTTTTCCATCAGCGTGCCCATGCCGGCGAAGTCGCCCTCGACCAGCGCGCCGCCAATCGCCAGGATCGGGCGGCGGACGTTGACGGTCACGGAGCCGGACGCGGCTTGCACCGGGGCCTCGGTCGTGGGAACAAAGTCGATGCCGAGCAGGTTGAACACCATGCCATCGACATATTCGCGCGAGCCGTATTGACCTTGGAACAGGGTCTTGAAGTCAGGATCAGCAAACAGTTGGCGCATGGACTTGTTGTCCAGGAATGCCTTCATGTTGCCGGCTTCCATCGGCGCGTTGTTGCGCAGCTGGGCCTGGGCGTCGAGCAACAGACCCATGGTCAGGATGTCGCTGGAAGTCAGGGCTGCGGTCGTGGCGCGGCCAGAAGGACGCAGGATCGTGGGCGCGTTGTACTGCACCACGGCGTTCAAAGCGGTCCCGTCGAGAACCGTCACGTTGGTGGCGAAGGTGAGCGTGCCAGAGGTGCCGTTGAAAGCGGTGGACACGTTCGTGCCGTCAGCGGTGGCACCAGTGCACGAATACACGTTGCCAGAGGCAAACACCACGTTGACGGGGTTGGCGGAGCTCACGGGCACCACTTGGCCGGCAGCATTCCAGGTGAACTGGAAGCCGCGAATGTCGTCAACCGACACAGTGGCAGCAGGAGAGCCGAGCGTAACGCGAACGCGAGTGTTACCGCCCAGGTAGGCGTTGAACAGCTTGTTGCGGGCGATGCGGTCCAGGGACTGGGCGGCCTGCACGCCGTTGACCCGGGCATTTTTCAAAAACTGATCGGCCAGGCCGACTTTGTTGTTGACGATGTTGAGGTCAATCGTGTCGTTGTACATGTTCAACGTCAGGACGTACTGCTCGACCGAGAAGGTCGAAGGCGTCATGCCGTTGTCCAGATTGGTGTTGTTGGCGGCCACGCTGGGCTGCGTGACGGGAGCCTTCAAACCGGCCCGGGTCTTGGTCAGCGTTTCGCCGATCTTGTTGGGGACGGACTCTTTGTCGGCCAGACTGCGATACGCAATCTTCGACTGCAGCGGGTCCTGGAACTCGCGCTCGAGGAAACCTTGCTGGATGATGCCTTGGAGGCTGCTGGGGAAATTTTGGATAGACATGGTTGGTAAAACTCCAGAAAAAGTGAATTACTTCCCCTGGGCGTCTTGCCCCGGTGGGTCGCGGATGGTTTGCAGATCAAGCGCCTTGGATTGCCTGACGTCGAGCCGCTTCGTACTCGGCTTTGGTCATTTCCTTGACGCTCTTGCCTTGCTGATTGCCAGGCTTAGGCGGATTGCCCGGGGTGCTGGTGTTGGCAGCTCCGAACAGATACGGCTTTGCTTTTTTCAGGTCTGCGAAAAGCGCCTCTGCGCCATCCACGGTGCCGTCATCTTTGAGGGTGACCTTCGACAAGTCGGCCAACTTCAAAGCATCCAGATCCACCAAGCCGGCCTTGAGCGCTTCTGCTTTCAATTCGGCCCGGATGATCCGGTCGTTTGCCGCTTTTTGGGCGGCGCTGATGGTTCCATCAGCTTCTTCCTTGGCCTTCTTTGCAGCCTCTGCTGCAGCGGTGGCCGCTGTTTCATGCTCCTGTGCTTTCAGGCGCCATGACTTGTTTTCAGCCCGCAGCTCGCGCACGTATTCGGCGCTGAAAGTCTGGGGCTCTGGTGCTGGACCGCCAGCAGGGGGATTGGCGGGAGCGGGAGGGTTTAACGGTGGGGTTGCTGGGTCAGACATCAGTCGTTCCTGGTTGGTTAAACAAAAGACCCGCTATCGAGCGGGTCAGTCTTTGGAATTTGGATCAGGTTTGGGCTCTTTTGGGAGCTCAGCGTTCGGCGCAGGCTTGATCTGTGCAATTTCTTTTTGCACGTCCTCAATGTCGTAACTCGGCGCGATGGCTTTGACCGCCGTTTCCTGAGAGATCAGGCCGGACAGGCGCAGCACGTCGAGCGTCGTGGCTTCGGTCTGCTTGTCGGCATAGGTTGGCTGATACCAGGCCGGCCAGCGAAGCGCCAGGCCCTTGGGTTCCATCTTCGGGAGCTTGTCGCCGTCGACGGTCATCAGGTCAATCTTCTGCGAGGCCTTGCAGCCCATCTTGAGCAGCTGCAGGAGCGCGCCTTCGCCGTAGCTGATGCGCAGCTTGTCTGCCAGCCAGATCAGAGCCTGATTCATCAGCTCCATGGCTCGGCCAGACTGGGCGGCACTCAGCTTGTCAGCGTTGGCTCGGTTGCCGCCGGCGCCTTCCAGGGCGATTTCGCGTAGGCCCTTGACCCAATCCATGACCGCAGAAGCGGCGTCACCGCTGATTTCCAGCAGCTTGGCATCGCCTTCCGCGCTCGTAATGATCGCGTTGGCTGCACCCTTGACGATTGCACCATCGCCAAACGCCGGCTCTTTGATGTGCAGCGTCGGATCGCTCTGGTATTTCAGGCCCCGGCCACCCTGCGAAAGCAGGTAGTCGGCTTCGATTTGGGTGTCGATGGCCTCAACAGGAAACGTCGGGTCGCCGTCAACTCCGTCACCGCCGGGCAGGTTTCGCGCCCAGACCATCGGGACAAATCCCAGGTTGTGCGTCGTAGTGCGAGCGGTGTCGACCACAGGCTTTGCATCCGGCGCCGTGGCGTCTTTTTTGAGCGGCAGGTACCAGGTTTCGGACTTCTCGTCCCATTCGCGCTGAAACCAGAAATCGGCGGTGAGTTCGTCGTCTTTGACTGTGTAGCCAGAAGCCCGCAGGCCAGCGCCTTTGAGCTTGTAGCGTTCGGTCACGCGTTCCAGCGTGTCGGGTGCTTCGTCTTTCCACTTGGGCGTCAAGTAGGTGGTTTGAAGCACCGTGAAGAACACCCGCGCCTTGAGCACTCGCATCAGGATGGCCACGCTGCCGACGGAACCGCGAGTAGCGGCGTCGATCATCACGGCGTTGAGCGCGGAGTCCTTGATGATGGACTCCAGCCCCGTCCTGGTGGCCTCGTCAGGCGATTCTGCAGCCGGGAAATGCCCTTCGGAAAAAAGCAGGCTTACCGAGTCATTGACCACCGTGCGGCAGATGCGCGTGCGAGCCGATGGCCTGCGCTTTGCCAGTGGAATGTACTCGTTGGACTTGTTCTTTTCCTCCCCGAAAGGGTGGGGCAGACCGTCGTAGAGAGTGCCGTCGAGCACCTTGCCCAGCGCTGCCAATTCGAAGGCGCGCGGCGGGTAGTCGTCGTCCTTCTCAAAGGTAGATTTAAGGGCAAGGAAATCGGGCATTTCACGTCAATTAGTTGGGCAGGACTTCGACCGCGACGGCTTCGAGAACAACGTAATCGGTTGCGGTGGCGATGTTGGCGGTGAGCTGCAGCAGCTGGTCCACGGCGGTGTTGACGGTCGTGTAGGTGGGCGTGCCGGCTACACCAGACGTCAGCGCGCCATTGGCCAGGGAGAACTGCGAGGCAGCGCCTCGGTTGCTGATTTCGCGAATGACTTCGTAGCCAGCCACGGAAGCCAGGGGTAACGAACCACCAAAAGCCGAGCCGCCGAACGAGAACTTGGAGGTTTTGCCGTTGGCGTTGTTGATGGTCGACTCGCGGCGCGTGACGCGAATGCGGCCATTGGCACCCATGAGCAGGCCGGGCACGTCGATGGTGGCCAGCGGGGTGTCGGTCGCCACAACGGTGGTGTAGGCCGAGTTGGAGCCGACGGCTGCCACAGGCGTACCGGCAGGGATGGCCGGGATCAGCTGGGTGCTGGCAGGATTCACATAGTTGGTGTAAACCTGACCAACCGTGGTGCTGCTGAAAGTGGCGTAGTACAGGCCGGCAGCGCCACCGACGACGGCGCCAGCGGGCAGGTAAATCCACGCGGCAGCGTAGATGGCCGGAAGCGCGGTGCCGAGCGTGATCGCGCCATTGGTTGCCACGGTACCGTTGGGCACGAGGATGGACGGGATCGCGGTTTGCGCCAGCGTCACAGCGCTGGGGTAGGGCGGCGCTACCAGGGCGCTGTTGTCCATCAGCGTCCAGACGCCGTTATTCCAGTAGTACCAGCCCACGGTGGAGAAAACACCGGGGGCGGTGGTGTGGATCAGCTGGACCAGCGTGCTGAGGTTGGAAGGATTGCCGAGACCGGCAAAGTCGAAGTCGTCACATTGAATGACGGGCAGGAGTTGACCGCCAACTTCTTTGTTGACCAGGGTGCGTGCCATGATGAAATCCTCAATTTAAGGTGATGAAGTAGGCCATCTGGCCCGGGTGGGTAAATTGCTCAGCGGCCCATGTGCGGGACGTGTGCGGTGTGGGTTTCTGTGCGCTTGATGCTCGGCCATTCAACGTCTACGCAGTAGCCGATGGCCGTCGTGATGTGCTGATACTTGTTTTTTTGATCTTCTTGGAAGGTCGAGCCCTCCTGCAGCTGGACGGTGGCCAATCCTTTGTCGCACCACTTCGCCGTTACCGGATTGACAAACAGGCTGCGCTTGCCATCTGCGGTGCAAATCTTGGCGCGCACCGCGTTTTGCCGGTCTTTGATCGCTGGATGCGCCGCTCTGACTTTGCGTTTGAACGTCCAGTTGTGCGCCCGGAGAACGCCTTCAATGTCGGTGTAGTCCGATGCGTGACCATGCTTTTCACCAGCCTGGCCAGCGGGGTCACCGTAAATCAGCACCTCGCGGCTTTTGTGGTCTTTGAATTTTTCCACGAACTCGACGGCTGACTGCTTTGAAACCGCACTTGTCAGCACTATTTCGTCCAGCAGATACAGCGAGTTGTCGCGCCGCACGCCAATGGCAGAAGACAACGGCGTGTAGTTCTGGTCATGCATCCACATCAACTGCTCATGCGGTTGAATGGCTGCGTTGGTGTGGTTGGACTTGTCGTAGTCCTCGTAGATGCGCCCCGTGGCGCCCTCGAATGTGGCCTCATATTCCTGCCGGTACTGCTTGGCAGACATCTGCCGTTTTGCGGCTTCAATCGTTGCCGCGGGCAGGATTTCTGAGCTTTTCCAGTGGAACACCTTCCAATCTGGATCGTTCGACGACTCGGCATATTGCGCCATGTCGTAGTAGTGATTCAGACCGTCGGGCACACCGATCAGCCAGCACCAAGCGCGATAGTCGGGCCGGGTTGGGTTGAAAGTGTCCAGCGCTGGCCGGATGTTGGCTTCCCATGCATCCGGTTTCATGTCGGCAATTTCGTCAATGACGCCGCCGGTCCACAGCACACCTTCGATGCGCTCAGGCCTGTCCAGGCCGATCATGTGCACCTCGGTGTCATTGTCCAGGTAGATGATCAACTCAGTCTCACTGGGAGACTTGCTGGCCATGCTTGTCAGGCACAACATTTTCATGTCGGCCCAATAGATTTTCTTCACCTGGTCGCGCGTTGGCGCGGCAATGAAATAGCGCTCGCCAGCGTTTTGCATGGCTTGCTTTGCCACAAACCGCTTGGCGCGCTCCGTCTTACCCGAGCGCCGGCCAGCCGGAACTACTGGAAACCGGACGCCGTTGGCCACAGCATTGATCAGCGCGGTTTGAACCGGGTGCTCGATAAGCTTGTACCAACGCGCCAGTTCGCGCTGGGTGCGCAAAGCGACGGCCATCAGTTGGGCAGCAGCGCCGCCACCTCGCGCAAGAACTCGGCGGGGTTTTGGCCCTTCGCCTGGTT
This sequence comes from uncultured beta proteobacterium, assembly GCA_903897925.1. Classification (GTDB taxonomy): domain Bacteria; phylum Pseudomonadota; class Gammaproteobacteria; order Burkholderiales; family Burkholderiaceae_C; genus Allorhodoferax. Next base: position 1,976 of record CAIUDG010000092.1, on the reverse strand, counting down.
CGCTTCTTTGATCATTTCCTTGTTGGCGGCCAACAGGTTCACACCTATTTGGCTGGATTCGTTTGCCAGCTTAGTCAGCACCGCAACCCCTTTCAGGGCGTCCAAACTTTTAGCATCAAGCGGTGCAGCGTCGTCGATCTCCTGCACTTTGTTGTGGGCGATGCCAGAAAGCCGATGAGCAGTGGCAGCGCCAAACTTGGCGGCTCCGGCCAGGTGCATAGACACCGCAGACAGCTCTGAGGCAAGCGAAACCGCCAGAAGCTGTTCCGAAACGGGAAGACCGCGCAGAGCCTCTTCTGTCTTAACTATTTGATTTGCAACGCTTTTTACAGTTTCGATTCGTTTCGAAACTCGATTGCTTATTGCAGACTTTGATACTCCATATTCGCGGGCAAGGTCCGCAGGCTTCTCGCCTCGGGCGATCCGCCCCTTCAGCTCATCCCACTGTGCGTTGGTGAGGTTTGAGGGTCGTCCCATGGTGTGGAGCGCGAATCATCGCGCCTCGGTGAAGGGGATCTGCCGCATCAGCGGAGGGAATGAAAAAAGCCACCGCTTAGGTGGCTTTTGGAGACGCCTCCGGCTGCCGTAAGGCAACCAGGGCACACGACTCGGTGTCGCGGAGAATGGCGCGATTATGCCATTTCTTTCTGAGATTGCAATCCCTCTTCGGTAACTTTGTCTCTTTTTTGCTTCACATAGAGGATTTGGTAGATGTTCCAGAACATCCGCAGCCCCAGAGCGTGACTAGCAGCCCATGTCTTGGGAGGAATGCGGTGCAGCCGCCGGATGGCTTGGGGAGGCAGGCGCTGGGGGATGTACCAGGCCTGCAAGACGCGCCGGTACTGCATCGGGACGACGACCAAAGCGTGCTGCACGTCCATTGCTCGGAAATCGGCCATCATGGGCATTGGCACCTCATCGTCAGGCCCTGGCGGCGGCTTGTATTTGTGCTCCATGCTGGCGCAGTGCTGCTTTTTGTAGCGGTCCTGGGCCCAGCGGCCGTACCGGTGCAGCAACTCATCGGCTTCCCGGAGCTCGGGAGGAATGGATGGATGAGCGTCGCGCTTCATTGTTTCTCCGTGGTGTAAAGGTGGCAGCGCGTGCCGTACTGACGGCGCTTGAACTCGCAGAAGTGCCAGTTCTCGCCCTGGAACTCCATCTGTTTGTGGTGGATACATTGCCCGCAGGCGGTCTGCTTGCGGGCGGCCTCTTCTTGCTTGCGGATCAGGACCGTTTCTGGGTCGCCGTACATGTAGGAGTCGAGCACCATGGTCAGACCCGCGATGCAATGACTTCGACCCGGGGCGTCTCTCCATAGGTTTTGCGGCAGTCCTTGAGCTGGACCACTTGGCAGTCGTCGCGCCAGGCCACGCCGTTCATGCCGTCCTTGATCGCTTTCACCACGTTGTCCAGATCCGGCCGCTTGGTGTGGTGCTCAACGCCGGCCAGGGCGGCTGCTTGGCGCTTTTTCGACCAACTGGCCGGAATGCCGAAGTAAGCCCGCACGGTCAGCGCGATGGCTCCGTCGGCCGGTGGCAGGCCGTCCATGGCTTGCTGGGCGGCCAGCTTTACCAGGTTCTCATACCGGGCCGTTTTTTCCGGGGTGTAGTGGGCAACATGGCCGCCGCGGACAAATGAGCGCGCGCGCCCTTTTGCAACAGGCTCTCCGGGAATGGTGAACTGGATCATCGTGGGCTCCTGAGTCGAAGTTCTTCTGGGGTGGCCTGCTGCCACTTGGCGCATTCGCGCTCGGCCGTCGCGCTGTAGGTTTTGCCCTCTTCGCGGTCTTGCCGACAGCCGACGAATCCGAGTCGCCACATGGATTGCCGATGAACGGATTTGCCGCCTGTCGGGCTTTTCACGGTCGCATTGGCGCAAGTGATGCAGGTCATCTGGCCCCCAATCCGGCGAAAGGACTGCTCAATTCGGCGCGCATGCGCCCGTTGCGGATGGCCCAAATGGATGACTTGACATAC
>CAIUDG010000091.1 GCA_903897925.1 uncultured beta proteobacterium | reverse complement strand
GTCTGCTCCTGGTGCACTAGCACCCCCGCACAAATACCGCTATCGGCACACCGCCTCTGTACAGCGGCGAATCCAGGCCTGCGCCCGCACACCCACTTCGCCAGCCCCAGGATATTTTTGTAAATAGTCTGAGAGGAAGACAAATACCAAAGACACCTCGCCACAGCGCCCGTGGACCGCCAAGGGTGACTAGTCACCAGACTCCTAGGCTTTAACTGGCCTGCTCGGAGGCCGCGCTTGCGCGCTCGCCGAGCGCGGCGTGCAGCAGCAGGGCCAGCCCGGCGCCGAACAGTTGCGCCACCACAAAAGGCAGGGCACTGGCAGGCGCAATGCCGGCGAAGCTGTTGCTGAACATGCGACCGAACACCGCCGCCGGATTGGCAAACGAGGTGGACGCGGTGAACCAGTAGGCCGCGCCGATATAGCAGGCCACCAGGGTCGATGCGCGGCCGGCTGGCGCACGCAAAATCACAAAGACCAGACCGGCGGTGGCCACGGCTTCGGCCAGCCATTGGCCGCTGCCGCCGCGCAGCTTGCTGGAGAACTGCAGCACGCTCAGGTCAAACATGGCATTGGCCAGCCAGGCGCCGAGTACCGCTCCCAGCAGTTGTGCCAGTACATAGGGCAGGAAGTAATGCGCCGGCAATTCCTTGCGCCACAGCATCACTGCGCTGACTGCCGGATTGAAATGGGCGCCGCTTTGCGCGCCCAGGATTTCAATCAGCACATACAGCGCAAAAACCGTCGCCAGCGTGTTGGCCAGCAGGGCGATTGCCACATTGCCGCCGGCCAGGTTCTCGGCCATGATGCCGGAGCCAATCACGGTGCACAGCAGGGCTGCGGTGCCGACCAGTTCGGCACATGATTTTTTCAGCAAGCTCATGTTGCGGCCAACGCCCGGACGGATTTTTCCAGCATCAGCTTGTTCAGGTTGTGTTCAGGCAAATTCACCAGCAGTTCCAGGCGCCGACGCATCAGGTGCAGGGTTTGGCGGAAGGCATCGAAGCGCTGCTCCGGGCTGCCCTGGACTTCGGACGGGTCGGCATAACCCCAATGCGCGGTCGCCGGTTGCCCTGGCCAGTAGGGGCAGACTTCACCGGCGGCGTTGTCGCAAACGGTAATCACCAGGTCCATGACCGGCGCGTCCGGGCTGGCGAACACATCCCAGCTCTTGCTGTGCAGACCCTCAGTGGCAATGCCGGCGCGCTGCAGCACTTCCAGTGCCACGGGATTGGGTTGTTGGTTTTCGCGCGGGCTGCTGCCGGCGGAGAAACCCTTGAAGCGGCCCTTGCCAAGGTGGTTCAGGCAGGCCTCGGCCAGAATGCTGCGGGCCGAATTGTGGGTACACAGAAAGAGAACGTTGACCGCTTTTGTTTCGCTCATGGTGGGACTTTCAACAGGTAGTGCAGGGAAGGGGTGGGGTCAGTTCGCAGGGTTCGCCCTGGCAGCATTCCTGCGTCAGGAAGCCGAGCAGTGCATGCATATTGCCGAAGTTGGCGCGGTAGATCAGCTGGCGCCCGCGTGGCTCCACATCGACCAGGCCGGAGTGCGCCAGCTCTTTCAGATGGAACGACAAGGTGTTGGGTGCCACGCCCAGCTGTTCGGCCATGTACGACGGTGTCAGGCCGTTTTTGCCGGCTACCACCAGCGCCCGGAAGGCGCGCAGCCGCTGGGTCTGGGCCAGTGCCGCCAGCGCCGTAGTCACTTGGGTTTCGGTCATTGTTCGATAATTCGACGAATATTGAATCAATGAATTATAGCCACGCTCGCAGCGCCTATTCAGCGCCCAGGACCCGCGTACCGGCAGCCCTGGCGCGCCGGAATACATGTCAATAGACGTTGGGCACAAACATTTCCGGTGGCACCGGGTTGCGCAGATAGTCGGGGTTGTGCACCCGGTCTGGCAAGACCACCGTTTCGCGTTCTATTTCTTCATAAGGCACCTGCGTCAGCAGGTGGTGGATGCAGTTCAGGCGGGCCTTTTTCTTGTCCACCGCCTCCACAATGCGCCAAGGCGCTTCGGCAATGTGGGTGCGCTCGAGCATGGTTTCCTTGGCCTTGGTGTACTGTTCCCACAGGCGCCGCGACTCCATGTCCATCGGGCTCAACTTCCATTGCTTCAACGGGTCTTGGATGCGCATCATGAAGCGCAGGTGCTGCTCATCGTCGGTGATCGAGAACCAGTATTTGATCAGGATGATGCCGGAGCGGATCAGCATTTTTTCAAATTCGGGAACGGTGCGGAAGAACTCTTCGTATTCTTCATCGTCACAAAAGCCCATCACTTTCTCGACCCCGGCGCGGTTGTACCAGCTGCGGTCAAACAGCACGATTTCGCCACCGGCCGGCAAGTGCGAGACATAGCGCTGGAAATACCACTGGCTGCGCTCGCGTTCGCTCGGCGCCGGCAGTGCCGCGACCCGGCAGACGCGCGGATTCAGGCGCTGGGTGATGCGTTTGATCACGCCACCCTTGCCGGCCGCGTCCCGGCCTTCAAACAGCACCACCACCTTGAGCTTCTTGTGCACCACCCAGTCCTGCAGCTTGACCAGCTCGCCTTGCAGGCGGAACAGTTCGCGGAAGTAGAGTTGGCGCGATACATCGGTGTTCGGGTTGTCGCCGTTCACGGTGGGGAACAGATGGTTCATCCGGTCGTCGTCAATTTCCATTTCCAGCTCCTCATCGAAACTGTCCAGCATTTCTGCATAGATGCGACGCTCGTATTCACGTCGTTCGGCGGCCTGATTGGGATTCATGGGGTGGGTGTCTCTCAGCTTAGAAAATATGGGCGAACAGCCAGTACAGCAGTCCGGACAGTAGCATGGCGGCGGGCAGGGTCAACACCCAGGCCATCAGCAGATTGCGCAGCGTGGCCATCTGCAGCCCGGAGCGGCTGGCGGCCATGGTGCCGGCAATGCCGGACGACAAAACGTGGGTCGTGGATACCGGCAGGCCAAAGGCATCGGCCGCGCCGATGGTGGCCATGGCGACCAGTTCTGCCGACGCGCCCTGGGCGTAGGTCAGGTGCGTCTTGCCGATTTTTTCGCCGACGGTGACGACAATGCGTTTCCAGCCGACCATGGTGCCCAGGCCCAGTGCCACGGCGACCACCACCTTGACCCACAGCGGAATGAATTTGGTGGCTTCATCGACCTGCTTCTTGAACGCTTTCAGATTGGCCCGCGCGTCTTCGTCGAATTTCAGGTCTTCGCTCTTTTCCACGAAGCGGATGGCTTCCGAGGCCAGGTACATATCACTGCGCACATTGCTGGCCGCATCGGTGGGCACATGCGACAGGGTGCCGTAGCGCTTGACTTCTTCACCAATGTGCCCAATCACGCTGGCCAGCGCCGGTACCACGTCCGGATTCACCTGGCGGGTGCGGACAAAAGTGGACAGCACCGCGCTGGCGTCCGCCGGTGCCGCCACCAGGCTGGCTTTTGCCAGCGACTGCTGCGTCACCTGGGCCACTGCCACAAATTCGGTCACGTGGTCGAGCGGCATGGCGCGGTTCAGAGAATAGGCCATTGGCACGGTGCCGACCAGAATCAGCATGATCAGGCCCATGCCTTTTTGGCCGTCGTTGGAACCGTGGGCAAAAGACACGCCAGTGCAGGTCAGCACCAGCAGGCTGCGGATCCACCAGGGCGGCGGCTTGTTGCCTTTGGGCTCGGCATACAGCTCACGTGTCTTGACCAGGCGGCGCATCAGCAACAACAACAAGGCGGCACAAGTGAAGCCGACCAGCGGCGACAGAAACAGCGAATAGCCAACCTTGGTGACCTGGCCCCAGTCAACGCCGCTGGTGCCGTCCCGGCCATGCATCAGCGCATTGGCGATGCCCACGCCAATGATGGAGCCGATCAGGGTGTGCGAGGAAGACGCTGGCAGGCCCAGCCACCAGGTGCCCAGGTTCCACAGAATGGCAGCAATCAGCAGCGCAAACACCATGGCGAAGCCGGCGCTGCTGCCGACCTGCAAAATCAGCTCCACGGGCAGCAGGGAAATAATGCCGAAGGCCACCGCGCCGCTGGACACCATGACGCCGAGAAAGTTAAACAGGCCGGACCACAGCACCGCCACATTGGGCGGCAGCGAGTGGGTATAGATGACGGTGGCGACCGCATTGGCGGTGTCGTGAAAGCCGTTCACAAACTCGAAACCCAACGCTATGAGCAGCGCTACCGCCAGCAGCAAATAGGGCAGCAGGGTGGCAAATTTGCCTCCGGCATCGCTGATGTCATTGGCCAGGCTATAGCCACCAAAGGAGAGTCCCAGCGCCAGCAAGGCAATGAAGACAATGGCGGTGATCGGGCCGTTGGGTTTATCCAATCGGGGGCGGGTGTGGGCCTGCCCACCCACGGTTGCAGTAGTGTCTGTCATATTGTTACCAATGATTGAATTCAGCAGCTGAATCTATGGTGCCAATATGTCGAATTGATGACGCTCCGGAGGCAGCCGGGCGCGGACTCAGAGGTGGGTCAGGTCGCGCAAGTCGTGCTGTAAATCACCGCGGCTGCGGCCGTGCGCGTGCAGGCTGATTAACAGTTCAATGCGCCGCTGCAGCGACATCAGCGTGTGCACCGCTTCAATCGCGGCATCGGAGGGGCGTTTCTTGTTGCGCTCAATCGCCGGATAGTCCCACAGCGCGGTAATCGGTTGTCCGGGCCAGGCCGGGTGCCGGGAAAAGCTGGCTTGGTCCAGTCCGACTACAAAGTCCATGCGTGGCGCACCGGAGCGCAAAAATTCGACCCAGCTTTTGCAGTGCAGGTCGGCGCTGGGAATGCCGGCAGTGCCCAGGGCCAGCAGCGTCCAGCTGTGCGGCGCCTCTGCCAGGGTCGCCGGATCACCGCAGGAATAGGCTTTCAGTTTGCCAGCAGCATGGTGATTCAGGCAGGCTTCGGCGAGCAAACTGCGGCACGCATTGGCGCTGGAAACAAAGAGTACGTTGGTGACAGAACTGTGCATTGATAGATATTAAATAAAAGCGACTAGCCGGGCTATTCGGGTATTTGTCTAGTATTTCAGGGCGTCGCAGTGCAGCCTGTAGCGTTGATATAAGTCAGAGCCTTGTCATGCCGGAGTGCCACACTGACAACTCTTGGAGGAATACACCATGCAGACCAAGTTAGAGCGCTTACGGCGCATTATTCGTGAGTTGGACAGCCGCTACGGTATGCAGGATGAAGATGTGCAACGGCTGGAGCGGGAGTTGCGCGCGCTGGAAACCGTGGCGGCAGCGCCGATGGTGGAGCGCCGTGTACGGCCGAGCAGGAAGTTCGCTTTTGAGACCGCGGCCAAGCAACTGTACCGGGCATCCGGCGTGCACAGCGTGCATTAGGCCTGGCAACTGCGGGCGCCGGCCGGGGCCTGTGCCAGTCACTTAGCTGTGGTCCCAGTCGCGGCGCTGCAGAAAGCCGGCAGCGAACATGCCGACCGGCTCCGGGGCGTGCATGGAATAGCGCCGCGTAAGCAATAGATACCATTTGCTTATGAATTTATAGCCCATTGTATTTCTCCCTTCCTGCTAACTATATATACAGTTTATACGGTTTATAGCAAATCGCGAAACTGCGCGCCGCAGGCAAGGGTTGCGGGCCGACCAGGGCTGGGGCAAGTTGTCACCGAACCGTCACAGGTGCTACACATGCCCTTGTCACGATGCTGTCTTTCTGTTGGAACTGACCGCGCCACCCTATGTCCTATGCCTTCTATCTGGTTCTGGTGGTTCAGTTTCTTTCGACCCTGGCAGACAACGCATTTCTCATCATTGCAATTGCCCGCGTGCAGGAACTGGCCAGCCCGGACTGGCTGACACCGTTTCTGAAAATCAGCTTCACGCTGTTCTATGTGGTCCTGGCCCCTTTTGTGGGCGCCCTTGCCGATGCCCTGCCCAAGGGCCGCGTCATGCTGCTGGCCAACGCGGTCAAGGTGCTGGCCCTGGCGCTGATGCCGCTGGGTTTGAGTCCGGTGCTGGCGATTGCCCTGGTGGGTCTGGGCTCGGCCATCTATGCGCCCGCCAAATACGGCTTGATCACCGAGCTGTTGCCGGCGGCCAAGCTGGTGCGGGCGAATAGCTATTTTGAAAGCATTACCGTGTGCGGCGTGATTCTGGGCGCGGTGCTGGGCGGCGTACTGGTCAGTTCCTGGATGCCGCGCCTGGACGGCCTGCAGATGGCCGTGTTGGCGCAGCCGAGCCCGACGGCGCTGGTGCCCGGCATGCTGGTGGTACTGTGCATGAACGTGCTGGCGCTGTTGCTGAGCTTTGGCATCCAGGACAGCGGCGCACGCTACCACCGCAGCTCGTTCCACCCCTGGGCCTTGCTGGAGCGCTTTGCCCGTGAGAACCGGGCCTTGTGGCGCGATACCCTGGGGCGGTTGACGATCTCCGTCACCACCTTGCTGTGGGGCGTTGGCGCCACGCTGCAGCTTATCGTGCTGCGCTGGGCCCATGATGCGCTTGGTTTGCCGCTGTCGCAGGCCACCTATTTGCAGGGCGTGACCGCAGTGGGGGTGGTGCTGGGGGCGGTGCTGGCGAGCCGCTGGGTGGTGCTGGCGCATACGCACCGCCTGCTGCCGGTGGGGGTGCTGATTGGATTGCTGCTGCCCCTGATTTTGTTGTTGTCGAGTCCCTGGGGCGCCGCCTTGTTGCTGGTGCTGATCGGGGCCTTGGCCGGATTTTTTGTGGTGCCAATGAATGCCCTGCTGCAACACCGTGGTTGCACGCTGCTGACGGCCGGGCGTTCGATTGCAGTACAGGGTTTCAATGAGAACGGTGGCATGTTGCTGATGCTGGCGCTGTATGCCGGAGCGACCGCGCTGGAGCTGCCGCTGCAGGCCTTGATTCTTGGCTTTTCCTTGCTGGTGACGGGCACCATGGCCTGGATCTGGGCCACGTTTTCCCATTGAATCGGGGTTCGCGGGCTACTTCAAATTGTCAAAAAAGCATCATCAAACCGACGCTTTGCGCTTTTAGTCTAGGCCCTGTGAACACCTCAGACCCCCTCCTCATCGAGTCTTTCTCCGCGGCTCCCGCAAGCTTGCGCATTGCCGTCGTGACCGAGACCTTCCCGCCCGAAGTGAATGGCGTTGCCATGACCCTGGGGCGCATTGTGAATGGACTGATACAGCGCGGCCATGTGGTCCAGGTGGTGCGACCGCGCCAGTCGCGCGAAGTCGGTGTGGCGCGCGAAGGGCTGGACGAAGTGCTGTCGCGTGGCATGCCGGTGCCGGCGTACGGCGAGCTGCGCTTTGGCTTGCCGTCCAAAAACCGCCTGGTCAAATTGTGGAGCGAGTGTCGCCCCGACTGCGTACATGTCGTTACCGAAGGCCCGCTGGGCTGGTCCGCGGTGGCGGCGGCGCGCAAGCTGCATTTGCCGCTGACCAGTTCGTTTCACACCAACTTTGATTCCTATACGCAGCATTACGGCATTGGCCTGTTCAAATCGCCGATTGAAAGCTATCTGCGCAAGTTGCATAACCGGACCCAGGCCACGATGGTGCCGACCCACGCCATGCAGGAATCGCTGCAGCGGCGCGGCTATCAGAACGTGCGGCTGGTGTCACGTGGCGTCGCCATCGAACTGTTTCAACCGCAGCATCGGTCCAGCGCGCTGCGCGCTGAATGGGGCGTGCTGCCCGAAGACCCGGTGGTGATTCTGGTGGGCCGCCTGGCGCGCGAAAAAAATGTCGGTCTGGTGGTGTCGGCGTTTCGTGCCATACAGGCCAAGGTGCCGCGCGCCAAACTGGTGTTTGTCGGCGACGGCCCGCTGCGCAAGCAGCTCGAGGAGTCGTGCCCTGACGCCCATTTTGCCGGCGTGCGCCAGCGCGAAGAGTTGGCCATGCACTATGCCTCGGGTGACCTGTTTCTGTTTCCCAGCCTGACCGAAACCTTCGGCAATGTGGTGCCCGAAGCCTTGGCCAGCGGCCTGGCGGTGTTGTCTTATGCCAATGCCGCAGCGCAGGAACTGATCACGCACCAGCAAAATGGCATATTGGTGCCGGCCGGTGATGAACTGGCTTTTGTCGACGCCGCCGTCGCGCTGGCGCAGGACCGCGCCAAGCAGCTGCAGTTGCGCGCGATGGCGCCGCGCAGCGTCGCCGCGCTGTCCTGGAGTGCCGTCTGCGCCAGTTTCGAGATGGTGCTGCGCGATGTCATCGAGCAGCACGGCACGCAGTTCATTACCGCCACCCGCGGCTATGCCAAATCAGGCCTTGCCGGACCAGCGCAGGAGCGCCTGGCCCATCCGCACATTGCTGCCCAGGGTTAATCCGGCGCACAGCTCGAAGCCGGCGGGCGCCAGAACGATCACCGTGGAGCCATGCTGAAACCAGCCCATTTCCTGGCCCTTGTCGAAGTGCGCGTCGCACACCATGGTTTCGGGTCCCTTGTACTGCAAATGCAACAGCGTATCCAGAAAATGCAGGCGAATGCTGGCCACCAGAATCGCCGCCACCGGCACCAGTGCAATGTGCTTGCCGGCCAGCGGACCCGGGCCCTGCAGGGTGGTGCTCAGAAAGGCGCGCTCGTTTTTGCAAAACAGCTTTTCCACACGTTTCAGTGCAATCGGATTGACGTTCCAGGTGTCGCCCGAAAAATAGCGCACCCGCCGCACCTGGCAGTCGTACGGCGCGTGAAAGCGGTGGTACATGCTGGAGGTCAGGCGCAGCGTGACAAAGCTGCCGTTGTGCCAGTCCTGCAGATTTTCTTCCTCGCCAAGCAGGTCTTGCAGCGTGTAGGGAAAGCCTTTGGCCTGGTAGACGCGGCCGGCCTCAATACGCCCGTGCGCGCCTATCAGCGCGTCGGTCGGGCTGCTCATGACCAGCGGGTCCGGGTCGATGCTGCGCGCACCGGGCTTGAGTTCCCGCGTAAAGCAGTCGTGCATGCTGCTGAACGAGGTCTTCTTGGCCTCGCTCAGATCGAGGTCGCTGAAAAATTTCCACAGCCCGATCGAGGCACTGCGCACCAGCGGATTTTCGATCTTGCTAAAGCGCCCCATGAATTGCGTCAGCCAGTTGCGCGGCAGGCGGTTGGTCAGCAGGAAGTTCAAGTCCTCTTGTGCCAGCAGGGTGTGAACGGTTTCTTTGATGGACTTGCCCATTGTTCTCTTTCGTTGATATCCAAGGAGGGTTGTTACCCATGAATGAAGTGATTGGTATAGATGTTCTGGCCGTGTCGGTGCTGGGCAGTGTCGGCCTGGTACTGGCGTTGCGCCGGGCCAAGGCGCGGATCGAGCTGTCGCTGGCGAAGCACCGCTCCCTGGCCGGTCATCCGCGCATGGCGCGCCGCCTGGCGGCGCTGCTGCCGGCCTATCGCTATGACGAGGACCAGGCCTTTGCCATCGACGGCGCGCCAGTGGAAATAGTCCGCCAACGCAAGGCCGCGTTTGCCGAGTTGATTGCGCGCAGCCAAAGCCTGTATCCGAAAACCTTGCAGGCCAGCGCCGAAGCCGCGCAAAGCCTGTCCGATCTGCAGTTCATCAGTGCCTACCGGGTGCCATTCCAGTACCGCGATATCGCCGCCAAGGGCCTGAAGATCGGCTCCTTCATGCAGAGCAGCGCCGGAGTCACGGTGACCGATCTGGATGGCAATGTGTTCTACGATTTGACCGGCTCCTATGGCGTCAATCTGCTGGGCAATGATTTCTACAAAGACTGTATGGACCAGGGCGCGTCGCTGGTGCGCGAACTCGGCCCGGTGTTGGGTGCCTACCACCCGGTGATGCTGGACAACCTGCGCCGCATCAAGGCCCTCAGCGGTATGGATCAGGTCAGCTTTCATATGTCCGGCACCGAGGCCGTGATGCAGGCGGTGCGCCTCGCGCGCTACCACACCGGGCGCAAGAAAATTGTGCGTTTCTGTGGTTCTTACCACGGCTGGTGGGGCGATGTGCAGCCCGGTATCGGCAACCCGATGCCGGCCAGCGACACCCTGAACCTGACCGAGATGGGGCTGCGCACGCTGCACGTGTTGCGCACCCGCAGCGACATTGCCTGCGTGCTGATCAATCCGCTGCAGGCGCTGCATCCGAACGCCGCAGCACCGAGCGATGGCGCTCTGCTCGACAGCGGCCGGCGTGCCCACTACGATCGCCCGGCCTATACCGCCTGGCTGCAGGAGTTGCGCAGCATCTGTGATGCGCGCGGTATTGCGCTGATACTGGATGAAGTGTTCATGGGTTTCCGGCTGGCCAAGGGCGGCGCCCAGGAATACTTCGGCGTGCGTGCCGATATGGTGACTTACGGCAAAACCCTGGGCGGCGGCTTTCCGATTGGCGTGGTGTGTGGCAAGGCGCAGTGGATGCGGCGCTTTCGCGACGATGCGCCGGCGGATATCTGCTTTGCCCGTGGCACCTTCAATTCGCACCCCTATGTGATGGGCGCCATGAATGCCTTCCTGCGCAGCATTGACGAAGCCGATGTGACGGCCCTGTATGCCTCGGCAGACGCGATCTGGACCCAGCGCGCCGCGCAGTTCAACGCACGCATGGTGCAGGAGGGCATTCCGGTGCAGGTGGCCGCGATGTCCAGCGTCTGGACCGTGCTCTATACCCAACCAGCGCGTTTCAATTGGTTGTACCAGCATTATTTGCGGCACCAGGGAATTGCATTGAGCTGGGTCGGCACCGGACGCATCATCTGGAGTTTGAACTTCAGCGAGCGTGACTTTGCGGCGGTGCTGGAGCGCTGGGTGCAGGCCGGACATGCCATGCAACAGGCCGGCTGGTGGTGGACCGATGGCCGTACGAGCAATAAGTCGATCAAGCGCAGCCTGTTGAAGGAATCGCTGCAGCGCTGTTTCCAGCGCTGAGCTTGGTGCTCAGAAGGAACGGTCGTGCCATGCGCGGCCAGTTCACCTTCAGGCGACCGGGCCCAGGTGCTCGCGCTGCTCCACCAGTTCGCCCTGCAGCAGGGCCAGTGGCGCGCGGTGGTAGAGATAGATGTCATGGAACGGGTCGGTCAGAATTTTGCTCATCCAGACCAGGCCTTCGAGCACGCTCTTGAGAAAGAACAGGTGCACCGTGCGGAACAGCAGGCCGCCCACGCCAATCCACAGCCAGAGCAGGCCGGTGTGGCGGGCAAAGCCGGAAAAGTTGCTGGCCGGCTGCAAGGTGCCGAAAAATCCGGGGTCGATCAGCAGGGCAACGGGCGCTGCAGCCCAGATCGAGAGCAGCACTATTTTGCGGCGCAGGTTATAGCCGACCTTGATTTCTTCCTTGTATTCGTGGGTCGCCTGGTTCACCGTGTCATAGCCCAGCGGCTCAAAGAAAAAGTGGCCCGCCTGGCGCGTTGTCATGGACACCAGCCAGGCCAGCAGTGCGGCCAGTGCCGGATCGCTGAACAACAGCGCATAGGCCAGCAGAAAGCTGATCGCGCTGATCAGGTGCAGGGTCTGGTTGATGCGGCTGTGGTGGTAATAGCGGTGGTCGTCCCAGCGCTGGATCTTGAGCTGTCGAAGAAATTCCTGCATAGATTGGTGCCTTCCGGAAATACCGTGGGTTGCGGAAGGCACCATCCTAGTGGTCGTCGGTGGCAATCTTGTGACACTGCAGATGACAGTCAGATGACCTGGCGCCGGGTGGCGTCAGGTCGGCGCAGTGGACTCACTGGGCCTTGCTGGCCTGCAATCTTTCCAGTGGATCAATGCGTTCGCCACGCAGCAGGGCCAGCGGTGAGGCCCAGTAAATATGCACGTTGTGAATCGGGTCCAGCAAAATCTTGCAGGCCCAGGCCAGGCCCCAGGACGGACCGCGCAAAAAGAACAGGTGCAGCGTGCGGAACAACAAACCGGCGGCGCCCAGGGACAGCCAGAGCAGGCCCAGGTCGTGCACGAATTCGGAGAAGTTGCCGGCTGGCTTGATCAGACCGAAGGCGCTGGGCTCCAGGTACAGCAGTACCGGCAGGGCCAGCCAGATGCTGATCAAAATAGCCTTGCGGCGCATGTTGAAGCCGACCTTGATCGCTTCTTTGTTGTCATAGCTGGTGTTGTTGGCCTGGTCATAGCCGCGCGGTTCAAAAAAGATATGGCCCGACTGGCGTGTCACCATGCCGACCAGCCAGCCGACGATGCCGGCTGCTGCCGGGTTCACGAACAGCAGCGCATAAGCGAACAGAAAGCTCACCGCGCTGATTAGGTGCAGCGTTTGGTTGATGCGGCACTGGTGGTAGTAGCGGTGGTCGTCCCACTGCAGTTGCTGGATTTTTTGCCAAAAAGTTTGCATGCGCAGATTCCTTAAATGCCGGGTGATGGTGTTGATGACTATTGCCACGTGCCAAATCTATGCAGCGCAAGTGACACTTCCATGAAAATGCGCAGCACGCTGGCGGCGTCTGCAGCCTCTTTGCGGCAGATCAAACTTTTGCCGGCAAAGCACTTTGCACGCGTCATGAAATCTTCATCCGCATGCCATGGAAGATTCACTGCTGCTGCGCAGAATACACGCACGCAATGCGCACCCGTGCATTCCCACAGCGACCCGAATGCCTGCACCGCTCACCCGGTGCAACGATGTCCATCTGGCTCAGCGAATTTCATTCAAGTGGTCTCACACCTTTTTAAGGAGATTGCATGCGAACCAACTTTGACGCGCTAGGCACCGAATGGACCGGCGCCGGCTCGGCGGCCCATGGTGACGATGACGGCGAGTCCGACACCAGCCGCTTGCGCAGTATTTTTATTTCCGACGTGCACCTCGGAACCGCCGGTTGCCAGGCCGAGGCTTTGCTGGATTTTCTGAAAGATCACCCCAGCAACTACCTGTATCTGGTCGGCGATATTGTGGACGGCTGGGCCTTGCGCCGGCGCTGGTTCTGGCCGCAGGCGCACAACGATGTGGTGCAAAAATTGTTGCGCCGTGCGCGCAAGGGTTGCCATGTGGTGTTTATTCCCGGCAACCACGATTCGTTTGCGCGCGGCTTCATCGGGCACCAGTTTGGTGGTATCCATGTGGCGCGTGACACGGTACATAAAACCGCCGATGGCCGCACCTTGTGGATTACCCACGGTGACTATTTTGATGCCGTAATCCAGTGCGCCAAGTGGCTGGCCTATCTGGGTGACTACGCCTACGAGATGACGCTGAAGTGGAATCGCTATCTGAACCGTTTGCGCGGGCACTTCGGTTTGCCCTACTGGTCGCTGTCGCAATACCTGAAACACAAGGTGAAAAAAGCCTTGAATTACGTCACCGATTTTGAGGTGGCGGTGGCGGCCGAGGCGCGCAAGCGCGGCCATGATGGTGTCGTGTGTGGTCACATCCACCGCGCTGAAATGCGCACCATCAATGGCGTGCTGTACTGCAATGACGGCGACTGGGTGGAAAGCCGCACGGCACTGGTGGAGCACTTTGACGGGCGCCTGGAAGTGCTGAGCTGGGACACGCTGATCGCCGCGCGGACGGCCTCTGAGACCAAGGTCGCGCTGGCGCAGGTGGCATAGCCAACCCGGCACCAGCGCGCTGTGCCAGCGCTGGCTGCGCCGTCTTTAAGCCTTGGAAGGGCGGCCGGTCTTCAGGTTGGGAACGGCTTTGACGGTCGAGGCGAAGGCGGCGTCGGACATGCCGGCCAGGGCCTTGATGCCAGCACGAATCAGTTCCGTCTTTTTCACCGGCAGACCCTGGGCCATAGCGCGCTCTTTGAGTTGCGCCAGCACGGCGTATTCGGCCTTCGGAATGGTGAAGCTGTCGCGCACCATCTTTGGTTTCTTTTTCTTTTCCACAGCGTCGCTTGCCTTGGTTTCCGGCTTGACGCTGGCTTTGACCTTGGCGGCACTCTTCGGCGCTTTGACCGGAGCTGGCTTGGCGGCGGCCTGCTTCGCCACAGGCTTGGCCACGGCGGGTTTTTTGGGTGCCGCTTTGGCAGCCGGCTTAGTAACCGGTTTAGTAACTGGTTTGGCAACCGGCTTGGCGACCGGTGGGACCACGGCAGTGGCCGTCGGTTTGAGCGCTGGCTTGGCGGCGGCTTTGGCTGCTGCTTTGGCGGCCGGCTTGGCTGCCACGCTGGGGCTAGGGGCTGCGACTGCTGGCGCTGCCGCTGGGCTGACTTCGGGGGTGGTTACTACTTCTTGCATGTATTTCCTTGCTATGTTTTCATACGGTATATACAGTTTATATCGTTTTGCGGTCAAATAATAGCCAGCTATTCGCTGTCTATACGACGTATTTATGACGCCTGCGTGACGCTCGCCCTGCTGTCGCCTGCGGCGCGCCGTTGGCCGCGCTGATATTCCGTGCCTAACGTTGCCATATGTCTGTCATAAAAGTTTTATACGCGCCGCCTAGCATCGCGCTATGAAACTTCCCTTTCCGTTGAATCGCATGGCGTCGCCGGCCGCGGTAGCGGATTTTCCGGGCGGGGTCAGTGGCGGCGAAGGGCCGCTGGCGGTGCTGCTGCGCCAGGGCGGCCTCTACCCGGTATTTCAGCCGATTGCGAATCTGGTCGATGGCGCCGTGTATGCCCACGAAGCGCTGATACGCGGGCCGCAGGGCAGCCCCTTGCAGTCGCCGGACGCCCTGTTGCACGCGGCGAGCGAAGAAGGGCTGAGCCATGCCTTCGAGATGGAATGCATCTGGTGCGCGCTGCGTGCCTGGGGAGTGCAGGGCCAGAGTGGCCGCCTGTTTTTGAATATCAGCGCCGGCGTGATGGCGGCCGCGTTTGGCGAACTGGGCATAGCGCCGCTGCTGCAGCGCGTGCGTGCCCTGGGCGTGACGCCGCGCATGCTGATGCTGGAGATTACCGAGCATGAGCGGGTGCCGGACATGGATCAATTGCTGCACATTGCCAAAGGCGTGCGCGAGGCCGGCATCGGGTTGGTACTGGACGACTTTGGCGATGGCCGCTCCAGCCTGCGCCTGTGGTCGCAATTGAAACCAGAGATCGTCAAGATCGACAAATACTTCACGCGCAATATCAGCGCCCATTCGGACCAGTTGAAAACGCTGCAGGCCCTGCAGCAAATTGCTGAAATATTCGGCAGCGAACTGGTCGCTGAAGGGGTCGAGACGGCGGAGGATTTGCGCGTCTTGCGCGATCTGGCGATTACCTATGGACAAGGCTATTTGCTGGGCATGCCGGACCGCATGGCGGCGGCGAATGTACAACCGGCGGCACAGCAAGTGCTACAGGAACAGCATATTTCGGTGTTCCCGGTGCCCGTGCACGGACCGACGGTGGGGCAGTTGCGCGAGCTGTCGATCATCCGTGCGCCGACCGTGACCTGGTCCACCAGCAACTCGGAACTGGCCGCCATTTTTTCCGAGCACCCGGATATCCACGCGCTGGCGCTGCTGGAAGGCGAGCGGCCGGTCGGCATCATCAATCGCGCGCAATTCATGGTGGAGTTCACCAAACTCTATTACCGCGAGGTCTGGGGGCGGCGCAATTGCGCACCCCATGTGAACCGGCAGCCGCGCATCATTGAGCGTGACCACAGCGTGGAGGAGATTCTGGGTATTCTGACCTCGCAGGACCAGCGCTATTTGTCGGACGGATTTATCGTTACCGACAACGGCCGCTATGTCGGGCTCGGCACCGGCGAGCATCTGGTGCGCTCGGTGACCGAGACCCGCGTCGAGGCGGCGCGCCACGCCAATCCGCTGACCTTTCTGCCCGGCAATATACCGATCAGCCAGCACATTGAGCGTTTGCTGCACAAGCGCGTCGAGTTTGTCGCGTGCTATGCCGATCTGAACCACTTCAAGCCCTTCAATGACTATTACGGTTATTGGCGTGGCGACGAGATGATTCGCCTGATCGCGCGCGTTGCCATGGAGCAGTGCGATGCGCAGCGCGACTTTCTCGGTCATGTTGGCGGTGACGACTTCATCCTGCTGTTCCAAAGTTCCGACTGGCGCCAGCGCTGTACCAGTCTGGTGGAGAAATTCAATGTGCAGGCGCGCCTGATGTACGACGCCAGTGCGTTGGAGCGCGGCGGTATCCAGGCCGAGGACCGGCGTGGCGAAATGCAGTTCTTCTCCTTCACCACGGTGTCCATCGGTGCCGTGGTAATTGCGCCGGGAAAGTTCGAGCGCGCGGAGGCGGTAGCCAATCTGGCTGCGCAGGCCAAGCATGCAGCCAAGATTGCCGGCAAGGGGCTGGTGGAGTTGTCGCAGTAGTTGCAAGCGGCTTGCATCAAAACGTCATGTGTTTGTCACTGCGACGTAACGCCGGGGTTCGAGACTGCAGTGTCGCAATTCGCGAAGACTCCTCAATGCGCAAATGAAAATTACTGTAATTGGCACTGGATATGTCGGTCTTGTTACCGGAACTTGTTTATCAGACGTCGGCAACGATGTGTTGTGCTTTGACACCGATAGCAAAAAAATAGAAGCCTTGCGGCGCGGTGAGATTCCGATCTATGAACCCGGCCTGGAAGCCATGGTGCAACGCAATTTTGGCGCCGGGCGTTTGCATTTCACCGACCAGGTGGAAGAGGCTGTGCGCTTTGGCACGGTGCAGTTCATTGCCGTGGGCACCCCGCCGGACGAAGACGGTTCTGCCGATGTCTCGCATGTGCTGAGCGCCGCGCGCGCCATTGGCCGCAACATGAATGACTACAAAGTGGTCGTGAATAAAAGCACGGTGCCGGTAGGTACGGCAGACAAGGTGCGCCAGGCGCTGCAGGAAGAACTCGCGCAACGTGGTGTGGATACGCCGTATTCGGTAGTGTCGAACCCGGAGTTCCTCAAGGAAGGTGCTGCGGTGGAAGACTTTATGCGCCCGGGCCGCATTATTCTGGGCTGCGATGATGAACGTGCAGCACTGAATATGCGGGCGCTGTATGCGCCTTTCCAGCGCCACCACGAACGCATTTACCAGATGGACGTGCGCAGTGCCGAGCTGACCAAGTACGCAGCCAACGCAATGCTGGCGACGCGCATCAGCTTCATGAACGAAATGGCCAACCTGGCGGAAGTGCTGGGTGCAGACATTGAAAGTGTGCGCAAAGGCATAGGCAGCGATCCACGCATCGGCTATGACTTTCTGTACGCGGGTGCCGGCTATGGCGGCTCTTGCTTTCCAAAGGACGTGCGCGCCTTGCTGCATACCGCGACCCAGGAGTTCGGTCTGCCGATGGGCGTCGTGGCAGCGGTAGAAAAAGCCAATGAGCGGCAGAAGCGCGTGCTCTCTGAAAAAGTTTGCAAGCGCTTTGGTGCCGACTTGCGCGGACGCCATTTCGCCATCTGGGGCCTGACTTTCAAGGCCAATACCGATGACATGCGCGAAGCCAGCAGCCTGGTGGTGGTGCGTGACCTGCTCGCCGCAGGTGCCACCGTGGCGGCCTATGACCCGGTAGGCAGCGGCCAGGCGGCACGCATTTTTGGGCCGCTGGAAGGCCTGCGCTATGCCAGCAGCGCCAACGAAGCGCTGCTGGACGCGGATGCGTTGATCATCATCACCGAGTGGAAAGAGTTCCGCAGCCCGGACTACGAACATATCCGGGACACTTTGCGCGCGCCAGTGATATTTGATGGCCGCAATTTGTACGAGCCGCAATTGGTTCGTGGTCTGGGCATTGAATACCACCCCATTGGGCGCTAGTGGGCGCCGGTGGGTTAGTGGGCGTTAGTCGGCGCTAGTCGTCTAGCGTGCCAGCGGTCCGGGTGCACACTTGCCCGGTCCGCTGCCAGCCATAGCTATTCCGAAGCGGTGTCAGCGGCAGGCAATCTGCAGCATGCCTGCCGCAATGGTGCCTTCTGGCACCGTTTGCATGGCGTCGACGTCGCCAAAACTTTCGACGAGATCACCGCTACCCATGTGGCCGCTGTGCGCGCTCAGAAATTTGACCCGGTACTGGCTGGCCGAGCAGTCGAATTCAAACAACAATTTGCGTGAGTTGATCGGCTGGCCCTGGGCGCTCTGGTAGGGCGTGGCGGCATCGCGTAGCATCAGCACGCGTGCGATGTTGCCATTTTTTCTTAGGCTGCTGTAGTCGACATAGATGCTGTCGGCGTCCGAGCTGCCGAGCTTGCTCCACTCGGCCTGCGCCGGGCCCGCCAGCAGCAGCCCGAGCAGCGCGCCGAAACAGGCGTCGGTCCATCGGCCAGGGGCCTGGCGCAGAGCGACTCTAAGGCTGCTGAATCCGTGCATTCTGGGCGCCGTCCGGGCCTCGCTGGAGTAAATAGGGGGGGCTGTGGCCGATTCTATGCTGGCGCCGGATCTTTCAGGCGTGTAAGCCAGGCGCAAGCTTGGACGGCGTTTTGGAGCGGCACATTGCCAGGTCAATAGTTATTAAATAGGACTTGCATCAAATGCCTATCTATTGGCGCCACAACGGTTCAAATAGGCCGCGCTAGGCTGCTAACATTGCAGGGTTCTATTCGAGTTACCGGCTAAGCTACTCCAACAACACCTATTCGTCGCCATGTTTCACATCACCAGGGGTCAGGACGGCACGATAGCCTCGGTGTCCAAGCAGGCCGAGTCCGGCACCGAGCCGATGGCCGATGACCACCCGGAGCTGCTGGCGTTTTTTCACAGTGCGCCGCAGCGCAGCTTCAGTGAAGCCGATGCCGAGTTTGTCCGGGTGCTGGAAGATTTGATCGATACCCTGATCCAGAGCAACGTCATTCGCCACACCGACCTGCCGCCTGCGGCGCAGGAAAAGCTGGTGCTGCGCAAGGGTATGCGCAACCGCTTGCAGGGTGCGCTGAATCTTATTGGAGGCGACGGTCAGGTCATCTGATCTTCTAATAGCCATGTCCTCCGCTGCCCCGGGCGCCCGCGCCGTTCCTCCTGCCTCCGCAGCCGATTCCTGGCGGCTGGGCGAGCACCATGTGCATTTTGACCCGCTGCTCGACTGCGTTGTTGCGGCGGCGCGTATTTATGGCACCGCCACCACGCGAGAGGCCCTGTCTGCCGGACTGCCCTTGCAGGACAACCGCATTACCCCGGCGCTGCTGCCGCGCGTTGCCGCGCGTGCCGGGCTGACGGCGCGCGTGGCGCGGCGCACCCTGGACGACTTGCGGCCAGGCCTGCTGCCGGTGATTTTGTTGCTGCACAAGCAGCAGGCCTGCCTGCTGCTGGAGTGGCTGCCCGAGGGCCAGGCCCGGGTGCGCTTTCCGGAGAACGGCGAGTCCGCCGATGTGCTGACGCGCGAGGCACTGGAGGCGCTCTATGCCGGGGTGGCATTTTTCGTCAAGCCGGTCTTCAAGTTCGATCCGCGCGCACCGGTGACCGGGCCGATCCATTCGCAGCACTGGTTCTGGAGCGTGGTGCTGCAGAACTGGCGTCTGTACCGTGACAGCTTGCTGGCGGCACTGCTGGTGAATATTTTTGCGCTGGCGATGCCGATGTTTTCCATGACGGTGTACGACCGCGTGGTGCCGAACCGGGCCGAGGAAACGCTGTGGGTGCTGTCCATCGGCGTGCTGCTGATGATGGCCTTTGACATGCTGCTGCGGGTGCTGCGCTCCTACGTGCTGGATACTGCCGGCAAGCGCATCGATGTCACCCTGTCGGCACGCATCATGGAGCGCGTGCTGGGTCTGCGCATGGCCGATCGGCCGAGCTCGGTCGGGTCTTTTGCCGCCAACCTGCGCGCCTTTGAGTCGGTGCGCGACTTTGTCGCATCGGCCTCCATCACGACCCTGGTGGACATGCCTTTTGTGCTGGTGTTTTTTGCTGCCCTCGTGTGGGTTTCGCCGTGGCTGACGCTGCCGCCGCTGCTGTGCATCCTGGTGCTGGTGGTGACTTCGCTGGTGGTGCAGCGCAAGATGCAGGAACTGGTGGAGATCACCCAGCGCGCCTCGGCCTTGCGCAATGCCACCCTGGTGGAGAGTCTGGTCGGCGCCGAGACCATCAAGTTCATGGTTGCCGAAGGCGTGTTCCAGCGCCGCTGGGAGCAGTCCACGGTGTTTCTGGCACAGAACAACAGCAAACTCAAACTGCTGTCGTCGGTGATCACCAACCTAGCGCAGATGCTGCAGCAGCTGGTGTCGGTCAGCACCGTGGTGGTCGGGGTCTATTTGCTGATCAACCGCGAAGTTTCCATGGGCGGCATTATTGCGGCGTCGATGCTGGCCGGGCGTGCCATGGCGCCGTTTGGCCAGGTCGCCGGTTTGATCATGCAGTTTCACCACGCCAAGAGTGGTCTGGGCTCGGTGGAGCGGCATATGCTGACGCAGCCGGAACGTCCGGACGATGCCAGCTTCCTGCACCGGGCGGCGTTCCAGGGCGCGATCGAATTCCGCGCTGTCAGTTTCAGTTACCCCGAGCAGCAGCAAAGCGCGCTGCAGAATGTGTCCTTCAAGATTGCCGCCGGTGAAAAGGTGGCGTTCATCGGGCGCGTGGGGTCCGGCAAGTCGACCATTCAGCGCCTGATTCTGGGCTTGCACCAGCCCACCTCCGGGGCCATTTTGATGGATGGCATTGACATGCGCCAGATCGACCCGGCCGAGTTGCGCCGCGCGGCTGGTTTTGTGTCGCAGGACGTGAGTCTGTTTTACGGCACGCTGAAGGAAAACATTGCCCTGGGCGCGCCCTTTGCCGACGACCAGGATGTGATTGCCGCCGCCGATGTGGCCGGGGTGAGCGAATTTGCCAACCGGCATCCGCGTGGCTTTGACATGCTGATTGGTGAACGCGGCGAATCGCTTTCGGGCGGGCAG
>CAIUDG010000090.1 GCA_903897925.1 uncultured beta proteobacterium | reverse complement strand
TGGCGCTGGTAGTAGGGGTCGTGGTACATGGTCTCTTTGACGCCATACACCCGGTCGCGAATCATGTTTTTGCTCTCCAGCGCCAACAGGCACAGTGGCAGGCCCTGGTCGTGGTTTTCGCGGGGTTGCAGGCGGTAGGTTCCTTCGTCCACAAAGAACTCGGGCCATTTTTCCCACTCTGCCGAATCACAGACCATGGCGTAGTCGCTATAGAGATTGAGCAGTTCGAAGTAAGTCTTGAAGTCGATCATGTTTATTCCCCCATTACCTTGCGCCAGTAGTTGTACATACCCCGGATCAGGGTCTCGGTGACCATGTGATCCGAGTCAGCAATGTCGTGTCCGCCCATGGCGATCACGCTGCGGTGTGCCGGCTTTTGCTCGAACCCCTCTTGCGACCATTCAATGACTTCGCCATCGTCGGCCGACACAAAGCCAGCCGGTCCGAACAGGTTGGCCTGAATCAGGCGCCGCTCTTTCATCTCGGGCGTGTCGTCGGCAAAGCCGAAGTGGGTCCAGACAAAATCGAAGGAGCCATGGCCGTTGGGCTGGATGTGGCGGGTAGATACGCTATTCACCTGCTGCTGCAGAATCACGCTCGGAAATATCGTGGTCATCACTGCGGTGGGGCCGCCCCACCAGGGTTCCTGAACGATGTCCAGCAAGCGCGGGTCGTTGACCTTCATCTGCTCTTTGAAGCTGTCCACACCGGAGACTACATCGGCATTTTTGCCGCCCTGGCCGCGCGTGGAAATCATGGCGGCGTGGCGGAACTTGTCATCCATCTTCAGCTCGGACTTGTTATCCGCGCGCCACAAACCGAAGGTGGAAAACCAGGTGTGCAGCAGGCCGGGGTGGTAGGGGTCCTTGATGTTCTCCTGCATCAGCTTCCAGTTGCCCGGAATGCGCTGGCGGCGATAGCCCAAAATTTCCAGCTTACGGCCGTCAAACGTACGGTCGAAATATTTCAGGATGCTCGGGCCAATAAAGTCTTCCAGAGACTCTATGCCATGGTCGAAGGAGGCAAACACCACGCCACCACGCAGCGCCACTTTGAGCTTGGTCAGGCCATGGTCTGCAATCTTGAAGTCCTTGGGCATGCCCCCATTGACCTTGCCGTCCTGCTTGACGCCACGAATAAAGGGCACGCCCTGCAGGTCCCCCTTGAGGCTGTAGTTCCACTGGTGATAGGGGCAGAAGAAGTCCTTGGCGTGGCCATTGCGCTCACGGCAGAAACGCATGCCGCGGTGGGCACAAACGTTTTCCACCACATTCACGCTACCTTCCGGGTCGCGCACCATGATCACCGAGCGTTCGCCAATGACGGTGCGTTTGAAGTCGCCCGGGTTGGGGATTTCCGCTTCCAGGCCGACATAACACCAATGGCCGTTATAGAAAAGGCGATCCAGTTCTTTTTTGTACAAATCTTCGCGGGTATAAGCCCAGAAGGGTACCTGGCTGGTTCCCTCTCCCGGCCACGTGGGGCTTTCTGGGAACACGGTTGTAGCTTCACTCATTGTTTGTCTCCTTTTGGTTGCTTGGTTGTCGGTGAATGCAGCGTTTTCACACGCCGCTTGGGTAAAAAGCGTCCGCATAAACATGACCAGGCTCGACGCCCATGCGGGTTACGAGCAGATTAAGAGCATCGACCATGGCCGGTGCCCCACACAAATAGGCGCGCCATCCGGCCAGGCGTCCCAGGTCTTTTTCGATGGCGTCAGTGACTAGGCCACTGCGCTGCCCGGCACCGGCTGCACCGGTGGCGACAACGATGTGGACTTTCAGATTCGGGTGCGATGTCGCCAATGCCTGCAGACGGTCTGCGTCATAGACGTCTTCTGCGCTGCGTACGCCAAAGTACAGGTGAATCGGGTTTTGCATGCCGGCCGCCAGCGCGCCACGCACGATAGACAGCACGGGCGCCAGCCCGGTGCCCCCGCCTACGCACAGCATCGGGCCGGTGTGCTTTTGACGCAGGTAGGCCGTTCCAAGCGGGCCACTGATGCGCAGCGCGGCGCCCACTTTCAACGCATCAAAAACGAAGGCCGTCACCCTGCCATCCGGTACCCGGCGAATCTGGAATTCCCACTCCAAGTCGTCATGCAAACCAGCCATGGAATAAGGGCGAATATGCTCCGGTGTGAATTGCACAGTGGCATATTGACCGGGGCTGAATTCCATCGGCTTGGCCAGCTTGACCCGAATACGCCGGATATCGTGCGTTGCATCCTCAATGGCGGTGACCGTTCCCTTCACGATGCGAGCGGTGTGCACCACCACCTCATCCACCTCGGGCAATTCAATACTGCAGTTGTCATTCAGTACGGCCTGGCACGCCAGAACGTAGTCGTCTTTTCCCGCCTGCGGTCGCCCGGTTTCGGGTCCACCGTTGATGACATGGCCAGAAACCACGCGGCAGCGGCAAGTGCCGCAGCGCCCGGACATGCAGCTGTAGGAGATGGGCAATTGATTGGCGCGCAGGACGTCCAGCAGGTTGCTTCCGCTGTCTACGTTCAGACGCACCTTGAGTGGTTCTACGACGAGTTCCATGTTTTGAAGGCGTATGCCCTTGTCTCCTGTTTGCGGCGATTTTGAAGACTTGCGCCCTATAAGTCGATAAAGCAAACCATATAGTTAAAATCACGGATGTGAATATCGAGGTGGCTTATGGATTTGCGTGAAATTGACCTGAACCTGCTGGTTGTCTTCAACCAGTTGCTGCTGGACCGCAGTGCCTCTACAGCGGCGGAGAAGCTTGGGCTGACGCAACCCGCCGTCAGCAATGCGCTCAAACGGCTACGCACCGCACTGAAAGATGAGCTATTCATGCGGACTTCGCGTGGCATGGAACCCACGCCCTATGCCCTGCACCTGGCAGAGCCAGTGATCTATGCGCTGAACGCGCTGCAAACAGCGCTGACAACACGCGACTCGTTTGACCCGCTCACCAGCACCCGCAATTTCCAGGTGGCAATGACCGATATTGGCGAGATGTATTTCATGCCGCCCCTGATGGTTGCCTTGGCCAAGCTGGCACCCCATGTGCGGATCAACACGGTCCGCCCCAACGCCGGGAACCTGCGCGAGAACATGGAATCCGGAACCGTCGATCTGGCGCTGGGACTGTTACCTGACTTGCAGGCGGGATTTTTTCAGCGCCGACTTTTCCGTCACAAATATGTGTGCGTCTTTCGCAAGGGACATCCCTTGGCCAAGGTCCCCATGACACTCAGGCAGTTCACTGACCTGGAGCACGTTGGCGTACTGGCCGCGAACACCGGACACAGTGAAGTGGATGGATTGCTGGAGCGCGCCGGCATCCAGCGCAAGCTGCGCTTGGTGCTACCGCATTTCATTGCGGTGGGCCACGTGCTGCAAACCACCGATCTCATCGCCACGCTGCCGGAGCGTTTTGCACAGCGCTGTGAGGGTCCATTTGAATTAGTCACATCTCCACACCCGGCACGCCTTCCTGAAATTGCCATCAATCTGTTCTGGCATGCCAAATTCAACCGGGATCCTGCCAATATGTGGATCAGGCAACTCTTTGTTGAGCTATTTGCGGATAGCGAAAGTGAAAAAGCGACTCCGCGAGCACCACGGAGCAAACTGACTTCCAAGTGAGGCGACTGGATCAAGGATATCGGTATTCACCAGCATGATTGTGACTATCACTGGCAATGCATTTACATCCCACTGAAACATCCACAGAATGTGCGCAACAGAGAAACGCACTCTTCCATCGCAGTGCATGAAGTCATTCAACCATTCAATGAGCACTATGACTACCACGTCAGAGCACGCAGTAACCGTCTTGATCAGCCGGCAGGTAAAGCCTGGCTGTGAGGCCGACTTTGAACGCGTGATGGATCAAATCATTTCTGTTTCGGCCACGTTCAAAGGTCACCTAGGCGCGCAATTGGTTCGTCCCGGCGATGAACAAGGCGTATATGACTCCCTTTATCACATCGTCCTCGCATTCGACAATGAGGCCAATCTAAAGAATTGGCAAGATTCACCCGCTCGTTCACTTGGCTTGGCGGCAGCCGCACCCTTCATTGAAGGGCAGACCTTGGTGCGTCAGGTTTCTGGCTTAGGGCTCTGGTTTCAAGCACCAAGGGGCCCGAAACAAGTGTCTCCACCGCGATGGAAAATTGCCGTTGTAACTTGGCTGGGCATTTTCCCAACGGTTTACCTACTATTTTTTGTTCTGGGAGAACTGCTTGCTCCCTGGCCGCAGGTGCTGCGGCTGATGCTGTTGACTGTACTTGTAGTTGGCCTGATGACTTGGGTTGTGGCGCCTCAGTTGACTCGGATACTCAAGCCCTGGCTTTATTCCCAGCCGAAGCATTAAGCCCGTCCCGAAAGGCCAATGATATTGAAGGTCAGCTTTGTGTCGTTATGGGTGGCGCCGGCAACGACCGATTTAGGCACGATTCGGGTGTTTACAAACATCAGCAATCCGGCACGCTGATTTCCTACGTCAGCTTTGAGGCAGACCAACTTGAACCTCCAAAATACGCAGTCGACCAGGAGCGGGCATACGCGGAAATCAAGCCAGCGGCTGCTTGAGGCTTCAAGCGGTCTTTACCCAGTTCGCCAGGAAGTCAACAGTGCAGCGTAACCCGACAACTATCATTGCCCGCTTCAGGGCAATCCAATTACAACTTTCTGTCGCCCGTAGCTGTGGTTTGAATTCAGAAACGAGCGTCGCGTAGGTTTATTTTTTTGGCCCTGTAATCGGCGTACCATCAAGGGCCTTGCTACACGCAAGGTAAAGGGGATTTCAATGGCCGCTCGAAAGGTTGTCGTAGCAGCCGTTAAAAGAGCGCCACGCTCCCCACCCGTGAAGCGAACTGTGCCCGCCCGGGTTCCGCTCGCCGTTGCAGAGACGGCCGCTGCGTCTGCCGGTCCTTGCACCATCGTTGGCATCGGCGCCTCTGCCGGTGGTCTGGAAGCCTTTGAGACCTTCTTTCGAGCCTGCCCGTTTGATACCGGTATGGCATTTGTTCTGGTGCCGCACCTGGACCCTGGCCATGAAAGTCTGCTAACCGAAATCCTGCAACGCGCAACCACCATGCCGGTCGTGCAAGCACTTGACCAAGTTGTCGTGGAACCGAACCACGTTTACGTCATACCGCCGAACCGCGAGATGGCCGTGCTGGCTGGATCGCTGCAACTCTCGGTGCCGGAACTGGCACGCGGCATGCGTATGCCCATTGACACCTTTTTGCGCTCCCTGGCCGAAGATCAAGCAGATAGGGCCATTGGCATCGTCCTCTCGGGCACCGCCACCGACGGCACGCTGGGCTTGCGCGCCATCCTTGTTGCCGGCGGCGTCTGCATGGTTCAGGAACCCTCTACTGCCAAATACGACGGCATGCCCAAAAGCGCCATCAAAGCCGGTTACGCCACGCATATCCTGCCGGTAGAACAGATGCCGGCCATGCTGCTCGAAGTGGTCCGAAAAGCGGCATATCTCCAGCGTGTCCCGAGCGTCGCGCCAGGCCAAACCATTAGCGGCATCAAGCAGATACTGCTGCAACTGCGCTCTGGCACCGGGCACGATTTCTCGCTCTACAAGATGAGCACCATTGGCCGGCGCATCGAGCGGCGCATGATTCAGCAAAACATTCAAGACATGGCGGTCTATGCGCGTTTTCTCAAGGACAACCCGGCCGAGACGCAAAAACTGTTCAGGGAACTGCTGATCAACGTCACCAGCTTCTTTCGTGATCCTCAGGCGTTCATTGTGCTCAAGGACGTCATATTGCCGCCGCTGCTCAAGGGCAAGCCGCCCGACTATGTGTTACGGGTCTGGGTGGCGGGCTGTGCCAGCGGCGAAGAAGCCTACTCGATTGCCATGGTCTTGCTGGAGTTGCAAGACGAGATCAAAACGCGAAACGAAGAAGAATTCAAGATTCAGATCTATGCCACTGACCTTGATGGCGAGGCGATCGCCATAGCACGCGGCGGGCGCTATCCACTCCATATTGCGAAGGACATGGCGCCCGAGCGTCTGCGCCGATTCTTTAGCAAGGAAGAAGCCGGCTACAAGGTAAATAAGGAACTGCGCGACTTGGTGGTGTTCGCCGAGCAGAGTGTCATCAAGGACCCGCCTTTTACCAAGCTCGACCTACTCAGTTGTCGCAACCTGCTGATCTATCTTGAACCAGAACAGCAAGACCGGCTGATTCCAACCTTTCACTACGCGCTCAAACCCGGCGGCGTGCTGTTTCTGTCCACCTCAGAGAGCATCACCAGCCAGCCCGGCCTGTTTACGGCGCTGGACCGCAAGTGGAAGTTTTACCGCGCCGTGCACTCTGGCCCTGCCAGAGCTTCGGAATTTGCCACGTATGCATCGTGGAGTGTCGACAGCACTGCCAAGGCGCCCGAGGTCATCTTGAAGAAATCCATAGAAACCAACTTTGAAGAATTGACTCGACGCTTACTGCTGCAAACCTATGCGCCGGCCTCGGTCGTCACCGACCTCATGGGCAACATTCTTTACGTCTACGGCGACACCGGCCGCTACCTGCGTCCAGCGCCGGGGCAGGCCACGCTCAATGTGGTCGAGATGGCCCGCGAAGGCTTGCAAATCGAACTGCGCAACGTCTTCCTCAGTGCCTCGACCCAGGACACACCTACTTTGGGCCGACAAGTTTCAGTCAAAACCAATGGCGGCTTCTCCACCGTGAATTTGTGCGTGCGCCGGATGCCGCCGCCGCCGGGCCTGGCAGACGGCGAAGCGCAGGGCAATCTGCTGCTGAGCTTTCAGGATGTCGCTGAACCGGGCACCAAGCGCAAACGCGGCAGCCGCGCCGTTGACCCTGCCCAGCAACTGCACGCCGAACAACTGGCGCGCGAAGTCGCCTATGCCAGGGAGAGCCTGCAAGCTTCGACGGAAGAGCAGCAGGCGTTCAACGAAGAACTCAAATCGACCAACGAAGAATTGCAGTCCACCAACGAGGAACTGCAATCTTCCAACGAAGAGCTGGAGACCGCCAAAGAAGAACTGCAATCTCTGAATGAAGAAATGATCACAGTCAACTCCGAGCTGAACTCCAAGATTGAGCAAATGAGCGACATGCAGAACGACATGAAGAATCTGCTCGACAGCATCAGTACCGGCACCCTGTTTCTTGACCAAAAACTCGCTGTGCGACGCTATACGCCAGCGGCGGTCAAGCTTTACCCTTTGATCGCCTCTGACATCGGCCGCCCGCTGGCGGACATCAAGTCCAATATCGAAGGCGCTGACCTGCTCGTTGAGTTACAGACCGTGCTCGACACGCTGATTCCGATTGAGCGTGAAGTACGCACCGCCGACGGGGCCTGGTACCTCGCGCGCATGCAACCCTATCGCACGCTGGACAACGTTATCGCTGGCGTGGTGTTGACCTTCACCCCAGTGACCGACTTCAAACTGGCCAGAGAGGTCGCACAGCGGGCCACGGCCGAACTGGCAACGAGCTTGCAGGCGACAACGCAACTGGCGCGTGAACTGGCTGAAGGCATTGTCAACGCCGTCAGCGAGCCGCTGATCGTGCTCGATGCCAAGTTGCAGGTAGTTTCTGCCGGTCAGTCGTTCTACCAGCATTTTCAGGTCACGCCAGAGAACACGGTGGGGCGCAAGATTTACGACCTGGGTAACGGGCAGTGGAATATTCCAAGCTTGCGACAATTGCTTGAAGACCTGCTGCCACAAAAGCAGGTGCTCGATGGCTTTGTGGTCGAGCACGATTTCCCGGGCCTGGGTCTGCGTCGCATGGTGCTCAATGCCCGGCGCATTGTCACGACACTGGGCAATGCCGACCTGATCCTGCTGGCGATGGTGGCCATTGATGCCTTGGAAAAGCCATGAATTCGCTGGCGGACCACAAGAAAAAGTCGGCAGCGTCGATGCGCGCGGCTGCCGAAG
Organism: uncultured beta proteobacterium; assembly: GCA_903897925.1. Classification (GTDB taxonomy): domain Bacteria; phylum Pseudomonadota; class Gammaproteobacteria; order Burkholderiales; family Burkholderiaceae_C; genus Allorhodoferax. Next base: position 9,912 of record CAIUDG010000090.1, on the reverse strand, counting down.
CAGAGCTAACCTGCCGTCAGGTGTGCCAGACGCCAGAGCCCTCGACTGAGGTTTTGCTGCACGAACTGCAGGTGCACCAGATCGAGTTGGAAATGCAAAACGAAGCCTTGCGCCAGGCGCAGAGTGCTTTGGAGGAATCGCGCGACCTCTATGTCGATTTGTATGAGTTTGCCCCGGTAGGCTATCTCAGTTTGACAACCGACGGTTTGATCGCCACGGTGAACCTCACCGCTGTCAAAATGCTGCGTACCGAGCGCAAGAAGTTGCTGCAAAGGAGATTCGCTGCGCGGGTCATTGATGAAGATCTGATGCGCTGGAATCATTTTTTTCAGAGCGTCAAGCAGTCTGACGCTGCAACCAGTGCGGAACTGACGCTGCGGGGCGGGGACGGTGCGCTGTTTGTGGCGCAGTTGGTCGGTGAGCACCGCACATCGGGCACTGGCGAGACGATGATTCTCATCAATCTGAGCGACATCACCAAACTCAAATTAGCCGAAGTTCAACTGCGCATCGCCGCAACCGCCTTTGAAGCACAACAAGGCATGATGGTGACTGACGCCAACGAGGTCATCCTGAGCGTCAACAAGGCATTTGCCGAGATTACAGGGTATTCGCGGGACGAAGCAGTCGGTCAAACCACGCGTTTGCTTAAGTCAGGCCGTCACGATGCCAGCTTCTACAAAGCCATGTGGGCCAGCATCGACGCCTGTGGCTCATGGCAAGGTGAAATCTGGAACCGGCGCAAGAACGGGGAGATCTACCCGGCCTTGCTCAGCGTCACTGCGGTGAAGAATGGCGAGGGCAAGGCCAGCCACTATGTGGGTGTGTTTACCGATATATCAGCACGCAAGACCATCGAAGCAAAGATCGAGCACCTGGCCTTTTACGACCCCCTGACCGGCCTGGCCAATCGCCGCCTGCTGCTGGACCGCTTGGCACAAACCATCGCCACCAGTGCGCGTCACGGAACCCAGCCTGCCTTGCTGTTTGTAGACCTGGACGAATTCAAGAATCTCAACGACACGGTCGGTCATTCCGCCGGAGATGCCCTGCTGGAGCAGGTGGCCAAGCGACTGGTAGCCTGTGTGCGCGAGGACGACACTGTTGCCCGCCTGGGCGGTGACGAATTTGTCGTGCTGCTGCAAGGCTTGAACTCGGTTGCCGGAGAGGCCGCTACCCAGGCTGCTACCGTGGGCGAGAAGATACTGACCTCACTGGCGCAACCTTACCAACTGGGTGATTTGGAGCATCGCAGTACCGCCAGCATTGGTATCACCTTTGTCAGTAGAGATGCACAGCAGGACTTGGACCGTTGCTTGCAGGAAGCCGACCTGGCCATGTACCAGGCTAAAGTGGCGGGCAAGAATACCTTGCGTTTCTTTGAGTCGCAAATGCAAACTGCCATGACGGCTCGCGTCTCCCTTCAAACCGACTTGCGACTTGGCATTGTCAAACAACAGTTTGCCTTGCACTACCAGGCGCAAGTCGTTGAGGACAACCGGATCGTCGGCGTTGAAGCGCTGGTGCGATGGCATCACCCCCAGCGCGGCATAGTCTCGCCATTGGACTTCATTCCCCTAGCGGAGGAAACGGGGATGATTCTCCCTTTGGGACGCTGGGTCTTGGAAACAGCCTGTGCACAACTGGCGCTGTGGGCCCAAGTTCCCCACATGGCTGATCTGACCACCGTGGTGAATGTCAGTGCTAGGCAGTTCCTGCAAGTCGACTGGGTCGATCAGGTGCTGGATATTCTCAGGAAAACCGGGGTCAACCCACACCGACTCAAACTTGAACTCACGGAGAGTGTACTGGCCAGCAATATCCAGGACATCATTGGCAAGATGACGTTGCTCAAAGCCCAGGGGATAAGCTTTTCATTGGACGACTTTGGTACCGGTTATTCCTCGTTGTCGTACCTGAAGCTGCTTCCCATGGATCAAGTCAAGATTGATCGCAGCTTTGTCAGGGACATTCTGGTCAATACCAATGATGCAGCGATTGCCCAGATGGTGATTGTCCTGGCCAAGACTCTGGGGTTGAATGTGATTGCCGAAGGGGTGGAAACCGAAGCCCAGAGGGATGCACTGGCGAACCTGGGTTGCCATGCATATCAGGGCTACCTGTGCAGCAAACCGCTGCCGTTGATTGAGTTTGAAGCGTTTATGAAGAGGCGTTTGAAGTCTATCGGGTGACTGCTTATGGGCGACCATTTCGGCAAGGCGAACGACTCCTAACAGTCTTCTGGAGTCATCCTGGACCAAACCCCGAACGACTGCAATCGCGGCGGTCCTGCCGACCTCCGGAATGCAGCGTATGGTAGCTACGGGCACGTACCGGCGCTGGCGTATGACCGCTCCCTGGCAACTCCCAAATTCAAATTTCAGCCTCCAGACACCCGCCATTCGCGTGCGGCCGCAGATGGCCCTACCCCGTCAGAAACTTGTACCAATGAAGCTGCCCAAAGTAGCCGCGTTAAATCTAAAAGCGTGAATTTTTTGTCGGAAATTCTGCGCCCCCTCCAATCCCACCAAAAAGCAGCACCAAGGGTGCCTACGGCGGCCAGGCGAGCCCCAAAAAAACCCAAAAACCCAAAAACCCAAAACGCCAATTTACCCCCCAATACAGGCGCATCAGATCAAACGCAAGCCATCGCTATTTACAAACATCCAAAGCTAACTTGTAGAGCGTTCTTGAGATTCCCGCCCAACTACCGTGTAAATAGCAAAAAGGCCTTAAGCAACAAGCGCTTAAGGCCCTTTATCTACGTTTTCAAAAAACGTACTGATCAAAACGGAATGTCATCATCCATGTCATCAAACCCGCTCGCCGCTGGACGCGGTGCCGGCGCCTGGCGCGGGGCTGGTGCCGCAGCGCGCGGAGCGGGCGCCGGACGGCGTGCCGGAGCGGGGGCGGAGCCCTCGTCCCCATCGCTGGGGCCGCCCATGCCTTCACGGCCACCAAGCAGCTGCAGTTCGGTGGCAACGATGTCGACGGTGTTCTTTTCAACGCCAGACTGGTCGGTGTATTTACCGTACTTCAAGCGGCCTTCGACATAAATCGGGCGGCCCTTGCGCACGTATTCACCGGCGATTTCGGCCAGGCGGTCATAAAACGTGACGCGATGCCACTGGGTGTCTTCAATCGACTCCCCGGTATTTTTGTCCTTGCGCCGGCTGCTGGTGGCCACGCTGACATTGGCCACCGCCTGGCCGGACGGCAAATAACGGATTTCGGGATCGCGGCCGCAATTGCCGACCAGAATGACTTTGTTGACGGATGCCATGAATTTCTCCAGATTAGATGCAGGATTATCCTGCCTTTGCCGCTGGTGTCAGCGGGCGCAATGCCGGCGCCTGCATCGGCCAGGCCACCACCAGCCACAGCAGCATGCCCGCCGCACAGGCCACAAACAGTCCCTGCGGCCCCACCGACTTCACCAGCCAGCCGCCCATGGCCCCGCCGACAAACAAACCGAGCGACTGCAGCGTGTTGTAGACCCCCAGTGCAGCGCCACGCACCGCCGGCGGCGCCAGTTTGGAGACCAGGCTGGGCTGACTGGCTTCCAGAATATTGAAGCCCCAGAAGAAGAAAAACAGCACCACAGACAACTCACGCACCGAGGGCTGGCCACGCAGCAACACCAGCAAAGCCAGTTGCACCACGGTAATCAGGCCCACCGCAAACAGGAACACCAGCCGCAGATGGCCGCGCCGCTCCATGGGGAACAGGGTGCCGCCCATCAGCACAAAAGAACCCAGCACCGCGGGCAGATACACCGTCCAGTGCTGGTCCTTGCCCAGACCGGCCTGCACCAGCAACGCCGGAATCGCCATCCACATACCCAGCTGCACTGCGTGCAACACAAACACACCAAAATTCAGGCGCAGCAGCGCCGGGGTACGCAATACCTGCAACAAGCCGCCGCGGCCCTGGTCCACCTGCACGCCGGATTCCGCCGGCACCCACCACAACACCACTGCAATACCGCCCAAGGCCAGGCCTCCGGTAAGGGCAAAAATGCCATTCAGACCCAGCAAGGAATTGAGCAAGGGCGACAGCACCAGCGACAAGGCAAACATCAGGCCAATGCTGCCACCCACCAGCGCCATCGCCTTGGTGCGCACCGAATCACGGGTCTGGTCGGCCAGCAAGGCCGTCACCGCAGCAGAAATCGCGCCCGAACCCTGCAGCGCCCGGCCCGCCACCAAACCGAGCAGGGTAGGCGCCCAGGCCGCCACGAAACTGCCAGCGGCAAACAGCAACAAGCCCAGCACCAGGACGCGCTTGCGTCCATAGCGATCGGACGCCAGACCAAAGGGAATCTGCAGACAGGCCTGCGTCAGGCCGTAAATGCCCATCGCCAGCCCGACCAGCGCCGGGTCGTCACCCCCGGGCAAATGCCGGGCTTCGAGCGCGAATACCGGCAAAACAAGAAATAGGCCCAGCATGCGCAGCGCAAATATCAGCGCCAATGACATGCTGGAGCGCCGCTCCAGGGGAGTCATAGTGTTATCAGGCACGGTCACGGTATTGGATGAATTGTTCAAAGATAGAGGGAGATCACCGGATATTTCAGTAATCAAAGCCGACATTGTCTATCATGGCGGGTTCTTCTCCAGGTGCTTACTGCTTTGAATTTTCCCACCGACCTCTCTGCCATGCCTTCTTCCCCGGACGCGCAAGCGCACGACCAGCGACTGGAAGACCGGCTGGGTGGCAATTACCTGGCCCGCGCATTGCAGCAACAGCACATCTGCGTGCGCGGTGCACGCACCCACAACCTGAAGAATATCGACCTGGACATCCCGCGCAACCAGCTGGTGGTGATCACCGGCCTGAGCGGCTCCGGCAAATCCAGCCTGGCCTTTGACACCTTGTACGCCGAAGGCCAGCGGCGTTACGTGGAAAGCCTGTCCACCTATGCACGCCAGTTCCTGCAAGTGATGGACAAGCCGGATGTCGACATGATCGAAGGCCTGTCGCCGGCGATCTCGATCGAACAAAAAGCCACCAGCCACAACCCGCGCTCCACCGTCGGCACGGTCACCGAAATCCACGACTATCTGCGCCTGCTGTTTGCCCGCGCCGGCACGCCATATTGCCCGGACCACCAGCGGCCACTGCAAAGCCAGACCGTCAGCCAGATGGTGGACGCCGTGCTGGCCCTGCCCGAAGGCACCCGGCTGATGATTCTGGCGCCACTGGCGCGTGAAAAAAAAGGCGAGTTCCTGGATGTCTTCGCCGACATGCAGGCGCAAGGCTATGTGCGCTTCCGCCTGAACGGCGCCATCGTCGAAGCAGAAAACCTGCCGCAGCTGAAGAAAACCGAAAAGCACGATATCGACGTGGTGATTGACCGCATCAAGGTCCGCAGCGCAGACACCGCCGACGCCAGCGAACACGCCGGCCTGCGCCAGCGCCTGGCGGAAAGTTTCGAAGCCGCGCTGCGCCTGGCCCAGGGCCGCGCCATTGCGCTGGAAATGGATGCGCGCGAGGCCCACGGCACGCCGCTGGAACACCTGTTCAACGCCAAATTCGCCTGCCCGGTGTGCAGCTATTCGATCAGTGAACTCGAGCCCCGCCTGTTCTCCTTCAACTCGCCGGTCGGTGCCTGCACCCGCTGCGACGGCCTGGGGCAGCAGGAGTTCTTCGATCCGCAACGCGTGGTCGCCTTCCCGACCCTGAGCCTGGCCAGCGGCGCCATCAAAGGCTGGGACCGGCGCAACGGCTATTACTTTGCCCTGCTCGAGAGCCTGGCACGCCATTACAAATTCGACCTCGACACCGCCTTCGAAGAATTGCCCGAGGCCGTACGCCAGGTGATTCTGTACGGCTCCGGCGAGGAAGACATCAAGTTCAGCTACGTCATGGATTCGGGCAACTTTGCCGGCAAGAAGGTGAATAAAAAGCACCCCTTCGAAGGCATCATTCCGAACATGCAGCGGCGCTACCGCGAGACCGATTCGGCCATGGTGCGCGAAGAGCTGGCGCGCCTGCGCAGCACCCAGCACTGCCCGGACTGCGACGGCAGCCGGCTGCGCCGCGAAGCACGCCACGTCATGATCGGCGAAGGCGCGCAGGCACGTGCCATCTACCAGATCAGCCGCATCACGCTGCGCGAATGCCTGGCCTATTTCAACCAGCTCAGCATGCCCGGCGCGCGCGGCGAAATCGCCTCCAAGGTGATCCGCGAAATCGGCCTGCGCCTGAAATTCCTGAACGACGTGGGTCTGAACTACCTGAGCCTGGACCGCAGTGCCGAAACCCTGAGCGGCGGCGAATCGCAACGCATCCGCCTGGCAAGCCAGATCGGCTCCGGCCTGACCGGCGTCATGTACGTGCTTGACGAACCCAGCATCGGCCTGCACCAGCGCGACAACGACCGCCTGATCGACACCCTGAAACACCTGCGCGACATTGGCAACAGCGTGCTGGTGGTCGAGCACGATGAAGACATGATGCGCGCCGCCGACCACATCATCGACATGGGTCCGGGCGCCGGCATCCACGGTGGACGCGTCATTGCCCAGGGCAACTTCGACGCCATCAAGGCCAGCACCGACTCCCTTACCGGCCAGTATCTGGCACAAACCCAGTGCATTGCCGTGCCGCGCCAGCGCCACCCCTGGCTGCCCACCGTTCACGCGCCTGCGCCCAGCGCCAAAACCAGCAAGTCCAGCGCCGGCAAGGCGCCCAGCAAGGCCGCCCAGGCCTGGGCTGAACGGCAGATTGCGCACCTGGCAACCCAGGGTGAACTGCAGGCGCTGCGCGTCGTCAACGCACGCGGCAACAACCTGAAAAATGTCAGCGTCGACTTCCCGGTAGGCCTGCTGACCTGTGTCACCGGCGTATCCGGCTCCGGCAAATCGACCCTGGTCAACGACACGCTGTACGCCGCCGTAGCGCGCCAGCTCTACCGCGCCCACGACGAACCGGCCGAGCACGACAGCATCGACGGCATCGAACACTTTGACAAGGTCATCAACGTCGACCAGTCCCCCATCGGCCGCACCCCGCGCAGCAACCCGGCCACGTACACCGGCCTGTTCACGCCGATCCGCGAACTGATGGCCGAAGTACCCACCGCACGCGAACGCGGCTACGGCGCCGGCCGCTTCAGCTTCAATGTCGCCGGTGGCCGCTGCGAAGCCTGCCAGGGCGACGGCATGGTGAAAGTGGAAATGCACTTTCTGCCCGACGTCTACGTGCCCTGCGACGTCTGTGCCGGGCAACGCTACAACCGCGAAACCCTGGAAGTGCTCTACAAGGGCAAAAATATTGCCCAGATACTGGAACTCACGGTGGAAGCCGCACACGAGTTTTTGCGCGCCGTGCCGACCATTGCACGCAAGCTGCAAACCCTGCTCGATGTCGGCCTGAGCTATATCAAGCTCGGCCAGGCCGCCACCACCCTCTCCGGCGGCGAGGCGCAACGCGTCAAACTGGCGCTAGAACTCAGCAAGCGCGACACTGGCCGCACGCTCTACATCCTGGACGAGCCGACCACCGGTCTGCACTTTGCCGACATCGCCCTGCTGCTCAAGGTGTTGCACCAGTTGCGCGACGCCGGCAACACCATCGTCGTGATTGAGCACAACCTGGACGTCATCAAAACCGCCGACTGGCTGATCGACATGGGACCGGAAGGCGGCTCCGGCGGCGGCACCGTGGTCGGCACCGGCACACCGGAAACCATTGCCGAAATTGCCGAGAGTTTTACCGGCAAATACCTGCGCCGCCTGCTGCCGACAAGCGCTTAAGCAGCGCTGCTCAAACCTTGGCGCTAGGCCGGCTGTGCACCTTGTCGCGCCAGGCCTGCAGGGCCTGCAGGCCGGCATCGGCCGGCACAAACTTGAGCAGACCTCGGGCGAACTCGAGTGCGCAGTAGGCCGTGATGTCGGCAATGGTGAAACGCTCACCGGCGATCCAGGGCTGGCGTTGCAGCAAGGTGTCGAACACGGCGGCGGCGGTGGGAATTTTTTGCGCCTGCGACTTGCCGAATTCGGCAATCTGCGGCTGCTCCAGCGGCGCCAGACCGGGATGGCCATGGCGAATCGCATTGGCAATGGTCAGCAGCAGGCCCCACTCCACCTGCCGGTCGGCCATTTCGATAAAGGCGCGCTCTTCGCCGCTCACGCCCATCAGATTCGGCTCGGGATGCAGGCTTTCCAGATAGCTGCAGATGGCCCGGGTTTCGGCCAGCGTCCGGCCATCGTCGAGTTCCAGCACCGGCACTCGGGCCAGCGGATTTTTCGCCAAAAACCCGGGCTGGCGTTGCGCACCCGCCATGATGTCGACCGGCACTTCGGTAATGCCGGCAATGCCTTTTTCGGCAATGAACATCTGCACCCGGCGCGGGTTCGGGGCACGTGTAGCGATATAGAGTTGCATGGTGTTCCTTGGTTTCAAGCCTGGATCTGCGCCGCCTGCAGCTGCGCGCGCGTGGCTTGCGCAGCGGCGCGTGCGGCCTGGAGGTAGTCTTCGCCACTCGAAGCATACAAAATGGCGCGCGAAGAATTGACAACGATAGGCGCCGTGGTCACACCGGCCGCACTACGGTAACCGGCACGCACTGTGGCCACTGCATCACCGCCCTGCGCACCGACGCCGGGAATCAGCAGCGGCACGGTCGGCGCCAGCTGGCGCACGCGTTCGATTTCTGCAGGGTAGGTGGCGCCCACCACCAGGCCAAGCTGTCCATTCTGGTTCCACGGGCCTTGCACCAGACCCGCAATGTGTTCAAACAGGGTCGGCGTGCCGGCGACCTGGGCCAGGCGCTGGTTCTGGAAATCATCGCCACCCGGGTTCGAGGTACGGCACAAAACGAACGCGCCCTTGTCGTGGTATTTCAAATACGGCTGCACCGAATCAAAGCCCATGAACGGCGACAGCGTCACAGCGTCGGCCCCATAGCGCTCAAAGGCTTCCTTGGCATATTGCTCAGCGGTGCTGCCGATGTCGCCGCGCTTGGCATCCAAAATCACCGGCACCTGCGGCGCGCTGCGGCGCATGTGCGCCACCAGCCGCTCCAGCTGGTCTTCGGCACGGTGCGCGGCAAAGTAGGCAATCTGCGGTTTGAAGGCAATCACCAGGTCGGCGGTGGCGTCGACGATGGCCGCGCAGAAATCGTAAATCCGGCTCGCGTCACCGCGCAGGTGCGCCGGAAAACGCGCCGGCTCGGGGTCCAGCCCAACGCAGAGAAGGGAGCCGTTTTGGCGCTCGGCGACGCGCAGTTGTTCGAGGAAGGTCATGCCCCGAGTTTAGCGAGGCGCCGCCAGGGTGTCGGCGGCCAGGCACAGATCGGCCCAGGCCTTGCCCTTGTCGGCACTGTTGCGCATCAGCGCCTTGGGGTGGTAACTGAACACCACATCGACGCCCGCATAGCGGTGCACCGTGCCGCGCAACTTGCCCAGCGGCTGCTGCGCCAGCGCCGGCTCCTGGCTCAGCACCAGTTGCTGGGCAAAGCGGCCCAGGGCCAGAATCATTTTCGGCTGCACCAGGGCGATTTCGCGCTGCAGGTAGGCCGCGCACTGGGCCAGTTCTGCCGCCTGCGGAATCTGGCCATGCGCCGGGCGGCACTTCACCACATTGGTCACATACGCGCGGGCCGAGGCTGGCAGAGCGGCCATTGCCTGGGTTTCCGAGGCTTCCGGGCGCGCCGCAGCATTGACCCGCTGCAGACCCAGCGCCGCCAGCATATTGGCCAGCAGCACGCCGTCGGACCCGGCAAACGGGCTGCCGGTGCGGTCTTCATCGGCATCCGGCGGATCACCCAGCACCAGCCAGTCGCAGGGCCCGCTCAGTGCCGCCGACGGCGGCTCCAGGGTGGTGTGCTTGCGTGCTGCGCACAAACCACAAGCAGTGCAACCGGCCACCGCCTGCTCCAACGCCGCCCAGTCCAGATCGGCCGCT
>CAIUDG010000089.1 GCA_903897925.1 uncultured beta proteobacterium | reverse complement strand
GGGGTGCTAGCGCACCAGAAGCAGACCCCGGCGACCCGAGGCCGGAGAACGTACACCCACTTTGTCAGCCCCTGCCCAACCGCAGGCGCGCAACGCAGCGAACGCCAATAAAGCAGGAGAAAAGGACCAAAAACGCAACTCAAACCAACACAGCAGGTAAAAGAGGACAAGAGCAGGCGCGCAGCGCAGAGAACGCCAACACCCCCCAGCCAGGCAAAAAACGGAAACTCAGTCCACCAAAGCCAGCAATTCCCGGATTTCAGACAACTCGCGGCGCAACTGCAACAAAGGCATCGGCCCGTCATCCAGCGCCTCGGTAGGCTGGCTTTCCTCAAAATCGTCCAGCTCCTCAGCGTCGACCTCCAGCACCTCCACACCATCGAGCATGACCTCGCCATTGCGCTTTTTATCGCGCTCCGCCTGCAGCAACTCCTGCATCTTGTTGCGCGCACCACTGATAGTGAAGCCCTGGTCGTACAGAAGATCACGAATGCGCCGAATCATCAACACTTCATGGTGCTGGTAATAGCGGCGATTGCCGCGGCGCTTCATCGGGCGCAGCTGTGTAAACTCCTGCTCCCAATAACGGAGCACATGGGGTTTTACACCACAAAGATCGCCCACCTCACCAATCGTGAAATAGCGTTTTGCGGGAATAACAGGGAGCGTTTTCTCCATTGAAATCAATGCTGTACGGTCGAAAGCGTAGAGGTTACTCTAACTAACGCCCGGATGCAAAGCCGAAATGGGCCGAACACCAAAAATAGTCAGATATTCGCTTCCAGCGGCACTGCCGGCTTGGCTTCGTCCTGAATCTGCTCTTTCAGCTTGTGGCTGGCGTGGAAAGTCACCACCCGGCGTGCCTGAATTGGAATCGCCTCACCGGTGCGCGGATTGCGCCCCGGACGCGGCGCCTTGGTACGAATCTGAAAATTGCCGAATCCGGAAATCTTCACGTCCTCTCCATCCACCAGGCTGACCGCAATCAGATCGAAAAAAGCATCGATCATGTCTTTCGACTCGCGCTTGTTCAGTCCGATCTGCTCAAACAGCAGATCGGCCAACTGGGCTTTGGTAAGCGCCGGGGTTTCCAGACTTTCGACAGAAAAATCCATAGATCCTCGTTTCCTTACGGGCCACTCAAACGCGCTGACGCGCACCCAGCGTGGCTACCAGCTGTTCCACCACCGCCTTCACTGCGGCTTCAATCTGCACCTCGGTCAGACTGGCTTCGTCGCTGTTGAGCGTTAGGCGCACCGCCAGGCTGCGATCAGCGGCCCCCGCCGCCACCACGGCATCCTTGGCCACCTTCGGACGGTAGACATCAAACAGCTGGGCTTCGCGCAGTATGCCACCAGTGGGTGCCGCCCAAATCACCTGCATCAAGGCGGCGTGCGTGACACTGTCGGCCACTACCACGGCAATGTCGCGCTGCACCGCCTGGAAGCGTGTCACGGGCTGGAACACCGGAACCCGGCGTGCCAGCACCGGTGCCAGATCAAGTTCAAACAGCATCGGGGCACTGCTCAATTCATAAGACTGGCGCCACTGCGGATGCAATTCGCCGACAAAGCCGATGCAGCGATCATCCAGCATGACGCGGGCACAGCGCCCGGGATGCATGGCCGGGTGCGTGGCGGCTTCAAAGCGCGCCTGCAGCGGGGCCAGCAATTGCTCGACATCGCCCTTGGCGTCATAAAAATCCACCGCTACGTCGGCACGGCCCCACTGCAATGGCGCCGCACTGCCCTGCACCAGACCGGCCACCCGCATTGGCTGGTCAAAGCCCTGCACGGTGGTGTCCGAGTTGGGCACGCTGTCATCACGCAGAAAAACGCGGCCGACCTCGAATACGCGCACACGGGTCGCCTTGCGCGCCTGGTTGAATTTGAGCACTTGCAGCAGCGAGCCCAGCAGCGACGAGCGCATCACGCTCATCTGGCTGGCAATCGGATTCATCAGCTTGATCGGGTTCGGGTTGCCAGCGAGTTCGTGTTCCCAGCGCTCTTCAACAAAGCTGAAATTGATGGTTTCCTGGTACCCCAGGGCGGCCAATTCGCGGCGCACCGCAAAAGCGCTGCGCTGCGATTCGGAGCGCACACTGGCGGTGATGGGAGCCTGCGGCGGCGTGTGCGGCAGCTGGTTGTAACCCACCATGCGCGCCACTTCCTCGATCAGGTCTTCCTCGATTTGCAGGTCAAAGCGGTAGGCCGGTGGCGTCACCGTGATCAGACCTTCGCTCTGCGTCAGTTGCAGGCCCAGCCGCTGCAGCGCATCGACGCACTGGGCCTGGGTCAACGGCATGCCAATGATCTTGGCCGCACGCGCCACCCGCAGTTGCACCGGCGCCGCCACGGGCATATTGGCCTGCTGGTCATCAATAGCACCGCAAACGGTTTGTGCGGTGCCGCAGATTTCCAGAATCAACTGGGTGATGCGTTCAATATGGGGCAGCGTATTTTGCGGATCGACACCGCGTTCAAAACGGTGTCCGGCGTCGGTGGAAAAGTTGAAACGGCGCGACCGGCCGGCAATCGCCTTGGGCCACCAGAACGCGGCTTCCACATACACATGCTGGGTCGCATCGGACACGGCAGTGGCGTCGCCGCCCATGATACCGGCCAGTGATTCAACCTGCACGTCGTCGGCAATCACGCCGACGTTTTCGTCCAGCGTGACCGTATTGCCATTGAGCAGCTTGAGCTGCTCTCCGGCGCGCCCCCAGCGCACCTCGAGGCCTCCATGGATTTTGTCCAGGTCAAATATGTGGGTTGGGCGGCCCAGTTCGAACATCACGTAGTTGGAAATATCGACCAGCGCGGTAACGCTGCGCTGGCCACTGCGCGCCAGCCGATCCACCATCCACTGCGGCGTCTTGGCCTGGGTGTTCAAATGGCGAATCACGCGACCGGAGAAGCGTCCGCACAAATCGGCGGCACTGATTTTCACCGGCAGGCGGTCCGGCGTGGCCACCGGCAACACCGGGAATACCGGCTCCAGCAGCGGCGCGCCGGTGAGGGCCGAGACTTCGCGCGCGACACCGTAAACGCTCAGGCAATGTGCCAGATTTGGCGTCAGCTTCAGGGTGAACAGCGTGTCGTCCAGATTCAGGTGTTCGCGGATGTTCTGCCCCAGCGGCGCGTCGGCAGCCAGTTCGAGCAGACCCCCGTGGTCTTCCGACAGCTTGAGTTCACGCGCCGAGCACAGCATGCCCTGGCTCTCAACACCACGCAGCTTGCCCACCTTGATCAGAAACGGCTTGCCATCTTCTCCCGGCGGCAGTTCAGCACCCACCAGGGCACAGGGAATACGGATGCCCACACGGGCATTCGGTGCGCCGCAAACGATGTTCAAGAGCTCGGCCGCGCCGACATCGACGGTACAGACGCGCAAGCGGTCGGCATTGGGATGCTGCTCGGCGGTCTTGATCTCGCCGACCACAATGCCGCTGAAAGGTGGCGCCACCGGCTTCAGCTCTTCCACTTCAAGACCGGCCATGGTCAGGGTTTCAGCCAATTCGGCAGTGCCAATGGCAGGGTTACAAAGACTACGAAGCCAGGATTCAGAAAATTGCATGATCAACTCGGGCGTGCGGGGACGGGAAAGTGTTACTGGAATTGCGACAGGAAACGCACGTCGCCGTCGAAGAAAAGACGCAAGTCATTCACGCCATAGCGCAGCATGGTCAGCCGGTCCGGTCCCATGCCAAAGGCAAAGCCAATGTATTTCTCGGGGTCCAGGCCCATATTGCGCACCACATTCGGATGCACCTGGCCGGAACCCGCCACTTCCAGCCAGCGACCGGCCAGCGGTCCGCTCTGGAACTGGATGTCGATTTCGGCACTGGGCTCGGTGAACGGGAAAAAGCTGGGCCGAAAGCGCAACACCAGGTCGTCGCTTTCAAAGAAAGTGCGGCAAAAATCGGTGAAGACAAATTTCAGGTCCTTGAAACTTACCGCCTCGCCAATCCACAGGCCTTCGCACTGGTGGAACATCGGCGAATGGGTGGCATCGCTGTCAACCCGGTAGGTGCGGCCAGGCGCGATCACGCGAATCTCGGGCATGTCACCCGAGAACAAGGCGTCGGCGCTGGCACCCGCGGCGGCGCGGTATTTCTTTACGTGCTGCACCGCGTGCCGAACCTGCATCGGGCTGGTGTGGGTGCGCAACAGATTGGGCGCACCAGGGGTTCCACCTTCCACATAAAAGGTGTCGTGCATCGAGCGCGCCGGATGGTCTTGCGGCGTGTTCAAAGCAGTGAAGTTGAACCAGTCGGATTCGATTTCCGGGCCTTCGGCCACGGCAAAACCCATCGAGCCGAAGATCGCTTCAATGCGCTCCAGGGTCAGGGAAACCGGGTGCAAACCACCCTGCCCGCGCTGCCGTCCGGGCAGGCTGACATCGAGTGCCTCGGCTTGCAGTTGCAGCTGCAATTCGGCGTCGGCCAGGGCCTGGCGCCGCGCGGTAAGTGCCGCTTCAATCGCTTGCTTGGCCAGATTGATGGCCGCGCCGCGTGCCTTTTTCTCGTCGACGCTGAGTGCCGCCATGCCCTTCATCAGCTCGGTAATCTGGCCCGATTTACCCAAAAACAGGGCTTTGGCATTTTCCAGATCTGCTGGCGTTGCGGCAGTGGCAAAAGCAGTGCGGGCGCTGTCGACGATGGCGTTCAACTCGGTCATGGTATTTTTGGAATGCGTTTCAATGGAAAAAGGGCTAGAGCTTTTGTCAAGCGCTAACCCTTTCTTCTGGTGCACAGAGCGCTGTTCGCAAACAACGCCCTGCTGGAGAATCAAGCTGCCAGCTTGGCCTTGACTTGCTCCACGATGCCAGCAAATGCGGCCATATCGTGCACTGCGATATCGGACAGAACCTTGCGGTCGATCTCGATATTGGCCTTCTTCAGACCATTGGCAAACTGACTGTAGGTCAGGCCACACTGGCGTGCAGCTGCATTGATACGGGCGATCCACAACTGACGGAACACACGTTTCTTGGTACGGCGGTCACGGTAGGCATATTGCCCAGCCTTCATTACCGCTTCTTTTGCGATACGGAAGACATTACCGCGGCGACCGCGGAAGCCCTTGGCAAGGGCGAGAACTTTTTTATGGCGGGCGCGAGCCGTTACACCACGTTTGACGCGAGGCATGTAGTTACTCCTTGTTCGTCGTTAATTAAATACCACGGCCGGGAAGCATCTGTGCCATGTGACCCATATTGGTCTCATGAACTCCAGTCGATCCGCGCAGATGGCGTTTATTTTTGGTGGTCTTCTTGGTCAGGATGTGACGTTTGAAGGCTTGGCCGCGCTTAACGGTTCCACCGGGACGAACGCGAAAGCGTTTTTTCGCCGCGCTCTTGGTCTTCATTTTGGGCATATAAATGCTCCTTCTATGTTGTGCTCGTGAGGCGTACGAAAACTACTTTCGTCCTTGTTGGCCCCGAGCCACTTTTTGTTGCCGGCCCAGAGGCCGGCAAGCTATTTTTCAACCAGTGACCAGACCGGTTGAAAAATAATTTACACGGTAGTTTCAGCTACCGGTTTGGCGACGCTGCCGGCCTTCTTGCGGCCAGGTGCAATCATCATGATCATCTGGCGGCCTTCCAACTTGGGAAACTGCTCCACCACAATCGCGTCACCGAGTTCTTCACGCATGCGCTGCAACAGCGCCAAACCAATTTCCTGGTGCGTGATCTCGCGACCCCGAAAGCGCAAGGTAATCTTGCACTTGTCACCATCGTCCAAAAAGCGCCGAATATTGCGCAGTTTGATGTTGTAGTCGCCATCGTCGGTACCAGGCCGGAACTTGATTTCCTTGACCTCGATAACCTTCTGTTTGGACTTCGCTTCCTGGGCTTTCTTCTGTTCCTGGTATTTGAATTTCCCGTAGTCCATCAAACGACAGACCGGCGGGTTCGCCGTAGCGGCGATTTCAACCAGATCAACATCCAGCTCACCTGCCATGCGCAGGGCTTCCATCAGGCTGACAACACCCAGGGGCTCGTTCTCAGGACCGGTGAGGCGTACCTCGGGGGCCATGATTTCACGGTTCAAACGGTGTTTGCGTTCTTCACGCTGACGGCGGTCACGAAATTCAGTAGCGATGGCTCAATCCTTTACTATTCTTGCCGCAAAAAACTGCGGCGATTACTGCGCATGACGCACACAAACCGGAATCTCAGGAACAGGCCTTAGACCGAGGACTTGCTGGCAACATCGCCGAGAACCTTTTGTACAAAAGCATCCAGGGACATTGCTCCGAGGTCTTGTCCACCCCGGGCGCGCACTGCAACAGCGCCTGCTGCCATCTCTTTGTCGCCTACAACGACCAGGTACGGCAGCTTTTGCATCGAATGCTCCCGTATTTTATAGGTAATTTTCTCGTTGCGCAGATCTAAATTCACCCTCAGGCCCTTATTTATCAGCATTTCTGCGACGGAACGGGCGTAATCGGCCTGTGCATCGGTGATATTGAGCACCGCAATCTGCACCGGCGCCAGCCAGGCCGGCAAGGCGCCGGCACTCTCTTCGATCAGAATGCCGATGAAACGCTCCAGGCTACCAACGATGGCACGGTGCAGCATCACCGGTCGATGGCGCGCACCATCTTCCCCGACATACTCGGCGTCCAGACGTTCCGTCATGAAAAAGTCCACCTGCATGGTGCCGCACTGCCACTGGCGTCCGATGGCATCCTTCAGTGTGTATTCAATTTTTGGGCCGTAAAAAGCACCGTCTCCGGGCGAAATCACGAATTCGCAACCAGAAGCCCGCAGACTTTCCATCAGCGCGTGCTCCGCCTTGTCCCAGCTCTCATCCGAGCCAATACGCTTCTCGGGGCGGGTTGCCACTTTGTAAATAATGTTCTTGAAACCGAAATCGGTATAAACCTTCTGCAGCAAGGCGGTGTAGTTAACGCACTCCTGCAAAATCTGGTCTTCGGTACAGAAAATATGACCATCATCCTGCGTGAAGCCGCGCACCCGCATGATGCCGTGCAAGCCACCCGAAGGCTCATTGCGGTGGCAGTTGCCGAATTCACCGTAACGCAAGGGCAGATCGCGGTAGCTCTTGATGCCCTGCTTGAAAATCAGGATGTGGCCGGGGCAGTTCATCGGCTTGAGCGCATATTCGCGCTTTTCCGATTCAGTGATGAACATGTTTTCCCGGTACTTGTCCCAGTGCCCGGTTTTCTCCCACAGACCCTTGTCAATAATTTGCGGGCCCTTGACTTCCTGGTACCCGTTTTCACGGTAGACCTGGCGCATGTACTGCTCCACCCCCTGCCACAGGGTCCAGCCCTTGGGGTGCCAGAACACCAGACCAGGCGCATGGTCGTCGATGTGGAACAGGTCAAGTTCGCGACCGAGCTTGCGGTGGTCGCGCTTTTCGGCTTCCTCGAGCATGGTCAGGTACTGCTGCAAGGCTTCTTTGGAAGCCCAGGCGGTGCCGTAAACCCGCTGCAGCATTTCATTCTTGTGGTCACCGCGCCAGTAGGCGCCGGCCAGTTTCATCAGCTTGAAGTGCTTGAGCTTGCCGGTGCTGGGCACGTGCGGGCCGCGGCACAAGTCTTCGAATTTGCCTTCGCGGTACAACGACACATCTTCGTTGCTGGGGATGCTGTCAATGATCTCGGCCTTGTAATGCTCACCCAGGCTCTTGAAATAGGCCACCGCCTCGTCACGCGGCAACACCCGGCGAACCACAGGCTCGTCCAGATTGGCCAAAGCCGTCATCTTCTTTTCGATCGCGCTCAGATCGTCCGGCGTGAAGGGGCGCTTGTAGGAAAAGTCATAAAAGAATCCGTTCTCAATCACTGGGCCAATGGTCACCTGGGCGTCGGGAAACAGCTCTTTCACGGCATACGCCAGCAAGTGGGCAGTGCTGTGACGGATGACTTCCAAACCCTCGTCGTCCTTGGCCGTCAGAATTGCCAGCGTGCTATCGGCGGCGATGCTGAAACTGGTGTCGACTACTGTGCCATTGACTTTGCCGGCCAACGCCGCCTTGGCCAGACCGGCGCCAATCGAGGCGGCCACTTCGGCCACGGTTACCGGGCCGGGGAACGCACGTTGGGAACCGTCGGGAAGCGTAATTTGAATCATGATCTGCGGACTGTATGGCTATAAGAAGGGGGCAAAAGAAAAGCGCGGAACAGACCGCGCTTGACTGAAAATTCTGGCTCGCTGGATGCGCCAGGACTGGCACGGACCAGGGTCCGCAAACCGTCAGCAAGCGGCGCATTTTACCCCAGTCACCACAGCGCGGCGCGCTTGGCGTGGGCCACCGAGAATGCTTAGTAACCCGTGCTGTTGGCCTGATAGGCCGACAAACCATATCCCAAAAATCCAGTCGTGCTGCTGGTGCTGCTCGACGGCGAAATCAGGGCATTCAGTTCCGCCGGCGTCAGGCCACTCGCGCTGGTGCCAGTGGCCGTGCTGGCACTGCTGCCGGTGGAACTGCCGGTGGTGCTGGAGGTGCTGGAGGTGCCAGTGGAGCTGCCAGTGCCACTCGTACTGGTACTGGACGTAGCGCTGCTGACACCGGTCTGGGTCGCCAGATTGGCCATCGCCTGCTGCTCGGCAGCCAGCGTGGTGTTGTGTTGATTCAAGTTGTCGATCGCACTGCCTACCGCTCCAGAGCTGCCCAGTTCCTGGGTTGCCGCTGCGTTGATGGCGTTACCAATGGTGGCCATGGCCTGCTGCGTGCCGGTCGGATCACTGCTCAATGCGGCGGCAAACTTTTTGGCGTCCTGTTGCAAAGTGCCATCGCTTTGCAAGGTCAGTCCCACTGTCTTCATGGCGTCAATCACCGCTGGTTGCGAATTCAGCGCCCATTGCATATCACGCGAAACCCGGGTCGCACTTTGCGCGGCCGAATCCGAGCCCGGCACCGCCGCGGTATTGGCAGCCGCCGCCATGGTGCTGTTGTAATCGTTGAAAAAGTTGGCCATCGCCGTGGTGGCGTCAGCAGTCGACGTGCTGGAGGTCAAATTCGTCAGTGCCTGCGCCGATCCCTGGCTGGCAGACAGGGCCGATTTCAGCAAGCCAAAGGAAGACAGTTGGGCCGTGGTCGACGTCTGGTCAGTCTGGATGCGCTGGTTGATCTTCGCCAGTGCCTGCGCAATCACCGTCGATGCGCCACTGACATCGGAAGTCGACGGATCGGAACCCAGCAAAGTCGCCAGGCTGCTGCTAGAAATGGAACTGATACTCATGGTGTGGCCTTCCAACAGGAAACCGGTGGGCACCCTGACAAAAAAGAATAAAGCGAAATTAACACGATATTCCTATGCCAATCAAGGGAATAAAGGGGAGCCTACCCCGCATTTACACAGATCAGGCCACGCAAATGCGAAAAAGCCGGATCGTCCTTGCGGAAGATCCGGCTTGCCAGCCACTAAAGGCTTAGCTTAGTGAAGGCGCAGCTTAGTGGAACTGCTCTTCTTCGGTCGAACCGGTCAGCGCAGTCACGCTGGACTTGCCGCCTTGAATCACGGTGGTGATTTCGTCGAAGTAGCCGGTGCCGACTTCCTGCTGGTGCGAAACGAAGCTGTAGCCGCGCTCGCGGGCTGCGAATTCAGGCTCTTGCACCTTCTCAACGTAGGCCGACATGCCGCGCTTGACGTAGTCCTGGGCCAGGTCAAACATGTGGTACCACATGTTGTGAATGCCAGCCAGTGTGATGAACTGGTACTTGTAACCCATGGCGCCGAGTTCTTTCTGGAACTTGGCAATGGTGGCGTCGTCCAGGTTCTTCTTCCAGTTGAAGGAAGGCGAGCAGTTGTATGCCAGCATTTTGCCGGGGTGCTTGGCGTGCACGGCATCTGCAAACTTCTTGGCGAAAGTCAGATCAGGCGTACCGGTTTCGCACCACACCAGGTCAGCGTACTCAGCGTAAGCAACGGCGCGCGAAATGGCCTGGTCCAGACCCTTCTTGGTCTTGTAGAAGCCTTCGGCAGTGCGCTCACCCGTCAGGAACGGCTTGTCATTGGCATCGTAGTCGCTGGTCAACAGATCTGCAGCTTCTGCGTCGGTACGGGCGATCACCAGTGTGGGCACGCCGTAAACGTCAGCTGCCATACGGGCAGCGATCAGCTTTTGCACGGCTTCAGTGGTCGGCACCAAAACCTTGCCACCCATGTGACCGCACTTCTTCACCGAAGCCAGCTGGTCTTCGAAGTGAACGCCACCGGCACCGGCGCGGATCATGGACTTCATCAGTTCGTAAGCATTCAGCACGCCACCGAAACCGGCTTCAGCATCAGCCACGATGGGAGCGTGGTAGTCAATGTAACCTGCATCGCCAGGGCCAACGCCTTTGGACCACTGGATTTCGTCAGCACGTGTGAAGGAGTTGTTGATACGCTCAACCACCTTTGGCACCGAGTCCACGGGGTACAGGGACTGGTCCGGGTACATGGCGGAATATTCGTTGTTGTCGGCAGCAACTTGCCAGCCCGACAGATAAATCGCCTTGACGCCTGCCTTGACTTGCTGCATGGCCTGACCACCGGTCAATGCACCCAGGCAGTTGACGTAAGGCTCGTTGTTCACCAGATTCCAGAGCTTTTCAGCACCACGGCGGGCCAGGGTGTGCTCGACCTGGAACGAACCGCGCAGACGCACCACGTCGGCGGCGGAATAGCCGCGCTTGATGCCCTTCCAACGGGGATTGGTGGCCCAGTCTTTTTCCAGGGCAGCGATTTGCTGTTCGCGGCTGAGTTGTTCATTCAGAGATTGCGGCATGGTCATACTCCATAGTTGATAAAACGGTAGCTCCGGTTGTCATAGCAATTCCGGTGCCTGAGACTGAATTCTAAGTCTTCTATAAGACTAATTTTGATCTTATGTCTTATATAAGATTAAATTTTTTTCATTGAAAATCAATAGCTTAGCGAATCCATTTCTCGCTACGAAAAGCACATTTTGCATTGTGGAATATTTCAGAAGTGCAAGCCACGAACAATTTCACATTGCAAAACGCAAATTCCATGAAATAAAACGCCGGCCGCGACTTCAGAACGCTGCAGCGTAATGCTGCAGCTCCCAGCCACTGACATGCTGGCTATAGGCGTCCCACTCTGCCCGTTTCAGGTGCAG
>CAIUDG010000088.1 GCA_903897925.1 uncultured beta proteobacterium | reverse complement strand
TCCGGTGCCAGTGACGCACCCAGCTGCAGCAGTTCGATCGAGATACCGTCGGGCGAGCGGACAAAGGCCATGTGGCCGTCGCGCGGCGGGCGCAGGATGGTGACGCCCTGCGCTTGCAGGCGTTCGCAGGTGGCGTAGATATTCTCCACCGCATAGGCCAGATGGCCGAAGTTGCGGCCGCCGCTGTAGTCTTGCGGGTCCCAGTTGAAGGTCAGTTCGAGCTGGGCTTGTTCATCGCCCGGCGCCGCCAGAAATACCAGCGTATAGCGGCCCTGTGGAAACTCGCGGGTGCGAACCACGTTCAGGCCGAGACCATCGCGGTAAAACCGCAGCGAGGCTTCCAGATCGGTCACGCGGACCATGGTGTGAAGGTATTTCATGGGGCTCCAGCAAGGTGGTACGGGGTGTCAGAGGCCGCATGATAGCGACTCCAGTAGACTGTGTTTTTTTTACGTCCACTTGCCGCCACATGCCCAAAGACATCGCCACCAGTGACCGGGTTCGCATTGATAAATGGCTTTGGGCTGCGCGTTTCTTCAAGACGCGCTCGCTGGCTACCGACGCCGTCAGCCGTGGCCAGGTACAGATCAAGGCGCAGGACATCAAGCCGTCGCGCGAAGTGCGCCTCGGCGATGTGCTCACGGTATGGCAGGCACAGGTGGCGCGCACCATTGTGGTCACCGGTCTGAGCGAGCAGCGTGGCGCTGCACCGCAAGCGCAACTGCTGTACAGCGAAACCGAAGAAAGCCAGCAGCAGCGCGCGCTGCAGGCCGAACGCAAGCGCCTGGCACCCGAGCCGGCGCAGGCGATTGCACATGGCCGCCCGACCAAACGCGATCGGCGCGACTTGCAAAAAACCTGGGACACGCGCTGGAGCGCATCAATCGACCGCGAGTGAGCCGCACCGGACCAGTGCCGGGCGCCCTCAACTAGGTATTTACCCTTGGAGTCTGGGCGGGAGAAATCGCCGAAGCGAAAAGCGACCGCGGCGAGGCCAGTTTTCACCGTCTTCTTGCCCCATAGCACGGCTATGGGGCAAGAAGACGGTGAAAAATGGACCGCCGCGGTCGCTTTGCAGCCGGCGCATTTTCTGCCGCCCAGGCTCCAAGCCCCAAAGCAGGGCGCACCGAAAGCGTACGCCCCTGTATAGGGTTCGTGTGTAGAGGCCTGCAGACCAGCACAGTGCATTGAAAAACGGCCGCCAACTGTACAGAACCGTGTGCAGTGTGCGACCTATATTTCAGTCACTGCAATACAGGTCTCCGCTTTTATTCACCCTGACTGACGACATTTATCCATGCTGCCTCAAACCCAAGCCCTGGTCAGTTTTACCGATGTGCAAAAAACCTACGACGGCGAAAGCCTGGTAGTGCGCGATCTGAATCTGAATATTCAGCGCGGTGAATTTTTGTCGCTGCTTGGGCCCTCGGGTTCGGGCAAGACCACCACACTGATGATGCTGGCCGGCTTTGAATCGCCGACTGCCGGCGACATCAGCCTGAACGGCGTGGCCATTACACGCACGCCACCGCACAAGCGCAACTTCGGCATGGTGTTTCAAAACTATGCGCTGTTCCCGCACATGACGGTGGCCGAGAACGTGGCCTATCCGCTGACGGTGCGGCACTTCTCCAAAGCGGAACGCGAGACCAAGGTGGCACGCGTGCTCGACATGGTCAAGCTGGTGAACATGGGCAGCCGCTACCCTTCGCAGTTGTCGGGCGGCCAGCAGCAGCGCGTGGCGCTGGCGCGTGCGCTGGTGTTTGATCCGCAGCTGATTCTGATGGACGAGCCGCTCGGTGCGCTGGACAAGCAGTTGCGTGAACACATGCAGATTGAACTCAAGGCCCTGCACCGCCGCCTCGGTGTGACCTTTGTCTATGTAACACACGACCAGACCGAGGCCCTGACCATGTCGGACCGCGTGGCGGTATTCAACGAAGGTTCAATCCAGCAACTCGACATCGTCGACAACCTGTACGAGACACCGGCGAACCGCTTTGTCGCCAGCTTTGTCGGCGACAGCACGGTGCTCAATGCCACCGTCACCGCGCTCGATGATCTGTATTGCGAAGTGCAACTCACCGACGGTACGCGGCTGCGTGGCACCAACGTGAACGACGCCGTGGTGGGCCAGACAGTGCAGTGTGGCATCCGTCCGGAGCGCTTGCAGATCGCCCAAAGCGTGCAGCCCAACTGCCTGCAGGCGCGCGTGGCCGACATCATGTATTTTGGCGACCACCTGCGCCTGCGCTGCCTGTTCCAGGACCAGCCCGACGCCATGGTCAAGATGCCGTTGGCCCACCATCTGCTGCCGGAAATCGGCCAGAGCATATCGGTGTATGCCCCTGAAGAACACCTGCGTGTGTACCGCTGATTCCAGCAACCTTTCTCTCTCCCTGTCTCCGTGTCTTAACTTTCCAACTTTCACTGAAGGACTGTCCGATGAAATTCCAACCCGTGATTCTGGCGCTGGCTGCTGCCGCTGCGCTTCCCGCTCTGGCACAAAGCGAGCTGACCATTGTCAACTTTGGTGGCGCCAATGGTGCTGCCCAAAAGAAAGCCTATTTCGAGCCCTTTGAAAAGAGTGGTGCGGCCAAGGTGGTCGCGGTGGAATACAACGGCGAACAGGCCAAAATCAAAGCCATGGTGGAAGCCAAGAAAGTGGTTTGGGACGTGGTCGAAGTGGAAGGTCCGGACCTGATCCGTGGCTGCGACGAAGGCCTGTTTGAAAAGCTCGACTGGTCCAAGATCGGTACCAAGTCGGACTACCAGTCTGCTGCCGTGCATGAATGCGGTGTCGGTGTGTTTGTCTGGTCCACCGTGATGGCCTACAACGCCGACAAGCTCAAGACGGCCCCGACCACCTGGGCCGACTTCTGGAATACCACCAAGTTCCCAGGCAAGCGCGGCATGCGCAAGGGCGCGCGTTACAACCTCGAGTTCGCCCTGATGGCTGACGGTGTCAAGACCGCCGATGTGTACAAGGTGCTGGCCACCAAAGAAGGTGCCGACCGCGCATTCAAGAAGCTGAGCGAACTCAAGTCCAACATCCAGTTCTGGGAAGCCGGTGCCCAGCCACCGCAGTTCCTGGTGGCGGGTGACGTGGTCATGAGCACCGCCTTCAATGGCCGTATCGACGCCGCCCAGCGCGAAGGCAAGAACCTGCAAATCACCTGGACCGGTGGCATCTATGACCTCGACTACTGGGTCATGCCAGCCGGCGGCCCGAAGAAAGACCTGGCCACCAAGTTCATTGCCATGGCTTCGAGCCCGAACGAGCAAGCCGAATATGCCCGCAATATTTCCTACGGCCCGACCAACAACAAGGCGCTGGCCAAGCTGGACGCTACGGTGCTGAACAAGCTGCCAACGGCGCCGGCCAATAGCAAGGATGCCTTGCGTTTCAATATTTCGTTCTGGTCGGACCAGGGCGAAGCGCTGGAAAAGCGTTTCGCTGCCTGGGCTGCGCAATAAGTTAGCGGTTTTCTCGTTGTAATCCAAGGGGTAAGTGCATGAACGCATCGGCTACTCTGCCTTCGACGCAGTCCGTCCGACCAGGCCCAAAGGGTCCCAGCCTGCTGGGCCAGTTGCGCCGGGTGGAGCGGCGCAAACGCCTGCGCGCGATGGCGCTTACCCTGCCGCTATTGATCTTCCTGGCGGTCACCTTCCTGGTGCCGCTGGGGGCCTTGCTGGTACGTGCTGTGGAAAACCCGGAAGTCGCCAGTACGCTGGGGCGCACCGGAGAGGCCCTGAAACACTGGGACCGCAAGTCGGCGCCGCCGGACCAGGCCTATGCCGCAATCCTCGAAGACCTTGGCGCAATTCCTGAAACCGCGCAAGCCGGTGTGCTGGCACGGCGTTTGAATACCGAAATTGCCGGTGCTCGCTCGCTGGTCATGGCGACTTACCGGGCCCTGCCGCTGGCCCAGGTGCAAAGCCCGGCCCAGGCGCGTGAAGCGCTGCTGGCGCTGGACGCACGCTGGGGTGAGTTGCCGTACTGGTGGGCGATTGCCAAAAACAGTTCGCGCTGGACGCCGGACTATCTGCTGACCTCGCTCGATCTGAAGCGCGACGCGCAAGGCAATATCGTGCGCGTTGGCGCCGATGAGGCGGCTTTCAGCGAAATTTTGGTGCGCAC
Source organism: uncultured beta proteobacterium (assembly GCA_903897925.1). Taxonomy (GTDB): domain Bacteria; phylum Pseudomonadota; class Gammaproteobacteria; order Burkholderiales; family Burkholderiaceae_C; genus Allorhodoferax. The sequence goes on along the minus strand of CAIUDG010000088.1, from coordinate 1,704 downwards.
GTTTTATATCAGTAGTGTGGTAACGCTGGTGTGTATCGCGCTGGGCTATCCGCTGGCCTACTGGCTGTCCACTCTGAGCGCGCGGCGCGCCAATTTGATGATGATTCTGGTGCTGCTGCCGTTCTGGACCTCGGTGCTGGTGCGCATTGCGGCCTGGATTGTGCTGTTGCAGTCCAGCGGTCTGGTGAACCGTTTCCTGATGTTCATCGGTCTGACCAGCGAGCCGATTGCGCTGCTGTTCAACCGCCTGGGCGTGATCATTGCCATGGTGCACATTCTGCTGCCCTTCATGGTGCTGCCGCTCTATAGCGTGATGAAGTCGATACCGGGCAATTATGTGAAAGCGGCGGTGTCGCTCGGCAGCCCACCCTTCACGGCCTTCCTGCGTGTCTATGTGCCGCAGACTTTCCCGGGCGTCGCTGCCGGAGGTTTGCTGGTGTTTATTACTGCCATTGGTTACTACGTGACGCCGGCCTTGCTGGGCGGCCCGGGCGACCAGATGCTGAGCTATTACGTGGCGCAGTACACCAATGTGGAAGTCAACTGGGGCATGGCCTGTGCGCTGGGCTCGGTGTTGCTGAGTGCCACGCTGGTGCTGTATGTGTTCTACCGTCGCTTTGCCAAAGCCGAACTTAGCCTGAGCTGAACCACCATGAAGCCTTCCGTATTTCCTGTTTACTTCACCTGGTTCGACAAGCTGGGCTGGGTCGGTCTGCGTGTCCTGTGTGGCGCCGTGCTGTTCTTTCTGCTGCTGCCGATCCTGGTCATCATTCCGCTGTCGTTCAGTGACTCTTCGTTTCTGACCTATCCGATCACCGGCTGGTCCCTGCGCTGGTACGAAGAATTGTTTGCCTCGCCGGACTGGGCCCGTGCCACCCGCAACAGCTTCATCGTGGCACCGCTGGCCACCATCATTGCCACCAGCCTGGGCACCCTGGCTTCGGTCGGTCTGGCCCGGGTGCAGTTCCTCGGCAAGGGCCTGATCACCAGTTTGCTGATTGCGCCAATGGTGGTGCCGATTGTGGTGGTCGGGGTCAGTACCTACCTGTTTTTTGCCCGCATCGGGCTGTCGGATAGTTATGCCGCGCTGGTGTTGGTGCACGCTGCTCTGGGGGCGCCCTTTGTTGTGACCACCGTGCTGGCAACACTGCAAGGCTTCAACCAGAACCTGGTGCGTGCCAGCCTGGGCCTGGGCGTCGGCCCGGTGCAGACATTTTTCCGTGTCACCCTGCCGGTGATTGCCCCTGGCGTGATTTCCGGCGCGCTGTTTGCCTTTGCTACGTCGTTTGACGAAGTGGTGGTGACGCTGTTCCTGGCGGGTCCGACCCAGGGCACGCTGCCACGCCAGATGTTTACCGGTATCCGCGAAAACATTTCGCCCACCATCGCCGCTGTGGCAACGCTGCTGATCCTGTTCACCGCCACGCTGATGATGGTGCTGGAATGGCTGCGCGGCCGCATTAAATAGTGAATCCATTTGTGTTGAATTTTGTTGAAGGACGCTGATATGAACGCAGAACTGAAACCCGCCGCACTTGCCGCCGCACTCACCGCCGGCACCCCAGCCCACACCAACGCCGAATGGCATGCCCGCCGTCTGGCAGCGACACCGCGCGGTGTTGCCGTGATGGGAGACTTCTTTATCGACCACGCCAAGAACGCCGAGTTCTGGGACATCGAAGGCCGCCGCTTCATCGACTTTGC
>CAIUDG010000087.1 GCA_903897925.1 uncultured beta proteobacterium | reverse complement strand
GGTTGGGCGAGTCGGTGTTCAGGATCGTGTAGTCGTTGCCGCGGCGCAGCTCCAGCGTGACCTCGCCGGTGACCGGCTTGGCTACCCAGCGCTGGGCGGCTTCGCGCAACATGATGGCCTGCGAATCAAACCAGCGGCCCTGGTACAGCAGGCGGCCGAGTTTGCGGCCGTTGTCGCGGTACTGTTCGATGGTGTCTTCGTTGTGGATGCCGGTGACCAGGCGTTCGTAAGCAATAAACAGCAGCGCCAGTCCGGGGGCTTCGTAGATGCCGCGGCTCTTGGCTTCGATGATGCGGTTTTCGATCTGGTCGCTCATGCCCAGGCCGTGCCGGCCGCCGATGCGGTTGGCTTCCAGAATCAGGCTCACCAGGTCGGGGTATTCGACGCCGTTCAGGGCCACTGGACGGCCTTCTTCAAAACGCACGCTGACTTCTTCGGCCTTGACCGTGACTTCGTCTTTCCAGAACGCCACGCCCATGATCGGGTTGACGATCTTGATGCCGCTGTTCAGGTGTTCCAGGTCTTTCGCTTCGTGCGTAGCGCCCAGCATATTGCTGTCGGTGGAGTAGGCTTTTTCGGCCGACATCTTGTAGCCAAAGCCGTGGGCCGTCATGAAGGCCGACATTTCAGCGCGGCCACCGAGTTCATCGATGAAAGCCTGGTCGAGCCAGGGCTTGTAGATTTTCAGCGCCGGGTTGGTCAGCAGGCCGTAGCGGTAGAAGCGCTCGATGTCGTTGCCTTTGAAGGTGCTGCCGTCGCCCCAGATGTTGACGTCGTCTTCCTTCATGGCGCTGACCAGCATGGTGCCGGTCACGGCGCGGCCCAGCGGCGTGGTGTTGAAGTAGGTTGCGCCGGCGGTGGAGATGTGGAAGGCACGGCTTTGCAGTGCGGCAATGCCTTCGGCGGCGAGTTGCGCACGGCAATCGACCAAGCGGGCTTTTTCAGCGCCGTATTCCATGGCTTTGCGTGGAATTTCGTCGTAATCGGCTTCGTCGGGCTGGCCCAGGTTGGCGGTGTAGGCATAGGGCAGGGCGCCCTTGCGTTTCATCCAGTGCAGGGCAGCGCTGGTGTCGAGTCCGCCGGAGAAGGCGATGCCGACTTTTTGACCGAGCGGCAGGTTTTGGAGAATGGTGTTGGACATGGTGGCTGGAGGTTCTCAGGCGTAGCTGCAGATGTAGTGGTAGGCCTCGCCGACGCGGATGTCGAATTTGGAATTGCCAGGCACGCTGAAGGAGTCACCGGTGGACTGGGCTACCCAGACCTCGCTGCCGGCAAGCTTGTATTCGCAGCTGCCGCCCACGCATTCCATGATTTCGGCAGCGCCGGTCCCAAAGGTCAGGGTGGAAGCCAGCACCACGCCGACCGACTTTTTGCTGCCATCGGGCATCTGGAAGCTGTGGCTGACGCATTTGCCGTCGAAATAGACGTTGGCCTTGGTGGTGAGCGATACACCGTCGATCTGGGTGGTGGGAGTGGTCATGTCAGGACTGAGTGGAAAGAGAACGAAAGCGGCAATTTTAGGCCACCCGGGCGGCGAAAGTTTCTGCGTCGAATCCCACCGTCACCTGGGCGTCGCTCCAGACCACCAGCGGGCGCTTGATGACGCTGCTGTGGGCCAGGGCCACGGCGCCAGCGCTGGCGTCGTCCTGCACCGAGGCCTGCAGCGCCGGATCGAGCTTGCGCCAGGTTGGGCCTTTGCGGTTGAGCAGCTTGTCACGCCCGACCGCCTGCAGCCAGCCCGGCAGCAGATCGGCTGGCACGCCTTCCTTTTTGAAGTCGTGAAAAACATAAGCGATGCCCTGGTCGGCGAGCCAGGTGCGCGCCTTTTTGACGCTATCGCAATTGGGAATGCCGTAGAGATGGATGTTTTGCATGGGGCAGATCATGCCATTGCCGGCAGTGCCCTGGCGGCTGGGCGACAATCGCAGCCCTATGAGTAAATCCTTCACCACCCTGGCCGAGTGGCTGGCCTATTGCGAACAGTTGCATCCCAAGAGCATTGATATGGGGCTGGAGCGGGTGCGCCGCGTGGCCGAGCGCATGCAGCTGCGGTTTTCCTGCCCGGTGATCACCGTGGCCGGTACCAATGGCAAGGGTTCGACCTGCGCCATGCTGGAGTCGATTCTGCGCCAGGCCGGTTACCGCACAGCGGTGTACACCTCGCCGCACCTGGTGCATTTTGAAGAGCGCCTGCGCCTGGACGGTGAGTCGGTGGCTAGCGAGCTGCTGCTGCAGGGTTTTGCTGCGGTGGAGGCGGCGCGCACCCGGCAGCCGGAAATATCTCTGAGCTATTTTGAATTCAGCACGCTGGCAATTTTTCACGTGATGCAACAGCGCCCGCTGGATGTGGCGATTTTGGAAGTTGGACTGGGCGGCCGCCTGGACGCCGTGAATCTGCTGGATGCCGATTGCGCCGTGATTACCAGCATCGACCTGGACCACACTGAATTGCTCGGACTGGACCGGGAAAGCATAGGCCGCGAAAAGGCCGGCATCATGCGCACCGGGCGCCCGGTGGTGGTGAGTGACCCGGTGCCGCCGCAAAGCGTGCTAGACCACGCACTGGAAGTCGGCGCCGACCTGTGGCGCGTCGGCAGCGATTTCAATGTGGCGGGCGACAAACAGCAATGGGGCTGGGCCGGACGCGGGCGCCGTTACAGCGGCCTGGCGTACCCGGCCTTGCGCGGCGCCAACCAGCTGGTGAATGCCGCCGGGGTGCTGGCGGCACTGACGGCGCTGCGTGAGCGCTTGCCGGTCACGGCCCAGGCAGTGCGCAACGGGCTGGCGTTTGTCGAGCTGCCCGGGCGCTTCCAGATCATTCCGGGCCAGCCAACGCTGGTGCTGGACGTGGCGCACAACCCGCATTCGGTGGCGGCACTGGCGGCAAATCTGGATGCAATGGGGTTTTTTCCGACCACCCACGCGGTTTTCGGCGCCATGGCGGACAAGGACCTGGGCCCTATGCTGAGCCGGGTCGGACCGATGCTGGACCGCTGGTATTTCACCGACCTGCCGACGCCGCGTGCCGCCCGGAGTGCCGATTTATTGGCCGCCTGGGAGGCCCAGAACCAGCGCCGCGACGCCAGCGGCCAGGCCTTTGCCGATCCGCAGCAGGCGCTGGCGGCGGCGGTGGCCGCTGCGGACCCCGCTGATAGAATCGTCGTCTTTGGCTCGTTCTTCACAGTGGGGGGCGTCTTGCAGCACGGTGTGCCGCGCTTGCAGGCCAAGCACCTCAGCTCTTAAACCCGCAAAACTCCCGTCCGCGCAGCTATGGCATTTTTCAAATTCCGCAAAGATGGCGAGGAGCATGCAGCCCCCGCACCAGCGCCCGAAAGCATTGAGACGCTGCGCAAGCGCGCCCGCTATCGGCTGGCTGGCGCCGCCATTTTGGTGCTGGCCGGTGTGATTGGCTTCCCGCTGTTGTTTGACAACCAGCCGCGCCCGATCGCAGTCAACATTCCGATCGATATTCCTGACAAGGCGCAATCCAAGCCACTGGTGGCGCCAGTGGCCCTGGCCGCGGCCTCGGAGACCCAAACTGTAGCCAGCGCCGGGCTGCCGGTGGCGGCAGCGACGGTGGCGGCAACGGCCGCTGCGGCGGCAGTAGCGGCCGAGACCCAGCGCAGTCCAGCGTCGGCAGCGCCGGCCAAAGTCGATGCCGGGGAAGAAGTAGTGATTGCCGGGCCCAGCCCCAAGCCGGTGAGCAAACCGGCGGCAAAACCAGTGGCCACGCCAGTGGTCAAGGACGCGCCGCGTGCCGAGGCCAAGAGCAATGCCGCCAAGGGCAGCGTGACCCAGGAGCACCAGTCCAAGAGCGCCGATGCGGCCAAGGCGCAGGCCTTGCTGGACGGCAAACCGGTTGAAGCCGCCAAGCCGGCGGCGGCCGACAGTTCGCGCTTTGTGGTGCAGTTTGGCTCGTACACCGATGCGGCCAAGGCGCATGAGGCACGCATGAAAGTAGAGCGCGCCGGTCTGAAGACCTATGCGCAGCAAGTGCCGAGCGCCGAGGGCAAGAAATTCAGGGTCCGGGTCGGCCCTTTTGAGCGCCGTGCCGATGCGGAAAAAGCCGCGGAAAAGATCAAGAAGCTGAATTTGCCAACCTCGATTCTGGAACTCTAGGCGTGTGAGTGCCATGGCCACCCTGGATTGGATTTTTGCCGCAGTGCTGCTGGGCTCGATGTTGCTGGGGGCCTGGCGCGGTCTGGTGTATGAAGTGTTGTCGCTGTTGAGCTGGGTGGCGGCCTTTGCCCTGGCGCAGTGGCTGGCGGTGCGGGTCGGTGCCTGGTTGCCGCTGGGCGGTTTGGGCGGGGCGCTGCGCTATGCCGCAGGTTTTGTATTGGTATTTGTGGCCTCGGTGTTTATCGGTGGCTTGCTGGCGTTTGCGGTGTCGCGCTTGTTAGCGGTGGTTGGCCTGGGGCCGATAGACCGCCTGCTGGGGGCCTTGTTTGGCATGTTGCGCGGCGCCGTGCTGCTGCTGGCAGCCACCTTGGTGGTCAGCCTGACGCCGTGGAAGTCGGCCACAGAATGGCGTGCCGCCAGGGGCGTGCAGTGGGCGGGCAGTGCGCTGGCGCTGCTGCAGCCGGTGCTGCCGCAAGAGTTCGGAAAATATTTACCTTCTTCGTGAGTAACAAACCATGTGTGGAATCGTTGGCGTTGTCAGTAACGCACCTGTGAATCAACTGATTTATGACGCTTTGCTGCTGTTGCAGCACCGGGGTCAGGACGCGGCCGGCATTGTGACGCAGCAGGAGCGCAAGTTCTTCATGCACAAGGCCAAGGGCATGGTGCGCGACGTGTTCCGTACCCGCAATATGCGCTCGCTGCCGGGCAATTGCGGCCTCGGCCAAGTGCGCTACCCAACTGCCGGCAATGCCTTTAGCGAAGAAGAAGCGCAGCCGTTTTACGTTAATGCGCCGTTTGGCATCGTGCTGGTGCACAACGGCAATCTGACCAATGCCCAAGCGCTTAAGAGCGAGCTGTTCCTGACCGACCACCGCCACATCAATACCGACAGCGACTCGGAAGTGCTGCTCAACGTGTTAGCCCATGAAATCGACCGCACCACGCGCGGCAGCGAACTGAACGTGCAAGACCTGTTCAACGCGGTGCGCAATGTGCACAAGCGCGTCAAGGGCTCGTATGCCGTTATTGCCCTGATTGCCGGCCATGGTCTGCTGGCGTTCCGTGACCCGTTTGGCATTCGTCCGCTGTGCCTGGGGCACAGTGACGACAACATTGTGGTGGCCAGCGAATCGGTGGCGCTGGAAGGCACTTCGCACCAGTTCACGCGCAACGTGGAGCCGGGTGAGGCCGTGTTCGTGGACCTGCAAGGCAAGGTCCACGCGCAGCAGTGTGCCGACGCGCCGCGCCTGAATCCCTGCATTTTTGAGTACGTCTATCTGGCGCGTCCGGATTCGGTGATGGACAACATTTCGGTCTACCAGGCGCGCCTGAATCTGGGTGAAAGCCTGGCCAAGCGCGTGATCTCCACCGTTCCGCCGAACGAAATCGACGTGGTGATTCCGATTCCGGAATCCAGCCGCCCGAGTGCCGCCCAGCTGGCGCAACTGCTCGGCCTGCCGTACCGCGAAGGGTTTGTGAAGAACCGCTATGTCGGTCGCACCTTCATCATGCCGGGGCAGTCGGTGCGCAAAAAGTCGGTGCGCCAGAAGCTCAACGTGATTGCCAGCGAGTTCAAGGGCCGCAACGTGCTGTTGGTGGACGACTCCATTGTGCGCGGCACCACCAGCAAGGAAATTGTGCAGATGGCGCGTGACGCCGGTGCACGCAAGGTCTACATGGCCAGCGCAGCACCGCCGGTGCGTTTCCCCAATGTCTATGGCATTGATATGCCGACCAGCAGCGAGCTGGTGGCGCACAACCGCAGCATCGAAGAAATTCGCCAGATCATTGGCTGCGATGCGCTGATTTACCAGGATGTCGACGCCATGAAAAAGGCGGTCGGTTCCTTGAACAACAAGATCAGCGGTTTTGACGCCTCGTGTTTTGACGGTGTGTATGTCACCGGCGACATCAATTCGGACGATATTGAACGTCTCAACGCGAGCCGCATCGCCGGCGAAGAAAGCCATGAGGACAGCTCGCGCCTGGCCTTGCCCAACCCCGCAGAATAGGACCACCGTGGACTCCAAGAACACCGTTCCCGAGCCGGCCTGGCACCGCGACACCCTGGCGGTGCGCGAGGCCGTCGCGGCCAGCCAGTATGGCGAAAATTCCGAGGCGCTGTATCTCACCAGCGGCTATGTGCAGCCCAGCGCTGCCGCTGCCGCGCGCCGTTTTTCTGGTGAGGAAGAAGGCTTTACCTACGGGCGTTACGGCAACCCGACGGTCAGCAGCTTTGAGCGGCGGCTGGCGGCGCTCGAAGGCGCCGAGGCGGCGCTGTCCACAGCCTCCGGCATGGGCGCCATTCTGATGCTGTGCATGGGCCTGCTCAAGGCCGGTGACCACGTGCTGTGTTCGCGTTCCATGTTTGGTTCAACCATCAAGCTGATCGGCTCGGACCTGGCCAAGTTCGGTGTGGAGTCCACCTTTGTGGCGCAGACCGACCTGCAGGCCTGGCGCGACGCCGTGCGCGGCAACACCCGTTTGCTGCTGGCCGAGACCCCGACCAATCCGCTGACCGAAGTTTGTGACATCCGCGCACTGGCCGAGATTGCGCACCAGGCCGGCGCGCTGCTGGCGGTGGACAACTGCTTTGCCACGCCGGCGCTGCAGCGGCCGATGTCGCTGGGCGCGGACGTGGTGATCCACTCCGGCACCAAGTACCTGGACGGCCAGGGCCGTGTCATGGCCGGCGCCCTATGTGCCAGCCAGCAACTGGTAACGGAAAAGTTTTTGCCGGTGCTCAAGAGTGCCGGCATGACGCTGGCGCCGTTCAACGCCTGGGTCGTGCTCAAGGGCCTGGAAACACTGGACATCCGCATGCGTGCGCAGTCTGCCCGGGCGCTGGCGCTGGCCGAGTGGCTGGAGCAGCACGCCTCGGTGCAGCGGGTGTTCTATCCGGGCTTGCCAAGCCACCCGCAACACGCTCTGGCGATGCAGCAGCAATCCGGCTGCGGTGGTGCCGTGGTGGCCTTTGAAGTGCGCGCCAGTGACGCTGACCAGGCCCGCGCGCGCGCCTTTCACGTGCTCGACAGCATGCAATTGCTGTCGCTCTCGACCAACCTGGGCGACACCAAAACCCTGGTGGCGCACCCGGCCAGCACCTCGCATGGCCGCCTCACCGAGGCCCAGCGCCAGGACGCCGGCATTGGCCAGGGCCTGATCCGTGTGGCGGTCGGCCTGGAACATATCGATGACATCTGCGCCGATCTGGCGCGTGGACTGACCAGCTTTTGACATGACAAAAACACGTACCCGCTTTGCTCCCTCGCCCACCGGCTTCATTCACCTGGGCAATATTCGCTCGGCCCTGTACCCCTGGGCGTTCGCGCGCTCCACCGGCGGCGATTTCATTTTGCGCATTGAAGATACCGACGTTGAGCGCTCAACCCAGGCCGCTGTGGACGTCATCATCGAAGGCATGGCCTGGCTTGGGCTGAACCACGACGAAGGTCCGTTCTACCAGATGCAGCGCATGGACCGTTACCGCGAAGTGCTGGCACAAATGCAGGCCGCCGAGCTGGTGTATCCCTGCTACATGAGTGTGGCTGAACTCGACGCTCTGCGCGAGCGCCAGATGGCCAACAAGGAAAAGCCGCGTTACGACGGCACCTGGCGTCCCGAGCCGGGCAAAGTGCTGCCTGCCATACCCGAGGGCGTGGCGCCAGTGCTGCGTTTTCGCAATCCGCAAGAAGGCTCGGTGGTCTGGGAAGACAAGGTCAAGGGCCGCGTGGAATTCAGCAACCAGGAACTTGACGATCTGGTGATCGCGCGCCCGGACGGCACGCCGACCTATAACTTCTGTGTCGTGGTGGACGACATGGACATGGCTATCACGCATGTGATTCGCGGCGACGACCACGTCAACAACACGCCGCGCCAGATCAATATTTTTCGCGCACTCGGTAAAGAACCGCCGGTCTATGCGCACCTGCCAACCGTGCTGAACGAGCAGGGCGAAAAGATGAGCAAGCGCAATGGCGCCAAGCCGGTGACGCAATATGCGACCGAAGGCTATCTGCCCGATGCCATGGTCAATTATTTGGCGCGTCTGGGCTGGAGCCATGGCGACGACGAAATATTCAGCCGGGCGCAGTTCCTGGAGTGGTTCAACCTGGACCACCTGGGCCGCAGCGCTGCGCAATTTGACGAAGCCAAGCTACGCTGGGTGAACGCCCAGCACATCAAGGCGATGGCAGGCGAGGCGCTGGCGCCTCTGGTGGCGCAGCAGCTCACTGCCCGCGGTATCCAAAGCGATGAGCGCCTGGCGCGCCTGTGTGACCTGCTGAAAGACCGTTGCGACACCACCGTGGTGTTGGCCGACTGGGTAGCGCGGTTTTACGGCGATGTGCAGGCCGATGCCGCAGCCATTGAACAGCACGTCACCGAGGCCGTGAAACCGGCTTTGACGCTGCTGTCTGAGAAGCTGCAGGGCTGCGCCTGGGACAAGGCAAGTATTTCTTTGGTGATCAAGGAAGTTTTGGCCGAATGTGGCCTTAAAATGCCCCAGCTGGCGATGCCGGTGCGGGTGTTGGTGCTGGGAACGGCACAGACGCCATCGCTGGATTCAGTGCTTGAATTGCTCGGTCGTGAAAAAGTATTTGCAAGACTTGCAAAACACTAAAAAATCACGCTATAATTCGAGGCTCGGAAATTGAGAATGTTTTAAAAAGCTTCTTGCCACAAGCGGGATAGTTTCAGAGACAAGATCACGGATACCAGATAGTAATGGTTTGGGGGGTATAGCTCAGCTGGGAGAGCGCTTGCATGGCATGCAAGAGGTCAGCAGTTCGATCCTGCTTACCTCCACCAAGTTTTCGACGGATACGTCCAAGGTTTTGACCCCATCGTCTAGAGGCCTAGGACATCACCCTTTCACGGTGAGTACCGGGGTTCGAAT